>CAWKZT010000048.1:0-13066 GCA_963854565.1 Acidimicrobiia bacterium
ACCATTTTGGACAATGTCGTCCTCATGTAAGCGGGCACTGACAATATCAATCATGAGATCGTCGGGTACCAGTTCGCCGGCATCCATTATTGCTTCGGCTTGTTCGCCAACGTCGGTGCCAGCTTTGACCGCGGTTCGTAACATGTCCCCGGTAGAGACATGTACAACACCGAAGTGATCAACCAAGCGCGCGCTCTGAGTACCTTTGCCGGAGCCTTGGCGGCCAACAATGATTAAGCGCATCACTTGACCGTCGGTCATTACTTCAGGAAACCTTCGTAGTTACGCATCATGAGCTGGCTGTCGATCTGTTTCAGCGTTTCAAGCGAAACACCAGCAGCAATGAGAATCGAGACACCTGAGAAGGCAAAGACACCCGAACCTACGTTGGCACCCAACATGCGGGCCAAAATGTAGGCGGGAAGCAAGGCAACAAACGCAATAAACAGTGCTCCGGGCAAGGTAATCCGGTTAAGGATTCGGCCGAGATACTTCTCGGTCTGCACACCCGGCCGGATACCCGGAATGAAGCCACCCTGCTTACGAATCTGATCGGCCTGCTTGACCGGGTCAAACGTAATTGCGGTATAGAAATAGGCGAAGCCAACAATCATGAGGCCGAACACAATTAGGTAAATGGGTGAGTCAGGCTGAGCCAGATGATTATCCACGAAACGCTGAACGCTTTCGCCCCAAGTGAAGTTGTCGGGGTCCGAATCGGAAGGCAAGACCACCGAACCAAGCTGAGGCAAGTAAAGAACCGAGCTAGCGAAGATGATCGGAATAACACCCGACTGATTGACTTTGAGCGGGATGTATGTACTGGAGCCGCCATACATTCGACGGCCAACTTGTCGCTTGGCGAATTGGACAGGAATACGTCGCTGACCGTTCTCGACAAACACAATGAGGAAGGTAAGCGCTATGTACAACAAGACAATGCCGAGTGCAGCGTCGAGGCCTTCGTTTTGCTTGACCAACGAAAGTTGGTTAGGCAGACCCGACAGCACCGAAGCAAAGATCAGCAACGACATGCCGTTACCAATGCCGTGCTGACTGATGAGCTCACCCATCCACATCAGCAGTGCGGTACCAGCGGTAAGGGTTAGAACAACTAGGCCGACACGTGGTGCGGTGAAGTTGGGTAAGAAGTCGAGCGAATTCTGCGATGAGCCCTGTCCGCCGGAGCCGAAGCCACCACCACCATTGTGGAACAAGAAGGCAAAGCCGGTGCTCTGCACAATGGCAATTGCGATAGTGAGGTAGCGGGTCCACTGCGTGATCTTGCGTTGCCCGACGGCACCTTGTTGCTGCCACTGTTCAACACGAGGCACCACGATGCCAAGCACCTGCATGATGATCGATGCGGTGATGTAAGGGATAATACCCAGCGAGAACACCGCAAACTGAGTAAGTGCCCCTCCCGAGAACAACGACAGGAACGACAAGAAGCCGCCCTCTTGCTCGGCTCGCTCTCGCAGTAACTGTGCGGCATCCAAGTCGATACCCGGCGCGGGTACGAATGCACCAAGTCGGTAGATCACGAGCATTGCGAACGTGAAGAACAACTTGTTCCGCAGATCTGGGATCCGCATTACATTAGAGATATTGCGAAGAGCTCCGAACACCGATCCTCCTGGGATGGTTGACCCCGAAGGGTCGAGTCGTTAGCGGTTGGTAAGTGCGTTGCCTTGGGCTGGTGGACGGCCGCCCTTGAAGGGAAGTGGCAACTTCGTGACAGTACCGCCCGCGGCGGTGATAGCGGCCTCGGCCGAAACCGAGAAGGCCTCAACCGAAACATCAAGCTTGCGGGTGAGTTCGCCACGACCAAGAATCTTTACGAAGGCGCCCTTCGATACCAAGCCGATTTCGCGAAGTGTCTCTGGGGTCACAACGTCAAGACCGCACTCTTCGAGTGTGTCAAGGTTGATGGCCTGGTAATCGACGCGGAACGGGTTATTGAAACCGCGCAACTTCGGCAAACGAATGTGCAACGGAATACCGCCACCTTCGAAGCCAACACGTACCTTGCTGCGGGCGCGCTGACCCTTGGAACCACGGCCTGCGGTCTTACCGCCATGGCCACCGATACCGCGAGCAAGACGCTTGGACTTGCGATTCGAACCCTCTGGGGGCTTGAGATCATGAATCTTCATAATTATTCTCCGTCGACTTCCGTGACCTCAACGAGGTGGGGAACACGAGCGATCATGCCACGGATTTCCGGGCGATCGGGAAGGATGTTGGATTTGCCAATACGGCCAAGACCAAGGGCACGAAGATTGCCGCGCTGCTTGGGCTTGGTTCCAATGCTGGAACCAGTTTGGGTGACTTTAAGAGCCATTAGTTCTCCTCAGACGAGTCGTCGTTGGAGCCGACGCCCTCGGCGGTGCGGTAGGACTGCAGAAGGCCGACTGGAACGAATTCTTCGGGAGAAAGGCCCCGGAGAGCGGCGATGTGATCGGGGCGACGCAGTGAGCGAAGTCCATCAATAGTGGCACGAGCGACGTTGATGTGGTTGGGCGAACCCAACGACTTGCAAAGAACATCGTGGATACCAGCTTCTTCAAGAATGGCACGAGCGGCGCCGCCAGCAATAACACCAGTACCTGGTGCAGCGGGCTTCATGAAGACCTTGCCAGCGCCATTGACTCCGGTTACCGGATGGATGATCGTACGATCAGCCAAGGGAACAGAGAACAAGTTACGGCGTGCCTCTTCGGTGCCCTTCTGGATAGCCAGAGGCACCTCTTTAGCCTTGCCGTAGCCAAGCCCAACACGACCGGCGCCGTCGCCAATCACAACAAGAGCAGTGAAGGAGAACCGACGACCACCCTTGACGACCTTGGCAACACGGTTGATATGAATGACCTTAGAGTCACGCAGTTCGGGAGCAGATGTAGCCATAATTAGAACTCCAACCCGGCTTCGCGGGCAGCATCAGCAAGGGCCGCAACACGGCCGTGGTAACGATGGCCACCGCGGTCGAATACGACCTTGGTGATACCAGCTTCTTTGGCTCGTTCGCCAACAAGTGTGCCGACCTTGGTGGCCGCATCAACGTTGCTGGTAGCACCGCCGCGGAGATCGGTTTCGAGGGTCGAGGCGGAAGCAAGAGTGCGTCCAGCAAGATCGTCGATGACCTGAGCCACGATGTGCTTGTTTGAGCGGAATACGGCAAGACGGGGGCGGGCTGGAGTGCCCTCAACTGTCTTGCGGACTGTGAAATGGCGACGAAGGCGTGCTTCGCGGCGCTTGTTTGAATTATTCGCCATGGGAACCTACTTCGCAGCCTTGCCGGCTTTGCGGCGTACGTGTTCACCGACGTACCGAATGCCCTTGCCCTTGTAGGGCTCTGGCTTGCGGTACGAACGGATCTCAGCGGCAACCTGGCCGACAACTTGCTTATCAATACCAACCACGCCAATTTGGGTGGGCTGGGGTACGTCAAACTCAATGCCGTCGGGGGCCACCACGTTAACCGGGTGACTGTAACCGAGCTGCATTTCGAGCTTGTTGGTGCCCTTGGCAATCGCACGGTAACCAACGCCGACAATTTCGAGATCCTTGCGGAACCCTTCTGTCACGCCGATGACCATATTGTTCACCAAGGAACGAATGAGACCGTGCAGGGCACGAGCCGAGCTTGTTTCGATCGAACGGACCACCGAAATGGTGCCGTCTTCGACCACTACCGAAATTGTTTCGGGAAGCTCTTGAGTAAGGGAACCCTTAGGACCCTTTACTGTTACCCCATGGGCGTCGACGGTAACGTCAACACCAGCAGGGATCGCGATAATTGCTTGTCCAATACGAGACATAGTGACCTACCAGACGTAGCAGAGGATCTCGCCGCCCATGTGGCGCTTGCGTGCCTCACGGTCGGTCATAAGACCTTTGCTGGTTGAAAGGACGGCTACGCCGAGGCCGCCAAGGACACGAGGGACCTTGTCGAACTGGGTGTAGACCCGGAGACCGGGCTTTGAGACTCGCTTGAGGCCCGAAATGACGCGCTCGCGGCTAGGCGAGTACTTCATGTCGATGTTCAAGACTTTGCCAGGACGATCGTCAACTACAACCACCTCGAAGGAGTTGATGTACCCCTCCTTGAGCAGCACGGCTGCGAGGGATTCTTTTGCCTTCGATGAGGGCATAGCGACGTCGTCAAGCATGGCCGTGTTCGCGTTGCGAATACGGGTAAGCATGTCGGCGATGGGATCTGTCATTGTCATGGTTAAATTCCTTCCCTACCAGCTGGCCTTGGTCACGCCAGGAAGCTCGCCACGGTGGGCAAGTTGGCGTAAACAAATGCGGCAGAGTCCAAATTTGCGGTAGACCGAATGTGGTCGTCCGCACTTACGGCAACGGGTGTACGCACGAACTTTGAACTTCGGCGTCTTTTGCTGCTTATTGATTAGCGCTTTCTTTGCCATGGTATTTAGCCCTCGGTCCGGAACGGGAAGCTGAAGGCGCTAAGCAATGCTCGGCCCTGCTCGTTCGTAGTGGCGGATGTAACGATGGTGATGTCCATGCCTCGGGCGACGTCGACATCGTCGTAGTTGATCTCCGGGAAGATCAACTGTTCGGTAACACCAAAGGTGTAATTGCCGTTGCCGTCGAACGAACGTGGGTTAAGACCACGGAAGTCACGTACACGGGGAATGGCAAGATTGATCAGGCGATCGAAGAATTCCCACATGCGAGGACCACGAAGTGTGACCTTGCAACCAATGGGGTTGCCTTCGCGCAACTTGAAGTTGGCGATGGACTTCTTGGCCCGAGTCGTCATGGGCTTTTGGCCCGAGATGATAGTGAGGTCCTTGATGGCGCCTTCAAGCAAGCGGGCCTGAGACACTGCGTCTCCGACACCCATGTTGATGACGATCTTTTCGAGCCTCGGGGTTTGCATGACGTTGCTAAGGCCGAGTTCGGTCTGCAACGCCAGGCGGATTTCTTCGTTGTACTTAACCTTGAGACGAGGTGCCGTAGTGGTGCTCATTTGAGGTCGGCTCCTGTTCGCTTGCAAATACGGATCTTGGTGCCATCTGCCTCGAAGCGGTAGCCAACACGAGTTGCCTTGCCATCTTTGGGGCTCAGGATTGCGACGTTAGAGACAGCGATGGGCATATCGCGGTCGATAATGCCTCCCTGCATGGTCGTCTGGGTGGGCTTCTGGTGCTTCTTGACGACGTTTATGCCGTCAACAATGACCTTGCCTTTGTCGGGCATGACACGGCTAACAGTGCCTTCTTTGCCTTTGTCTTTACCGGCAAGCACGACAACGCGGTCGCCCTTGCGGATCTTCAAACCTGCCATCACAACACCTCCGGTGCGAGTGAGACAATACGCATGAAGTTCTTGTCGCGAAGTTCACGGCCAACTGGTCCGAAGATACGAGTACCTCGGGGTTGGTCGTTGTCGTTCAACAACACAGCGGCGTTCTCATCGAACGAAATGTAGGAACCGTCAGCGCGACGGATCTGCTTCTTGGTACGGACGACGACGCACTTGACGACCTCGCCCTTTTTCACGGCGGCGCCAGGAATGGCAACCTTAACCGTGGCTTTGAATACATCGCCAATAGAGGCGTAACGGCGTTTCGAGCCGCCGAGTACTCGGATGCAAAGAACTTCCTTGGCCCCGGAGTTGTCGGCTACACGAAGACGTGACTCTTGCTGAATCATAAGATCACTTCGCCGTTTCGATAACTTCGACGAGACGCCAGCGTTTGGTCTTCGACAGTGGACGAGTCTCCTGGACACGCACCAAGTCACCGACGTTTAGCTCGTTGTTCTCATCATGGACATGCAGCTTGGTCGTGCGTTGCACGGTCTTGCTGTAGCGGCGGTGACGAACCCGGTCGACGGACGCAACAACAGCTGTCTTGTCCATCTTGTTGGAAACAACAAGGCCCTCGCGGACCTTACGTGGGTTCGGCCGTGCTTCGGTCGTTGATTCAGCCATTAGGCGTTCTCACTTTCGGCCTTAGCTGCCTGGACCTGCTGGTCTTCGGCGGCTTCAATTTCGCGCATACGTAGCTCGGTTCGAACTCGCGCTACTTCTTTTTTAACCTGCTTTAAGCGGGCATGATTTTCGAGTTGTCCGGTTGCCATTTGGAAGCGGAGGTTGAACAACTCTTCTTTGGTCTCGTTGAGACGATCAAGAAGATCGGTGTCACCGAGATCAGTAAGATCTACAACGTTACGGGCCATTAGAAGCCGTCCTTACGTTCGATTACCCGTGCTTTGATGGGTAACTTCTGGATGGCTTTTTCGAGAGCGGCCTTAGCAACGTCACTCTCGGGGTACGAAAGTTCGAACAACACACGTCCAGGGCGCACAACAGCGACCCAACGTTCCACGTTGCCCTTACCTGAGCCCATGCGGGTTTCGGCTGGCTTTTCAGTAACGGGCTTGTCAGGAAAGACGTTGATCCAAACCTTGCCGCCACGCTTGATATGACGAGTCATAGCAATACGTGCCGCTTCGATTTGACGGGCAGTCATCCAACCGGGCTCTAGGGCCTGGATACCGTATTCTCCGAATGCCAACTCGGTGGCACCCTTCGATACGCCTCGCATGCGACCACGATGGTGCTTGCGATGCTTTACTTTCTTTGGCATCAACATAACTAGTCGGCCTCCCCTGGACGGAAGCGAGTCTCTGAACTTTCTGGAGCGAGGCTGGCAGCAATCTGCTCTTCCTCGTCCAACAACTTCTCAAGCTCTGGATCGGCTTCTTTAACCAGTGGTGCTGGATCGGCATTTTCTTCGTCGCGTCGGCGAGAAGAAACGACACCCTTTGGCTTAGCGGCGCCGGCAGATTCGCCAACAGTCAACGTAGCTTCTTGGGCAACGTTGTCGTCGACACGAGCCTTGTAAGGAAGGATTTCGCCTTTGTAGACCCATACCTTGACGCCAATACGGCCGTAGGTGGTGTGGGACTCGCGGAATCCATAATCGATGTCAGCACGAAGGGTGTGCAGCGGTACACGGCCTTCGAGGTACCACTCGGTGCGACTCATCTCGGC
Source organism: Acidimicrobiia bacterium (assembly GCA_963854565.1). Classification (GTDB taxonomy): domain Bacteria; phylum Actinomycetota; class Acidimicrobiia; order Acidimicrobiales; family JAHEJN01; genus CAWKZT01. The sequence goes on from CAWKZT010000048.1 coordinate 7,030, forward strand.
ACCGCCGAGGCGGCCCGAGCACTGAACCTTAATGCCGAGGGCACCAGCTTTTTGTGCGTTCTGGACGGCACGCTTCATGGCACGACGGAAAGCGACGCGGCCAGCAAGCTGATCGCCAACACCTTGAGCGATCAAGGCAGCGTCAAGTTCGGGCTGCTTGATTTCTTGGATGTTCAGTTGGATCTTGTTGTTGCCGCTGATCTTGGTGAGTCCGGCACGGAGGCGGTCGGCCTCGGCGCCACGACGACCAATAACGATGCCGGGGCGTGCGGTGTGAACGTCGATACGCAGACGATCACGGGTGCGCTCAACCTCGACACGACTAATTGCCGCGTGCGGCAATTCGGTCATGAGGTAGTCGCGAATCTTCCAGTCTTCAATTACGAAGTCGGAGTACTGTTCGCGTTCGGCGAACCAACGGGACTTCCAGTCGGTGGTTACACCTAGTCGGAATCCGTACGGATGAATCTTCTGTCCCATTAGTCCTCTTCCTCCGTGCTATCCGCATCGGAAGATTCAGCGTCTTTTGCTAGTGATGGTGGCAACGAGAAGCCGGCGGCTTCGGCAGCTTCGGCAGTGGTGAACCACACTTCGGCAACCGTCCTGTCGTAGAACGGTGATGAAGGCGGGTGATACAGCATTGAGTCGGCATTGCCCTTGATGGTGTAGTCGTCGCTAGGAGCGGCGCCATCTTCAAGAGGCAAAGCGGAGAACTCGCCGAACGGGCTGACATCGTCAGCATTGGCGGTGCCATCAGAATCAGAATCAACCGAAGCATCATCTAAGACGCTGGTGTCTTCTTCGTGATCATGTTCGGCTTCGGCCGCAGCTTCAGCAGCCTCAGCCCGAGCCTTGGACTGCGCAACGCGAGCCCGACGAGCATCGGCAGCGTTGGCGGAACGACCTGCGGTGCCGCGTTCTGCGTCGCGGGCGGCAAAAGCAGCAAGCTGCTCGGCCGAATAACGGGTCACAATGACAGTGATATGGCAGGTGCGCTTACGAATGCGAGTGGCGCGGCCACGGGCACGGGGACGCCAGCGCTTAAGCGTTGGGCCCTCGTCGGCGTAGCAGGCAGACACGAAGAGTTCTTCGGCGTCGAGGCCATCGTTGTTCTCCGCGTTAGCTACGGCGCTGTCAAGAACCTTCGCAATGGTGCGAGCAATTGCTCGTTCGGAGAAAGCCAGAATTTCGGCGGCTTCACCGTAGGACTTGCCACGGACCAGGTCGAGCACTTCACGTGCCTTGTACGCCGAGACACGGACGAAACGAGCCTGGGCACGGGTGCCGGCGCGTTCGTTGGTCTTGGAGTGCTTCTTCAGCGGGATAGTTGCAGCTGACATTAGCGTCGACCGCCCTTTTCCTGTCCCGCATGAGAACGGAATGTACGGGTGGGGGCAAACTCGCCAAGCTTGTGACCAATCATCGCTTCAGTGATGTACACGGGTACATGCTTGCGACCGTCATGAACAGCCACGGTGTGGCCAATCATGTCAGGAATGACCGTTGAGCGGCGCGACCAGGTCTTGATGACCTGCTTGTCGCCAGACTCGTTGAGCTTGTCAATCTTGCGGAGGAGGTGCCCATCAATAAACGGACCCTTTTTAAGACTTCTTGGCATGATCTACTCCTTACCGGCGTGCGCCGCGGGTACGGCGGCGACGCACGATCATGTCTTCGGACTTCTTCTTACGGTTACGTGTTCGTGATTCGGGCTTTCCCCATGGGGAAACCGGATGACGACCACCTGAGGTTTTGCCTTCGCCACCACCGTGCGGGTGATCGACGGGGTTCATTACAACACCGCGGGACTGTGGGCGTACGCCCTTCCAGCGGTTACGGCCGGCTTTACCGATCTTAATGAGTTCGAATTCACTGTTGCCGACGGAACCAACCGTGGCAACGCAGTCGATAGGCACACGGCGCATTTCGGTGCTGGGCAAGCGCAAAGTGGCGAAGTCGCCCTCTTTGGCAACTACCTGCACACGGGCGCCAGCAGAGCGGGCCATCTTGCCGCCGCCACCGGGACGGAGTTCGACGTTATGAATGACGGTACCGACGGGGATGTAGCGGAGTGGCAAAGCATTACCGGGACGAATCTCGGATCCTTGACCGTTTCGCAAGATATCGCCAACCTGAACGCCTTCGGCGGCAAGTACGTAGCGCTTCTCGCCATCGTGGAAATGCAACAGCGCAATGCGGCAGTTGCGGTTGGGGTCATACTCGATGGTGGCAACTGTGGCGGGAATCCCGTTCTTGTTGCGACGGAAATCGACAATACGGTACTGCTGCTTGTGGCCGCCACCGCGATGACGGCTAGTGATACGTCCGTGGTTGTTACGACCGCCAGTGCGTGGCTTCGGAACAAGCAGAGACTTCTCGGGGGTAGTGGAGGTGACCTCGGAGAAATCGCTGACCGTTTGGAAACGTCGGCCGGGGCTCGTGGGCTTGCGCTTACGAAGAGCCATGGTTAGACCTCGAACATTTCGATCGAGTCACCCTCGGCGAGGGTAACGAGGGCACGCTTGGTGTCTGGCTTGGAGCCAAATGCACCGGTGCGGCGGTTGCGCTTGCGTTTGCCCTTGCGGTTGAGCGTGTTTACCTTCACGACCTTGACACCGAAGATGCGTTCTACCGCATCACGGATCTCGGGCTTAGCAGCGTTGTTGGCTACTCGGAATGTGTAAACGCCTTGTTCGAGAAGTCCGTAGGACTTTTCGGAAACAACGGGCTCGATGATGACATCGCGTGGATCTTGCATTAGTTGTCCTCAACAGTCTCGTCGGTGGCTTCTTCGGCACGAGCGGCCGATGCAGCAGACTTCTTGTCCTCGGCGGCTGCGGTTGGCAGGCTCTCGGACGTGAACACCACAACATCGCTAACGAGAATGTCGTAGGCGTTGAGTTCGCGGGCGGCAAGCACGTGAACATTCTGCAAGTTGCGGAAGCTCTTCCAGGCATTGTCGGCAATGCCTGGCAAGACGACCAGAACGCGACCTTCAGCACCGATGGCACTCAAGGCGGCTACGGCTTCTTTGGTCTTCGGGGCAGCGAAGTCAAAGTTGTCAACCACCATTACGTTGCCGTCAGCGGCACGGTCGGACAAAGCCGAACGAAGGGCCAGGCGAACCATTTTCTTGGGGGTGCGCTGCTTGTAGCTGCGAGGCTTGGGTCCAAGTGCAACACCGCCACCACGCCAAATCGGCGAGCGGGATGTGCCAGCGCGGGCACGGCCTGTGCCCTTCTGGGCCCATGGCTTGGCGCCACCGCCGCGAGCTTCGGAGCGGGTCTTGGTGCTTTGGGTGCCGGAGCGGCGGGCCGCTAGCTGGGCGGTAACAACCTGGTGCATAACCGGGATGTTGGGTTCGATACCGAACAGGGCATCGTCGAGATCGACTTTGCCAGCATCAGCACCGGAAACGTTCTTTACTACGATGGAAGCCATTAGTTGGACCCACCTTTCGCCTTAACAGCGTTTCGGACAATAACCGTTCCACCCTTGGGGCCCGGTACGGAACCGCGAACGAGCACAAGGGAGTTTTCGGTGTCGGCGCGAACAACCTCGAGGTTGAGAGTGGTCACTTTTTGGCCACCCATTCGGCCGGGCATCTTCTTGCCCTTGAAAATACGACCGGGCGTGGCGCACTGGCCGACGGCACCGGGCTTGCGGTGATTCTTGTGGGCACCGTGAGAAGCACGGCCGCCCTTGAAGTTGTGTCGCTTCATGGCGCCGGCAAAGCCTTTGCCCTTGCTCACTGAGGTGACATCGACAAGTTCGCCAGCGCCAAGGACGTCGGCGGTAAGTTCTTGGCCGAGTTCGAAAGAACTGACATCGTCGAGACGAAGCTCTACGAGCTTTGATCCCGGCGCTACGCCAGCCTTGGCAAAGTGGCCGCGAGCCGGTGAGGAAAGTTTGTCGGGATTGCGCTCACCAAAGGTGACCTGAATCGCGCTATAACCATCGGTTTCTGCGGTTTTAATTTGAACGACTCTGCAGGGCTTGACGCTCAAGACGGTGACGGGAACCACACGGTTCTGCTCGTCCCATACTTGGGTCATGCCGACTTTGGAGCCGACGATCGCTTTTTGTGCCATAAGGCCTGTCTCATTTCGTGTCATAGGCCGGATGACCGGCATTCACGCGAACGCTCCGCACGGGGACCCGGCGGAGCGACTTATTCGGTTGTGTCTTCTGGTTCCCGAGGGCCTGAAAGAACTTCGGTTTGTGCTGAGCCGTGAATAGTTTCACTGCCGATAGCGCTCAATTACTCTAACGGCCTCAAACCGCGAACCGTCGCGGGTCCAGGCAATATCGACGCGACCGAGCTAGTCAGCTAGCCGGCGTGGTGGAAGGCCACCGGATCGGACCTCGTCTACCACGTCATAGTGCGACACGATACTGGACGCGAAAGCCTGGATTGTCGCGGCCGCGGGCAGGGCCACTAGAGCACCAACTGGGCCCAACACCGCGGATCCTGCGATCACCGCACCGAATGCAACCGCCACATGGATCTCCATCGTTTGCGCCGTGATCTTCGGGGCAAAGAAGTAATTCTCAATCTGCTGATAGATCAGGATGAGGATAAGTACGGCCAGCGCCTTCGACGGACTGTCCAGAAGTGCCACCAAAAGGGGGAAGGCACCTGCGATGTAGGTACCGACAACGGGAATAAACTGGGAAACCAGTCCCATCCAGAGCGCTAATGGCAATGGGAACGGCACGCCGATGGCAGCAAACGCAGCCCAATGTACTGCGGCGGAAAGAACGGCCAATATCGCCCGCGAGTAGATGTAGCCACCAGTTTTGTCGATGGCCAAATCCCATATGCCAAGAACCCGACGCTGGTGTTTCGGACGCAACAACCCGCAGATCACTTCGCGAATCCGTGGACCGTCGGCAACGAGATAGAACGTAAACAGCCCGATCGTCAAGATGCTGAACAACAGCCCCACTATTTGGGACCCAAGATCAACTAGGTTCCCGGCTAAGCGCGTCGCGAAGCTCGTAGCGGCACCGTCGGCTTGGAACTCGCTCACTAGCTCGTCGGTCTGGACCTCGACGTTGAAGGTTTCCTCTACCCACTGCTCAATATCGGTGATATAGCCAGGCGCTTGATCAACAAGTTCGGTGACCTGATCGGCGAGAAGAGTTCCGATCGCAAAAATGAAGATACCGCTGGCCCCCAATGTCGCCAGAAATACCAGGCCCGTTCCTGCGCCGCGGCGAATGCCCATACGTTCCAGCCGATTTACCGCCGGTTCCAGGGCAAAGGACAGGAACAGCGAAACCAACAAAATTATGAGAAGGCCGTGAAGCTCCCGGAGGAGCCACCGCGAGGTCGAAAGCATCGCCGCGCCCACGAAAAACAGACCAATTGCTTGCGGTACCCACCGCGGCATTCGGTCCCGCTCCACCAGCACCCCGTCGTCGGCCATGAAGGCGACAGTAGTTGCTGAACCGTCCCCGATACGCCATGGCCCAGCTTCGACAATACGGGTGGTACGCCTCACCAAGGCAAACTTTTGCGATTACCTCGTTACGCGGCGGAGCCACCCTCTCGGGTGGCTCCGGTACGCACGAATTATTGTTTTGGTGACCTAGACCACCAACGAGTAGTTAGCTCGTCTGAATCTTGATCTCGATATCGACACCAGCAGGCAAGTCGAGACGCTGGAGCGAATCGACCGTCTTAGGGGACGGATCGAGAATGTCGACGAAGCGCTTATGAATGCGCATCTCGAAGTGCTCACGGCTGTCCTTGTCCTTGTGGGGACCGCGGATAACGGTGAAGCGGTGCTTCTCGGTAGGAAGCGGGACCGGTCCACGAAGTGTGGCGTTGGTGCGCTTGACCGTCTCGACGATCTTCTTTGTCGACTGGTCGATGATTTCGTGGTCGTAGGCCTTGAGGCGGATACGAATCTTTTGTCCTGCTGCCATGTTCAGACCCTACTTGAGGATCTTGGTGACGGCGCCAGCACCAACAGTACGGCCACCCTCACGAATAGCGAACCGAAGACCCTCTTCCATAGCAATCGGGTTA
>CAWKZT010000049.1:0-13065 GCA_963854565.1 Acidimicrobiia bacterium
CGGGCTCTAGCCCGATAACTGCCCACCGCTAAGGGTGTTACGGGTGTTACGGGTGTTAGACAGCTACCCGCACCGGAAGACTCTGTAGCCCACGCAGCGTCAGGTTCGCTTTCCATTCGGCTTCGCCGCTCGCCTCGATCAAACTGAACCGGCGAAGCAACCGATCGAACGCAATGCACCCTTCCATTCGGGCCAACGATGCCCCCAAACAAAAGTGGATGCCGGACGCAAAGCTCATCACCTGGATATCGGTACGCGTCACATCGAAGACCTCGGGATTGTCGAGCATCGACGGATCCCGGTTGGCCGCACCCAACAGCGTGATAGCGGTTTCGCCCTTGGGAACAGTGACGCCAGCAATCTCGATGTCCTCTGACGCCATGCGGCCATCGAGTTGGACCGGTGAATCAAACCGAAGCACTTCTTCGACCAGGTTCGACACCAGATCAAGATCGGCTCGCACTTTGGCCAACTGATCGGGATAGCGAAGCAAGTTGTAGATGCCATTACCAATGAGGTTGGTGGTGGTCTCGAACCCGGCGGCATAGATCAAGATGACGGTGGAGATAATCTCATCATGACTCAACGCATCACTACCATCACTGGCCTCGATAAGACCCGATAACAGGTCGTCTTGTGGATCTTCCCGGCGGACCTGAATCAGATCATCAAAGTAGGCCCGAAACTTTATGGACGCCCTCTGTGCCTCAGCTCCTTGTTCTGGAGTAAAAACTGGTTCGAGGGTCGCCACCAAAGCAGCGGTCAGAGGACGAAAATAGTCACGATCCTCCAGAGGCACACCAATCATTTCACTGATGACCCGAACTGGTAACAGGTAAGCGAACTCGTCGATCATGTTTACGTCGCCCTTGGCCTCAAGATCGTCAAGCAACTCGTCGACCATGGTCTCGATACGGTCGTGCAAACCCTGCACCCGTCGAGGGGTAAAAGCCCGGCTGACCAGCCCACGCAGACGGGTGTGATCGGGAGGGTTAAGGAACAGCATCGGGCGGGCCCCACGCTCTTCCTCAAACACCGGAAGTTCTTCGCCGGCAACGATTGATCCGGGACCGTCGCTCTTGACCCAATGGTTATCGCGCAAAATTGTCCGCGTGTCCTCAAAGTTGGTGAAGTACCAAACCGGAAGCTCAGCACTACGAACTGGACCCATGGCGCGAAGCTCCTCGTAGAGCGGATACGGATCGATTCGACCTTCGGGTGTGGCCATTAGGTCGAAGGCAATTTCGTCGGCAGTTCGCGAGGTCATGATTTGACAATAGCCCTGACAAATGGTCCACGATTCATCACCGCTCAACTACGCCGCTAGCCTGCTGCTTCATGCGCATCATGGTTACCAACGACGACGGCATCAATTCTACGGGATTGCATAAGCTAGCTCGCGCCATTCGCCCCCTTGGCGAAGTCGTCATTGTGGCACCCGACCGGGAATACTCGGGCGCCGGTGCGGCCGTCGGTACGCCGATTGATGAAAAGCCCGAAGCACACAAGGTCGACATCGAAGGTATCGACGAAGCATGGGCCGTTAACGGGCCACCAGCGTTACTGGCCATGTTCGCTGTGGCGGGAGTTTTCAACGGGCCGTTTGACTTGGTGGTCTCTGGCATTAACCCTGGTGCCAACGTCGGCAATTCGGTTTACCACTCCGGAACCATCGGTGCCGCCACAACCGCCCGCAACCGGGGCGTTACCGGCATAGCGATTAGTCAGGCCATCGACCTTGATGGTGTCGATGCTTGGGGGCACGACAAAGAGGCCTGGGATGCCATATTGGCCAACCAGAAATGGGATAGCGCCGCGGCCATTTCTGCTGCTGTCGTTGCCGCCGTCATTGCTTCACCGCCCACCGAACCTTCCGTGTTGAACATAAATATTCCTAGTGCCGAACTTAGCGATATCAAGGGGTGGCGTTACACCTCAGTTGGCCAAGGTGCCGGTCGCGATATCACGACCGCCAAACTCGAAGCAGACCACAACAATCCAGAGACCCACCTCATCAAACTCGCGTGGGGTCCACCCCGTGACCTCGACCCAATGAGCGATGGCGGTGCCGTCATGGATGGCTACGTAAGTCTCAGTTGGATCAGCCAGATGGATGCCAGCCAATCAACCGATCCCATCAAGGGGATTGGCGCATCAATCGAAGCCATTATCGGCTAACTGCACCGCTTCCCGCAGGGCAGAAATACGCACCGGTATTTTAGTTCTTAGGCGTGGGCGAAATTTGGGTGAGGCGCAGGTCTGGGGTGATGACTCTCTGCAGACCGATCATCACCGTGGCTACCACTGAGGTGGCTACTGCACCAAGCACCAGGTACATCACGATGAGTTGAATCAACACCGCATCAAGCGGATCGACCCCCGCGAGCAGCAACCCAGTCATCGCTCCGGGTAACGCGATCAGACCCACCACATTAGTGCGTTCGATTTGGGGGATGAGAGCAATACGAGCCAGCGGCCTCCCTGCCTGACGGACCACACCCTTGGCGTCGAACCCCAACGCCAACATCGCCTCGATCTCGCCTCGTTCCGTGCGCATAACATTCACGATGCGATTACCCGACAGCACAACCGACGGCAAAGTGTTACCGATGGTGATACCGGCAATCACCACGAATGAAATCGGGTCGTACTCGATCACCTGAAGGCCAAACATGACGGCCAAACAGACCCCTACCGTCGTCACTGTGACACCAAAACCCAGCCACGCTCCACCAGGAATTTCGGGGGCCCGTCGATAGATCACGATCGTGGCAATCGCCACCATTACGCCGACCCACAAGATGGCGAACAAATCGTCGCGGCTGGATTCGACAATCCAACTAAGCACATAGCCAACCACAAGCAACTGCACCGCGGCACGAACCGCGGCGATGGCAATTCGACGTTCGACGCCGATGTGGCGCCACCAACTCAGGCCTATGGCCAAAACAATAAGCACGGCAGACGCAAGAACCTGCCACCACTCAACCGACTCAATCATGGAATCAAAGCTAGCGCCTACCCCATCGGTGTGACCGAACATGTCACCCCAGCGTTCGCCTATGTGCCTTGGTTGCTGGCGCCACCACACGAGTAACCAAGGTCACCTCATTTCGCGAGGCGAAATCTGGCACACTGGTATGTGCCCGAATTCGAAGAAAACCCGTTTGCAGCGCCACAGAGCGCCGGCGAAGAAGCCATTACCCCACCCGAGACTGCTGAACCCGCCGCGCCTGACGTGGAGCCTGTAGCACTCACCTTGGACCTTGGCAACGAGTCAGTCGACGCGTCCGACACTGCTGATGAAGCCCAAGCTGAAGAAGTCACCGCTGAAGAGGTCACACCATCGGCTACCGATGACACAGAGCAGATCGACGACCCGGCCTCTGACGAAGATGCGGTTGCAGAAGATGTTGCAGAAGACGTCGCCTTACAAGCGGCCCCCGAAGCCGACCTGAGCGACGAAGCCGACGTGACTGACCAGACCGTCGAAGCTGAAGAAATTGTCGAGCCCGTCGACGAATCTCCCGATGCCAACCGCGTTCTGTTTACTGACCTTGGCCTCGATGATGCCATCTTGGATGAGCTCACCAAGCAGGGTTACGAAGAACCCACGCCCATTCAAGCCGAAGCAATCCCGCTGATTATGACGGGTCGCGATCTGCTTGGCCAGGCTGCCACCGGTACCGGCAAGACGGCTGCATTCGCCCTCCCCGTCCTCCAAGGTCTCGAGCACAACAGCGACGAGATCACCCCCGTCGCCCTCATCTTGGTTCCAACACGAGAACTGGCCATGCAGGTCTCTGAAGCAGTCCACAAGTACGGCCGAGGCATTGGTGCCCGTGTACTGCCGATCTACGGTGGTCAGCCCATCCAGAAGCAGTTGCAACAGCTTCGGCGCGGCGTCGACATCGTCGTGGCTACCCCTGGTCGGGCGATCGATCACATCAAGCGGGGCACACTCCAACTTCAAGACATCGGCATTGTCATCTTGGACGAGGCCGACGAAATGCTCGACATGGGCTTCGCCGAAGACCTCGAAGAAATCCTCAGCAAGACACCTGCCGACCGCCAAACAGTGTTGTTCTCCGCCACGATGCCCCCTCGCATTGACAACCTCATCAAACATCACCTCAACGATCCACTGCATGTACGGATCGCCAAGCAGTCCACCGACGAAGACAACATGCCTCTCGTCAAGCAGACGGCCTATGTGGTGCGTCGTGGCGACAAAGCCGCTGCGCTTGGCCGCATCCTCGATGTCGAGAACCCTGAGGCTGCGATCATTTTTTGCCGCACACGGCACGAAGTTGACGAGCTCACCGACACACTCAACGGCCGCGGCTACCGGGCCGAAGCACTACACGGCGGCATGGGCCAAGAACAACGTGACCGAGCCATGGGTCGCCTCAAGGCCGGTATTTCCGACCTACTCATTGCCACCGATGTCGCCGCCCGTGGCCTCGACATCGACCATCTCACCCACGTCGTCAATTACGACGTTCCAGCCGCTCCCGAAGCTTATGTCCACCGCATTGGGCGCGTGGGCCGAGCTGGTCGTGAAGGTGTCGCCATCACGTTGGCCGAACCTCGCGAGCACCGCCAGCTTAAGAACATCGAACGGCTCACCAAGCACACTATCTCTATCGACAAAGTGCCGACTATCGCCGACATGCGCGCCCAACTCATGGAAATCACGCGTTCGTCGATCCGCGAAGCCATCCTCGACTCCACTGAAGGCAACGAATCGGAAGAGAACGAGAAGTACCGCGTTGTGGTCGAATCCTTGTCCGACGATTTCGACTTGGTCGAAATTGCCATGGCTGCGATTCGCATCGCCCACGAAGCCAACCGCAACGAAACCGAGGAGCGCGACATTGTCGACGCCGAACTCGGTGGTGGCCGCGGTGACAAACGCGGTAAGTATGGCGACCGAGACAACCGGGGCGGCTCCAAAGGCAAGCCACGCTCACGCCCCAGCGGGCCCATGACCCGCCTCCACCTCGACGTTGGTCGTAACGCGGGCATCCGCCCTAAAGATCTTGTCGGAGCAATCGCCGGCGAAACGGGACTACCCGGAAACCAAATCGGCTCCATCGAAATCACCGGCCAGTTCTCATTGGTTGAAGTACCCCAAGATCAAGCCGACCATGTAATTGATGGCATGAGTCGCGCCAAGTTGCGGGGCAAATCAGTCAGTATCCGCCGCGAGCGCATCTAAGGCTGTAGACCATAAGCATGCTTATCGTTATTTCGCCCGCCAAGGCGCTCGATTTCGAATCAAAGTTGGCCACCAAGAAGTTCAGCGAACCAGCCATGTTGGATCGTTCTAGCGAACTCGTCGATGTCCTAGCCACGCAATCGCCCGCGCAAATCAGCAAACTCATGTCGCTGTCGGAACCGCTGGCCGAACTGAACTTTGAGCGCTTCCAAGACTGGCAGCCTCCGTTCACTCCCCAGAACGCCCGGCCGGCGATACTGGCCTTTAACGGCGACACCTACATCGGGATGGATGCAGCCAATTCGTTCTCCCAACGCGATTTCACCCACGCCCAGAAAACGCTGCGCATCTTGTCGGGTCTGTATGGCGTACTTCGCCCCCTCGACCTAATCCAGCCGTACCGTCTCGAAATGGGCAGCAAGCTCAGCAACCCCGTTGGTAAGAACTTGTACGAGTTCTGGGGCGAGGCCATCACAAACTCACTCAACGAATCGCTGGCTGTGAGTCCAGGGCCAGACGTTCTCATCAACTGTGCATCGAACGAGTACTTCAAGGCCGTTCGGCCCAAACTCATCAACGGACAGATCATCACGCCGAGCTTCCTCGACCCGAGCCCCAGTGGCGAATACAAGATGATTAGCTTCTTCGCCAAGCGGGCCCGCGGCGCAATGGCAGCTTGGCTGATCCAAAACCGCGTGCAAAGCACCCAAGCGATCACCAGTTTCGACAGCAACGGCTACCAATACAGTGCCGATCGTTCGACGCCTACTAACCCAGTGTTCTTGCGGCCAACTCGCTGAGTAGTTGAAGACCTGATTACGTAGCGGCAGCGACCGTTACGCGAATCCCATTGAGGACGGTGTTCCCCGATAGTGGATCACGGTCGTCATGGTCAGTTAGAACATTGGAGTTGACGCCAGCGTGCTCAGCCGCCACCGCCATTTGTGTTCCAGGAGCGTCGTGGCCCCACCCGTGCGGAAGGCTTACGACACCGGGCCGAATGGCGTCAGAGATCTCGACCGGTGCCGTTACTTCTCCCACCCGTGACGAGACAACTGCTGGGTCACCATCGCTCAGGTTGGCAACCGCGGCATCATCAGGGTGCATCAGCAACGTGCAGCGCGGTTTGCCCTTAACAAGTTGCCGCACATTGTGCATCCACGAGTTGTTGGACCGGAGGTGCCGCCGACCAATTAGCCGCATGGCGTCATCGGTCCAAGCGGGGTCCTCAAGCGTGGCAGTGAATCGCTCGAAGTCCGCCACGATTAGTTCTGGCATGAGTTCAACTTGACCCGATGCCGTACGCAACATCAGTGGCAATCGTGGTTGGAGTGCCCCAAAATCAACGCCATGTTCGACATCAAGAAGGTGATCGACATTGATTCCGTCGGGTGTCGCGCCAAACCCGTCGCCGAAAGCGCCCACCCGAATCTGAAGATCCATGAGTTTGTCCGGCACGGTTTCGCCACCGAGTTCAGCCAGAATCTCCGCACTATCACGGCCAGTGATTGGTGATGTCGCCCGTCCTGTTTCCTTCGCGATTTCACCTTCAAGGAAGCCCTGGAGATAATCCTGTGCGTCCATTTCTAGTCCACCCATGATCAACGCAAGGTTGGTCAGAATTTCCTCTTCGGCCATGCCGGTTGGTTCGAACAACGCGGGCGAAAAGTTGGCCACATTTCGCACCGACAAACCGTAGAACGCAGCATCGTAATGACTCCGTTCCAATGGCGATGGCGGAGGCAGGATTACATTAGCGAAGCGCGTCGTCTCGTTTAGGGCGGGGTCGACCGAGACCATAAAGTCAAGTTGAGTTAAAGCCGCTTCGAACCGCTTGCTATTGGGTCCGGACCGGGCCGGATTCCCAGCCACCGTAATGAACGCTCGCACCTGGCCTTCACCAGGTGTTGTGATCTCCTCGGGCAAGATTGCGATTGGATATTCGTTCTTGATTTCGGGGCTCGCTGCGACGCGGCTTTTCCACCGACCCGTTGTCCAACCTCGGCCACCGGGCGTAGCGGGGTCGCGACGGGCGTGAGGTGCTCGGGCGAACATGTTTCCCCCGGGTCGGTCGAGATTGCCGGTGATGGCAGCCAAGGCGTCGGCGGCCCAAGCGGCAATCGTGCCGAAAGGAACCGTGTGGGCTCCCATCCGACCATAAATTGCGGCACTCGGAGCGGCAGCAAGTTCGGCGGCAATGCGCCGGATTTGCTGAGCCGGGATACCACACAACGGTGCCACCGCATCAGCGCTAAACGGTTCGACCAAGTCAGCCAATCCTTCAAAACCATTGAGACAGCTCAGTCGCTCGGCCGCAACCATGTCCGTCGCAAAGATCTCGTGCATTAACGCAACCATGAGGTGGGCGTCGGTCCCCGGGCGGATAGCAATGTGCTCGGTAGCTTCTTCGGCAGTGCGAGTTCGAATGGGGTCCACCACTACGAGTTGACCACCGCGCTCTTTTAGCGCCTGTAGGCGACCGGGGAAATCGGGGGCCGTGCACAGCGAACCGTTGGACACGTACGGATTCCCACCAAGAATGAGAAGGTAATCGGTCCGATCAAGATCGGGAATCGAAATCGCCCCAGGTGACCCAAACATGAGTCCGCCACTAACGTGGCGAGGCATCTGATCGAGCGTGCTCGCGGTGTAGAGATTCTTTGTTCCGAGAGCATGGAGCATGAGTCCGCTACCTACTGCCATCGCGTGATTGTGGACACCAGGATTGCCCAAGAATACGGCCACCTGATCACGGTTGCCCGCCAGTATCGGTGCCAAGCCTTCGCGAATTGCCGCAAAGGCTTCTTCCCAGCTGACTTCTTCCCAACTGTCACGATCGTCGGGACTTCCCCGACGAATCATGGGCTTACGCAACCGGTCAGGATCCTCGTGGACTCGTTGCAACACCGAACCTTTGGGGCAGATGAACCCCTTCGAAAATACGTCGTCCCGATCGCCGCGGATACGAGTCACCCGGTCGTCGATCACGGTGAGTTCTAGCCCACAGGTTGCTTCACAAAGGGGGCAGGTCCGGTAATGCAGTTGCGGTTCACTCATGGGCGAACGTTAGTTGTTCAACCCGACGCTAACCAAGATGCTGTTTGAACTCTTCGGGATTCGGTGGCGGGTGTGCCACTAGTAGCGCCTGACCCCTGCGGTCTGTCAGACTCTGCTCACACGAGGCAGGGAAATATGATGGCAGATCACGTAGTACTTCCACCCAATGGCCGCACGGTCGATGAAGTGCTTGACGATATTGGCTCGCTACGACCCGAAGACATCGATTGGCGCGGCGGCAAGGCGTTTAGCTTGGTATACAACTCGGCCGATGACGATCTAGAGCGCATTCACCATGCAATGGCCAACGAGTATCTGCACGACAATGCGCTGAACCCATTTGCTTACCCGACGCTGCTGCGAATGGAGAAGGAACTGGTGTCTATGGCAGCCGATTTGTTGGGGGGTCCCCAACGTTGCGGTGCGCTCACCAGTGGTGGCACTGAGTCGATTTTTTGTGCGTTACAAACTGCTCGAGACATTGCCTTGGATCGGGGTATTGCCAAGCCTGTAGCAATTGTTCCTTCGACTGTGCACCCGGCATTTACTAAGGCTGGCCACTACTTACAGATGGAGATCCGCCGCATCCCGGTTGGCGACGATGGGCGTGCTGATGTCGCAGCAATGGAGGCATCGATTGATGCGAACACAATCCTGCTGGTGGGTTCGGCCCCTTGCTACCCGTACGGCGTGATCGACCCCATAACCGAAATCGCCGCCACCGCCTCAGCGCGCGATTTACTGTGCCATGTTGACGCCTGCCTGGGTGGTTGGATGCTGCCGTTTTGGGAGGCTCTCGGCGAAGATGTCCCGCCCTGGGACCTGTCCGTTCCTGGCGTAACTTCGTTGTCCGCCGACATCCACAAATACGCCTATAGCTATAAGGGCGCCTCCGTTGTCTTGTACAACGACCGATCCTTCCTTACCAAGCAGCACTTCATCTTTGACGACTGGCCCGGCGGCCTCTACGCCTCGGCTACCCCCGCGGGCACCCGCCCCGCTCCCCCGATCGCCGGGGCATGGGCCACGTTGCAACATCTCGGCTACGCCGGACTGTTGGCCAAGGCCGAGATTGTACGGGACACGACCGAAGCCATGCTCACCGGAATCCGCTCGATCGGTGATCTGCGTACCGTGCACGAACCGGACATGTGCGTGGCGTGTTTCACGTCAGACACCAAAGACACCAATGCCATCGCCGATGTCATGGAAGCGAAAGGCTGGCGACTCGATCGCCAAAACGAAGGCCTACATTTCATGGTCTCACCGGGCCACGCCCCCCACGTCGACCAGTTTCTCGAAGACCTTACATTTGCGTACAAAAACCACGACGAAGCGAAAGATGTCATGGCCCGCTATGCGGCTACCGCCGAATAGCTCCGGTTAGGGCCGCGGCCACTAGGCCGCTATCCCGGCAAATTAGCTCAAAGTAAGTACAAATATTTAACCAACATCATCGCGAATACTGATGTCCAACGTGAAGGAAACATTACCCCGAAGAGCGTTGGTTGTAATCAAATATTGGCCGGTCTCAGGAAGGGACGCCGAGAAATCAAATCCTTGGACACCAATTTCGCTGAGCAAGACTTCTCCACTGGGTGTTAACACATCAAACGAAGCGTTTTCTTCCAGTGAAGTGATCGAAATATCTATACGTTGACCAGCCGTTGCGACTAGCTCGTAAACGGGTCCTGTTTCACCGCGTAACATGCCTCCGCTGATAGAGGTACTAGAGCTTCCAGCTTCGAACTGCACCGAAATGAATTCGACTGGGTCGGTAATCAACACGTCAAAAATGTAAGAAACATTACCGCGTAAAGGGTTTATGTAAATGAGGTAATCACCGTCTACGGGAAGCAAAATTTTTGTTTCCTCACCACCAGTTACCAATTTCTCGCCGTTCGGGGCTTCTAAATCTAAAGAAGCATTATCTTCAAGAGATGTGAGCTTTAACTGCATCAATTGTTGAGCGTTAGCACGCAAAACATATATTCGGCTGGCCTCACCTTGGAGGATCCCATCCTCGATCCGTGCGCCAATATCACCCGTTGTGAACTGAATACGCTGTGCTGGTCCAGAATTTACATTCGGTTCTTCTTCGACCGTCACGTCGCCTGTTGCAGTGTCGGTACTTGACGTAGCTTCGGCCGTCTCTTCCACCGTCTCATCAGACTTATCGGTATCAGTATCTCCGTCGTTACTTGTCACTTCTTTGGTTGCCTGATCAGTTTCTTCAATTTGTGATGCACTGGTTTCAGGCGTTTGACCATCAGATGAACTACTACAACCTGTCAGAAAAGCTACGACTAAAACAAAAACAGTAAGAGCCTTTATCGTCGGTCTACGTGCGAAAAAGTTAACTAGGTTCATGAGCGGCTCCTATAGATGTTGCCTCGGCGATTATAGAGTTTCAATGGTGAGTCTCAGGATCTTCTCTTGTGAAGAATCTGGCTCCTGCTGGTGTGCGCCTTGACTCGACGGCGGCGATTGGTCCCGTTTTTTCGTGCAGCACAATTCTTGCTTCTAACTTCGATGGGCCATCGTGATCTGCGATGCAGATCCGCCTTGGGTAGCGATCTACCTGACCTTGCACATTGGTGGAGCGGAACCCTTCAGCCGGTGGTGTTGACCCGTATATACCGAAGGCCTGTTTCGTGGCGTGGCCACCATTGGCGTGAACCAATCCATAGCCTCCGACTTCGCGCACAGCATCGACCACTGACGCAATGGAGTGGGTCACGTAGTTGTTCATCGGTCCGCCGAAGAACGTGAGACCACCCGTTTGGGTGAGCTGCCTATCCATACCGATCCCAAGTTCGCGCATGGTGAGCTGCACCACCGACGGGAAACATGAATACAAATCCAGTGTGGCGACATCGTCCACACCAATGCCAGCGAGGCTCAGTGCGGCGGTACCTGACTCGTAGATCACGGGTGATCGATCCCACCGGTCACGTTCAGAAATCCTGACGAGGGCGGTGGCCTCGGCGTTGCTGTGCAGGTAGACCCACTTATCTGCGGAGATTTCCATTCGGCGGGCCGCGGCGACCGAGCACACAATTACCGCTGCTGCTTGATCTACAAACCAGTTGGAGACCATGGCCATGGTGTAGGGCTCGACGACCATGCGATTATCAGGACTTGGGGTAACAATTTCATCGGCCGTGAGGGACCGATGCGACCACGAAAACGGGTTGGCTACTGCAACCTTGTTGTAGCCCTCCCACAACTGGCCAACGTGAGCCATGTGCTCAGCCGGGGAGCGGCCCGAAGCCAACTGAATAGCTGATTCGAACAACGGGTAAACATGCACGGGCATGTCGAGGCCTACT
Organism: Acidimicrobiia bacterium; assembly: GCA_963854565.1. Taxonomy (GTDB): domain Bacteria; phylum Actinomycetota; class Acidimicrobiia; order Acidimicrobiales; family JAHEJN01; genus CAWKZT01. Next base: position 11,611 of record CAWKZT010000049.1, read on the forward strand.
GCTTCGGCCGCAGGATCGGTCATATCGAGGGCCGACCCCACCTTGACCGCAGGGTCAAGCTCGGCCCCCGACGTAACCAACTCCCGATCGACCTTGCCTAACTGACGGCGGGTATAAATCGATTCGCCGCCGACCACCACCCCTACGTCGAGTTCGCCGTTGACGATCTGCTCACCCAGCATTGCCATCGAAGCCTGCGGAGTATTGCCCCCGACTTCGGTGATGGCACTGGCCGCATCAGGCGAGCCAACTCGATCAGCAACCATGCGTCCTGGGTCGGGGTAAGACCAGATTCCGGTCACAGTGATGATTCGATCAATCGCCGAAAGAAGCCCGACACCGGCGGCATCATTACCCGCCAAGCGCACGGCTTGGGTCATGAGGTCAACCGGTTCTAGCGGGCTATCAATATCGCACTCATGACGAAGCTGCCCAACGCCAACAATGACGGGAAGTCGCGAGTCGTCCATCTCTTGAGCGTAGCCAACGGCCCTTCACCCGCGAGAGTCAGACGGTGGGGACAGAAGCGCCAAACTGTTGCAATACCCGGCCCTGGCCCCATCAAAGGCAACTGCTCGTACAACACGCAGTCGCAAACCGGAACCTTTTTATTCGACTCGCTCCGACCTGGCCGCTAGCCACCGCATGGGCGGGTCATCCCCTTGCCTGCATAGGCTGATCGCATGGCATGGGACCCGTCGCAATATCTTCGATTTGAAGGTCACCGGATTCGTCCGGCGATCGAGTTGCTTCAGCGCATAAATCTTGATGCACCCGATCAGATAGTCGATTTGGGCTGTGGTACTGGCAACACCACCGCTCTGCTACGCAATCGGTGGCCTGAGGCTGACGTAACAGGAGTCGACAACTCCGGGGCCATGTTGGCCATTGCTGAACACGACTACCCCGATGTCAACTGGGTTGATGCCACCATCGAGACGTGGGAACCCAATGCGCCGATGGACCTGATCTTCGCCAACGCTGCATTGCACTGGGTTGATGATCACGACCAACTCATACCTCGTTTGGCATCATTTTTGAAGCCGGGCGGGGTCTTGGCATTTCAGGTTCCCGACAACGTGAACGAACCCACGCACCAACTTGCCTATGACACGGCATTCCGTGGCGAATGGGCTGATGTGCTTGGACCACTCGAACGGCCGTGGCCCGTACGACCCCCCGTTGACTACACCCGCATCCTGACTCCGTTGGCTCAGTCTGTTGATGCCTGGAGTACTACCTATGTGCAGTCAATGGCCGGCAAGAACCCCGTGGCCGAATGGACCAAGGGGTCGGTACTTCGGCCTATGTTGTCACTGCTGACCGATGCCCAGGGCGAGCAGTTCTTCGCCACCTATGCGGCCCGTATCCTTGAGGCATACCCACCCGAGTCCGATGGTTCTACGTTGCTCACCTTTCGGCGAGTATTTGCGATTGCCGTTCGTTCCGACGAGA
>CAWKZT010000050.1:0-12823 GCA_963854565.1 Acidimicrobiia bacterium
CGGTGGCCCGGACGATGACCTCGCCAATAACGCCAGCATTGGTGGTCAGCGAACCGGTGGGGTATCCCAACGCATCAAGTTCTCGAATCTGCACGCTGACGCCATCGACAGGACGACCAACACAGACGCCGTCGCCGCCGCTTGCTGTGTCGATTTCGGTCAGCGAAATATCGGCAACCGGTATGCACTCGGTCATGCCGTACGGCGTATGAGCTTCGGCGTTGGGAAACAGTTCGCGCGCCGCTCGCATCAACGTCGGTCGAATGGGGGCTCCGGCCGAAAGCAACAGTCGTACCCGGCCAAACGCCGTGTGGTGAGCTGCGGTGAGTTCGTGCGCGGTATGCACGACATTGGCCAGCGCTGCCGGTGACGCAAAAACCAAAGTGGCGTCTCCAGCAACCACAGCATCGCCCAGCGCAGTGGCGGTCAACGTTCCCGGAGCGGTGACATCCATATCGGGGACGACAGAGGTGATGCCCATGGATGGCCCATAGAGGGCAAAAGGAGCAAAGGCAGCCACGAGGCGGTCGTCGGGCGTGATCTTGTATAGATCCGTGAGCACATTACGACCAGCCTGCGCCTGACGGAACGTGTAACGCACACCCTTTGACGGCCCAGTAGCACCCGAGGTAAATACAAGGAACGCTTGGTCGTCCGCGGCGGGCAAAGGCGGAACGTCAGCCGGGCAGCGGGCCAGATTCTGGAGATCATCGACCACGGCGAACACACGTCGGCGTTTTGGTGTCAGTGGTTCAACCGAGAACCGAGTGCCAGGCCACCGCATAACCTTGGCGGCGGCAAGAGCTTTGGTTATCCCGATTAAAAAGTTGGGGTTGGCCGTGGCCAAGGCACGACTCATGCCACGTGGCCCAAGCCCGGCATCGATGAGTACGGGGATAGCCCCAATTCGCCAGCAGGCGTACAAGCCAATGTTGAGTTCGACGCTGGGCGGAATCATCAGCGCAACACGACTGCCGGCGTGCACACCATGTTGGTTTAGGCCGGCGGCGGCGGCCTCTACCTGGCTGCGAAGTTCGCCGAACGTGATGTGGCTGGCGTCTTCCCCCATCTCGATGATGGCCGGTTGTTCGGTAGGTGGAGCGTCACTGACGCCGACCTCAGAAACGGCGGAACGGGCAGGAGCAGCTTCTCGTTGGTCGCTGGCAAGCCAGTCAAAGATCGGCGTAACAACATCGGCATCCTCAGATACAAAGTGGCTGGCGCCAACGAAACGATGGACCTGGGCATGAGGTAGTCGCTGTTCGAGATCGTGCAAATAAAGGTCGGAGAACACTTTGTCTGATGGTCCCCACAACAAAAGGGCGGGAGTGTCGACGAGCGCCTCTAGCCCAGCAGCAATGGCATCGAGCGGGGCGGCGGTGGGGTGCGATGGATCGAGCGGGATGTCTTCCACGAAATCGGCAATCGCCTCGCGCCGGGCCGAACTTTTGTAGGGGGCATGAAAACCCTTGCGAATGGCTTGGGTTGGACGCGGAAACGACATGTTGAGTGCACCGGTTATGAAACCACCAGTGTTGACCGTCAATGGTCGCAGGATGCCTCGGGAGCGAGCGGTGCGAATGAGCCCGGGAGCGGGTGAACCGGCGGGCTGGTGCACCGCAGTGTTGAGCAAGACAACACCGTGCAGTTGCTCAAGATGGCGTTGGGCCCACCCCAACGAAATAGGGCCACCCCAATCGTGGGCAATAGTTACAACCGGGCCGCGAAGACCAAGCTCGTCGGTGAGTTCACACAAATCGTCAACCCGTGTGGCCAGGCGACGTAGGTAACCGGTCCGCTCGGAGAACCCCATGTCGAGTTGGTCCACAGCGATGACGCGGATGTCGGCAGGTGCGTGGGCAAGAACATTGCGCCACAAATACGACCAAGACGGGTTGCCATGAACACACAGCAACGTGAGGCGAGCATTGTCGACTTGATTGTCGAGGATGTGCCAGGACCGACCTATGCCGTCGGTGGTGGGAACCTGAACGAGACGGGACCACTCGGGCTTAAGCCCAGCCAGGCCCGCGGGTGGGCGCCGGGCTGGCTCGGTGTGTCGGGGTCCCATAACCAGCGAGCTACCAGATGATCTCGATGACGGCCGCATTGAGTCCGGAACCTATGCCCATGCACAACACCCGGTCGCCCTCGCTGAGCTGGCTAGTTTCCTTCGCCAACGTGAAAGGAATCGCACATGGCCCGATGTTGCCGTAGTCGGGGTAAGTAAGCGGAACTCGGGCTGGATCGAGTCCCAAAATGTCGATCATCGCCGACGTGTGTACCGAGGAAATCTGATGAATCACAAATCGGTCGGCGTTGGTGGCATCGACGATATCGGAATCGTCCCATGCGGTCTTCGACAGGGCAGTGCCGGCGGCGAGAAGTGCGGCGGTATCGGTGCGCATTTCCTGCAAAGAGCCAACACACAGACCGTGATGTTTGGTCTCGGCGCGGAAGAAGCCTTTGGTTACACGGTGGCTGCCGGCGTTTTCGCTGTGGCGTCCGAGAACCATGGCAGCGGAGCCCGACCCCAACGTCAACGAAGCAAAATTGGAATACAAATCGGCCATCTGGGCATGGGGATCAAGCAGGCGTTCCATGGTGGCCCCTTCGATCTCGCGGGTTCCCTCACCATCGACGATGAGGGCATAGTCGATGGTCCCCGAATCGATCATCGTGCCCGCGACATGAATGGCGTTGAGGAAACCTAGGCAAGCATTGGAGAGATCGAAGTTGATGCAGGTAGAGGGCAACTGCAGGAGATCGCACACGGTAACGGCGCTGGATGGTTCGAGTCGTTCGCGACACACGCTGGTGTCGATGAGTAGACCAATCTGCGAACGGTCGACACCGGATGCTACGAGCGCCTTTTCGCCTGCCATGGCAGCGGCATCCATGAAGGAGACGCCTTCTTCCCACTGGCGACGAGCGCGAATGCCGGCCAATGATTCGAGCAGGCCAGCAGTACTGCCAACCCGGGCATAGAGGTCGACGAGGCGGTCGTCAATATCGGAGGAAGTGACTTCGATTGTGGCGTCGCAGGCTTCGACCGCCACCACCGCGACATTCTCGAACGTAAAATTTGTGTTGCCGCTCATTGGGGGGATTCCGAACTTCAAGATGAGCTGAAATTGTACGGCCTGCCGACCACTAATGGCTTAGGCGTCGGGAATGGTCGACACGGTGGAGAAACACATCTCGTCGACGGTTCCTTCGTTCCACGTGATGTAGCGGGGTTCGGGCATGTACAGATTGGTCCGATCCCAGCCGCACTCAAAGCGAATAATGTCGCCTCGTTCGATGTGGATCTCCTCGGTGGGCACGTAGTACAACTGCCACTCGAAGCTCCACGACGGAATGTCGAGCAAGATGATTTCCTCGGGAGTGTCGGGATGCAACGTCATGCGGTAGGAGTCGCCAAACTCATGCATATGTCCGAGTATCGAGTAGATCGTGCCGGTGCTCTGGGCTGCCTGGTCACACGAGCTGGAGAATTTGGTTCCGTCAAGCTGATTGAAGTCTTCGATGTTGCCGCCACAGGCGTCGATCAGAAAATTAGGAATGAACGGGGCAACACCGCCGTACTTTTCATCAAACTCAGCAATGACCGCACGCCGGTCACACATTGGTCCACTTTCCTCCGGCGTACAGGGTCCCTCGGCCGGGGTGAGGTAGGTTCCGCCTTGCACGCCACGCATTGGTGTCTCACGCGCAGCGAGTTCGTCAACACTCAATGTTTCGAGAACGATCGTGGACCGATCCGGAGGAGTCTCGTGGTCAAAGTGATAGTGAATCTGGTTGACTAAGAAGTCGCCCGGGTTGAGGAAGAGTCCGGTTCCTTCGGGGTAAACACGGGGTTGTTGACCGGGGGCCCAACCGCCGACAGAGCCAACTCCTTCGGTCTCCATGCCGGATAGTCCGAAGCATTCCCATCCTGGTTGCTCGTCTCTGGCGCTGAGTGCGTTGGCCTCGGCGCGGCCAGCTGCCGGTACACGAAACAGGATTGAGTGGTGGACGACTTCGTCCTTGTCTGGCTCAAATGCGACACCAGTGATCCAAACGCCATCGTCGCCGGTGTTGATCTCGTGGATGAGGCAGCGGTAGTCATCTTGTTGATCGAGACTTCCTACGTAGGGTTCGTCGGGGAGCGTTACCTGATCGCGTTCGATGTCTTCGTAGGGCACGGCGGTCGGGATGATCGGTGTATCGGGATCGACATCAAGACCTCCACCGGCCTCGGCCCAGGCAGAGATGGTGGCGATTTCTTCGTTGCCCAACGAAAAGTCGTGCTCAAAGTCGAGGCTCAGATCCGAAGCAGGCCATGGGGGCATATAACGCGCGGCGGTGACCAGTTGGATGTCCGCCGCTATTTCGGCTGCTTGGCCCACGGTGTCGAGCTGCAAGGTGCTCCAACCCGCGCCGCCTTCTACATGGCACGAAGCACAACTGTTCTGAATGATGGGTTGCACCGTCTCAGAGAACGGCGCGTCGGGGGCATCGGCGACCACGGGTCGAACGGCGAGTTCAATTTGGTCCGGAGTAGGGGAGTCTTCACCAACACGGTCGGCAACCAACACGAACGTCAGGCCAATTTCGTTGCCCGTGTGGGCCAGCCCAGCGACGTGAATGGGGCCAATGTCGTAGTCCGACATCAGCGCTTGACTCGTCATCGTCGCCGTGAGAGTGTCGGCATCCATTGATGCGGTGCCGGTAAAGGTGATGGGAAGACTGGTTTCCTTCACCGTGAGATCGCCGGTAATGGTCAGTTCGGTTTCGGTGTTGTCATCCGCTGTGGTGGGCAGGCCCACAATTTCGGTCGCCACAAAAGAGGCGAACGGGAAGTGTCTTGACTCGAGGAAGTCGTGACGAATGCGCTTATCGCGCAGACTGGAATCGGAATCAAACATTTCGACGTTGATCACGATGGCGCCGATTCGACTGTTACTTGGGTCAACGAGGTCGACCACGATGTCGCCCGCCAGAGTGTGGGTAACGCCAACCGCAGTACGGTCTGACCCGGCAAGAGATTCCTCGACGCTGTATGTAAGGGCCGAACCGTTGTCGGGACTGATGCGATAAAGGCGTTCGGTTTCCTGGTCGATCTCTTCTAGTTCAACAACGGGAGCAGTGACGTCGGTGGTAACGGCCACGTCTTTGTCCAGCATCCAGTCCCATTGACTCTTGGTCGCCACGGCACCCACGCCAAGAATGCTCACGAAAAGTAGGGCGAGACTGCCCTTATTTAGATTGCCAAATCGGCTCATTGCGCGGTTTCCTCGAATGAATGGGGTGCTGCCAGCAGAACCCAAGTTCCACCACCATAGGGGCAATATCCCATTCAGCTAAGTCACAGAATGAACGTCTAGGCCGTCGCTGACCGAAATCAGATTGCCAAACCGATGCATTGTTCGACTAATGGCCTGCTCGCGAACGTAGTGGCGCAGTTCCAGCGCGCCCTCGTTCGTGACCGGGTCATCGGCCAAATGAACATGGGCGGCATTTGCGGCCTGGCGTATTTCGGTCGAGACATCGCCCAAGACACGCACCCGCCTAAATGGTGCCGCCCGCAATGATTCGGCGAACTCGGCGTCGGATTCGACCGTGTGGTCAGAAATCACTAGCGCACAGCCTGCAACCTGCGCCGCAGCACGGACACACTCCAGTTCTGCCGGTACAGATCCAGGACCAACACGTACGCCCACCAGCTTTAGCGGTCGATAGCGAAAGATGTTGGCTTCGCCGGCCAGTCCGGTTGGGTCATGCTCGAGCGAAAAATGTCCCGCCCATGCCGCTTCGTCGCTGGCAGCAGAAGCATCGGCATCCAATGGTCCGGTCGCCGACCAAGTGCCAAGTTGGGCCACATAGTTTGGGCCGCCAGCCTTAGCGCCGGGGCCGACCGACGACTGTTTCCAGCCACCAAAAGGCTGGCGTTGCACGATCGCTCCTGTGATGGCTCGATTGACATAGGCATTGCCGACCTCGACTTGTTCGAGCCAGTGTTCGACCTCTTGCGCGTCGAGGGTGTGTATGCCCCCGGTGAGCCCAAATTCTGTTGCATTCTGCATGGCGATAGCCGCGTCAAGATTGGGCGCCGCCATGATCCCAAGCACCGGACCGAAACATTCGGTTTGATGAAACCAGCTGCCGGGCTGCACACCCAGGCGAACCCCAGGCGACCACAAGGCAGGGTTGTCCGGATCCTGGTGCGGCTGCACCAGCCACTCTTCGCCCGGATCCAAATCATCGAGCGCACGGGCGAGCTTGCCAGCCGGTATAGAAATAAGGGGTCCGACATCGCTGCCGAGGTCATTGGCCGCGCCGATGCTGAGGCCTTTTACCGCGTCAATTAGCTGCCGCCGGAAGCGGGGTGACTCATACAGCGAACCGACGCAAATAGCCAGCGACGCGGCCGAGCATTTCTGCCCTCCATGCCCAAAGGCGGAGGCAACCAGGTCCCTGACGGCCAGGTCGATATCGGCCTGGGGCGTTATGATCAGAGCATTCTTTCCGCTCGTCTCGGCAAACAGTCGCATATCTGGGCGCCACTGCATGAACATCTGGGCGGTTTCTGATGCGCCGGTCAAGATGACACCGTCCACCGTCGTCACCAGCCGCTGCCCGACGGCATCATCGGGGGTTCGGACGAACTGAAACACATCGGCCGGGACACCAGCTTGCCACAGGCATTCAGCCAAAATTTCACAGCAATGGGGCGTCTCAGGAGCGGGCTTAAGTATCACCGAATTACCGGCGGCCAGAGCAGCAAGCACTCCACCGGCAGCAATTGCGACCGGAAAATTCCACGGCGGAACAATCGCCACGGTTCCCAACGGCTCGAACGTCGCACCGGGCAACGAGGTCAGCCGGGTGATCTCGTCGGCGTAGTAGACGGCGAAGTCGATTGCCTCAGAGATCTCGGTGTCGGCCTGAGCAAACGTTTTGTGCGCTTCGTGCACCATGGTCGCTATTAGGTCGCCCCGGCGCCGAGCAAGTTGATCGCCGACGGCCCGGATAAGAAGACGTCGCTCCTGAGCCGCAGTCGCCGACCACCCCTGTTGGGCATGGCGCGCCGTTTGAACGAAGCGGTCGATCTCCTCGATGCTGGTCGTCATGGGTGTTTGCAATGTGAAGTTGGCTTGGTCGAGTACTTGTTGGGCCCACTTGCGGTTGGTTTCCAAAGCCGGGTCGGAATCGGGTTCGTTGGCAAACGTGTTGCCAGTGCCCACCTCCGCTCCGACAGCCGGTCGGACCTGCGAACGCTGCGGCTCATCACCTACATCCCAACGAGATGCCACCGCATTTCGAAACCCGGTCGCATGGTGAGTGAACTCCGGACTGCCCCGTCGCAAACTAAACAGCGACCGAATGAAGTTTTGGGGTGCGGCGTTTTCTTCGAGACGACGGAACAGATAGCTGATAGCAACATCGAAGCTTTCAGAATCCACAATGGGGGTGTAGAGCAAAAGCTCATCAGCGGTCTCGCTGTTGATCACCCGGGCGTGGTTGGGTGCCATGCCCTGCAGCATTTCGAATTGCACCCGATCAGAAACCCCGCGTTGGTTGGACAACAGGTGAGCCCATGCAACATCGAATAAATTGTGGCTGGCCACGCCAATTCGTACCGCTCGCATTCGGTCCGGCACAAGCAACCAATCGAGACACCGCTTGTAGTTGGCGTCGACTTCGGCTTTGGAACCGTACGGAGCCTGCTCCCAGCCGTGCAGTGATGCCTCGACCGTTTCCATCGCCAGGTTTGCGCCCTTCACGAGCCGGATCTTGATGCCGGCGCCGCCAGCAGCTTTTCGCTGCGTGGCCCATTCGGTGAGCTCCTGAAGCGCGGCGAAGGAGTCGGGCAGGTACGCCTGCAACACAATGCCAGCCTCAACCGATTGCAGGTCTGGCTGGGCATAGACGTGACGGAACGCCGCGCTAGTGAGTTCAAGATCGAGGTAGGTCTCCATGTCGAGATTGAGAAACGTGGGTGGTTGTGATGATGCTGCTCGTTGCGCCACTTCGGTGAGTCGGGTGTTGACCCGCTGGAGGCATCCGTCCCAATCCCAATGGTTCAGTTGCGGTACTACCGAGGACAACTTCACCGACACATAGTCCACGTTGGGATCGTCGATGAGCGCAAAAGTGGCGTCGAGACGTCGCTGTGCCTCAGCTTCTCCTAACACCTCCTCACCCAGAAGGTTTACATTCTGTGCGAAACCCTGATCGCGACGGACCGCCAGGTGATTAGCCAGTTTCTTTGGCCTCGCATCAACAATAAGGTGATCGACTAACTTGCGCATCCGACGCTCCGCCAACGGCATGACGATCCGGGGAATCTTTGGTGCCAGGAACGCGCCGGCCTTCAACAACGTGCGATCCAAGGGCGATAGAAACGCAGGTAACGCTTGGTCAGCCACCAACGCCCGCAGTTGAGCGGCCGCCACTTGTTGGCTTTCGGGCCGGGCGACCCGGTCAATAAAGCGCATGGCGAAGGCCACCCCATCGGGATCCTCGATGAGTTCGCGCAACGGGCCGCTAACCGCCCGATCGGCTCGACTCTCGATGGCTTCGCTCTGTTCGAGCCATGAGGCCACTAGTTCTATGGTCTCGTCGACGAGTAGCGAACGGTCTGTCATAGGTTCATTGTGACGACGGTAAAGCCAGCAGTATTGTACGATTTTGACCGCGATGATGAACGATTCCTCCAAGCCGTCGGCGCAAGATGCGATATTCGGCCCTGACATCAATCTTCAGGACGACCTGGTCGAACTCATGGAGGCACTCGTCACCGTCATTTTCTGTGCCAAGGATGTCGATCTCCGATACCTGGCGGTCAACAATGCGTTTGTACGTCGAACCGGACGTCGATCAAAGCGCGAGGTCATCGGAAGTCGAGCCGTCGACCTGTTCCCAACCGAACTGGCCGAACGTTACGAAGAGCAGGATCGGCGTGTATTCGCGACCGGACGACCGCTGCGTGACCAACTAGAACCGGTGTTGCGATCAGACGGATCGCTCGGTTGGTATGTGACTACCAAGCTTCCTGTGCGCGACGGTGACGGCCAAGTGGTCGGCCTCACAAGTGTGAGCCGTGACCTCGGTATACCGAATGAAGAGACCATCGCCGTTGAATCACTCGGACGGGTGGTTGACCATGTCGAACGACATCTCGACCACAAGATCGGTGCGGCCGAGTTAGCCGGGGTTGCCGAGTGCTCAGCGGTTCAACTCAACCGGCGTATGAAACGCGTCTTCGGTCTTTCCTGTACGCAGTACGTCTTGCGAGCACGCGTCGATCGAGCAGCGGCGATGCTGGCCGCCGATGTTTCACCTGTCGATGTGGGCACCCAATGTGGGTTCTACGACCAAGCTGACCTCACCCGACAATTCGCCCGCTTAACCGGTTTGACTCCAGCGATGTTTCGGAGACAATCTCGTTAGACAGTGGTCGGCGACGGCGAATGGTGGGCCTTCGGGTACATGTGTCGGAGCGTCAACGGCGCCTGGAACGGCTTCCAACTATGACCTGGTTGGGCTAGGCGATCGAGCACCGCGTAAACCGCGCTGGGATTGTGGCCTAGGCCGCAATGGCTACCGCGAACCTCGATGCTCTCGGTGAGTTTGGTGCGCTGTTCGAGGCATGCTTCCCAGCGAACAATGCCATCGGTCTTGGAGTAAATAGCGGTGGACGGTACCGGCATCGGTGTTCGGTCGTATTCGCCAACCGCTAGGTGCTCGCGGTATTCGTGGGAAAAGTTTTCGGCCATTGATTCGAGAAGCTTGCTGGCATTGGAGTCGTCGTGAGCTCGCATCCTGAATGGACTGCCCAGTGTGACCACTTGCCGCACCGAATTGGGATGCATCCGAGCTAAGTATCGAGCATAAATACCGCCCAAACTCCAGCCCACCAGACGCACTCGGCGACCATATTTATCGTGGAGTTCTTCTACGAGGTTGTTGAGCCCTGCGATTACCTTGGGTGTCGGCCCAAGATTGCGACCAAGGGACCAGCCGTGAGCGTTATAGCCCCGAGTCTTGAGGGTCAAACGCAACGGTGCGGTGGACACGTCATCGGCCACGAAACCCGGCAGAACCAAGACTGGGCCACCGTCACCAGTCGGAGCCAATCGAAGCAACGGCGACGAAAGTACAGCCGAACCAAACTCGAGCACAGTGCGAGCCTCGAGGGCAAGTAGGGCTTTGGATGGTGGGGCAAGCGGAGCTTCGGTAAGTGGCGTCACGTTGCGGGCCACCTTAGGACATTTTGGGTCGCTGCCGTATTTCACGTGAAATGCGTTAGGGGGCTACGGTGTCCGCAAGTCCGCGAGGGGAGAGCCAAACCGGTGAAGCAGTTGAGTGGGGTTGACGCCAATTTTTTGAATATGGAGACTCGGACCACTTTTGGCCATGTCTCGAGTTTGGGTGTCTTTGATCGCCCCGACGATCCGACGTTTGACCCCTATCAAGCCACTCGGAGTCAAATTGAGTCCCGTTTGGCCGATTTGGAACCGTTTCGTCGTCGCCTCGTCCACGTGCCACTTGGGCTAGATCACCCCTACTGGATCGCTGATCCTGATTTCGATCTCGATTTCCATATTCGTCATATCGCGGCGCCGCCTCCTGGTGAAATTTACCAACTCACCGAGCTTGTGTCCCGAATCATTGGCCGGCCCATGGATCGCGGGCGACCACTGTGGGAGTGTTACGTCATTGATGGTCTCCAAGACAATCAATTTGCACTGCTCACGAAGGTGCATCATGCAACCATCGACGGGGCGGCCGGCGCCGAACTGTTGGCCATGTTGCTCGATCACGAACCCGATTCCGAACTGCCAGACAGCAGCAGCGACCCATGGCAGTCGGAACGCGAACCAACTGGAATCGAGCTTTTGGGCCGGACTGCACTGAGTATGACTACGAAGCCGGCCGATGCTGCCCGGTTGCTGAGTCATGCCATTGGTGCGGCAAGAAAAGTGGCATCCAAACGGGGAATCGGTGGTCTGGGCGAGATGGCAGGTGCCAGTCCCGAAGGGGCGTTGAGTCGGTGGTTGCCCGCGAAACCGAACGAAAACGATCCCGACATCGCCCCCGTCTTGCCGACAATATCGGCTCCACCCACACCGTGGAACCGCAGTATTACGCCCCATCGACGCTTTGCCGTCCGTAGTGTCTCGCTCACTGATGTCAAGGCACTCAAGAGAGATCTTGGCTGCACCGTAAATGACGTAATCATGGCCATGGTCGCAGGCGGGTTGCGTCGCTGGCTCGAAGAGCACGATGCGCTACCCAACGACCCGCTGGTGTCGATGGTGCCGGTGTCGGTGCGCACCGGCGACGAAGAAGACAAGTGGACCAACCGGGTGTCGGCGCTGTTTGTGACGATCCCTACCGATAAGGAGTTACCTCTCGATCGCCTCGCATCTATCCACCAGACGATGAACGAGGCCAAGGCAACGTTCGATCTGTTGCCCGCCGACGTGTTAACCGAACTGGCCGACTTCGCTCCACCTGCCTTGGCCACCCGCGCCGCCCGGTTAGCGCACCGGCTTCATATCGGCGACCGCATGAATGCGCCGATTAACGTTGTGATCTCCAACGTGCCGGGACCACGGATTCCGCTGTACCTCCGCGGGGCTACCTTGCAGCATTACTACCCCGTTTCGGCAATCATCGAAGGCGCCGGCCTAAACGTTACGGTGCAGAGCTATCTCGACACACTCGACTTCGGTCTGGTTGCCTGTCGGGAGTTGGTTCCTGATCTTGACGACATGGTCGAAATGATCGCTGACGAAATGCGCGTTTTGCGTGAGCAAGCCGACGAGGTACTGGCCTAAACCATGAAACAGGCAGCGTCGGTGTCCGGGCACGAGGAGACAACGCCAGCGAAGCTGGGCACCTTTGGGGGCGTGTTTTCGCCTAGCTTGCTTACTATTTTGGGCCTGGTTCTCTTCCTGCGCCTTGGGTTTGTGACGGGCAGCGTTGGCCTCTGGAAGATGCTCTTTATCGTCGGTTTGGCCACCGCGGTTTCATTGCTAACCACCGTTTCGTTGGCAGCAATCGCCACCAACCTTCGGGTGGGCGGAGGGGGTGTCTACTTCTTAATTTCTCGCACACTTGGACCGGCTTTCGGCGGAGCGATTGGCCTTGTTCTCTACGCTGCCATGTCGGTGTCGGTCGCTTTTTATGCGATCGGCTTGGGCGAAGCACTGACGAGTGCCATTGGTTCCACCAACGAAAATCTGCCCCGAATCATCGCGGCCATAACAATTGTTGCCTTGGTGGGTCTGGCCTGGATGGGCGCCAACATTGCTACCCGCTTGCAGTATGTCGTCATGGTGTTCTTAGCCGTAGCGATTTTGGCCTATTTTATTGGGGTTATTCCGGATCTGCGATTCGACCAAATGTCTGAAAACCTAGACAGCCCCGATGGTGGAGGATCCTTCTGGGTGGCATTTGCCATCTTCTTCCCGGCCATCACTGGATTTACCCAGGGGGTCGCCATGTCGGGCGATCTCCGAACACCAAGTCGCAGCATCACGCAAGGCACGTTCCTGGCAATAGCAGTTTCCACGGTCGTGTATCTATTGGTCGTCGTTACCTTCGTGATGGCTGTTCCTCTGGCTGAATTGCAAGGCGAAACGGCCATCATGCGACGCTTGTCGGTCTCGCCGCGATTGATTGATCTCGGGGTGATTGCGGCCACATTGTCATCCGCCATTGCTTCAATGCTCGGTGCCCCTCGAACGCTCCAACGTCTGGCCGCCGACCGACTGATTACACCGCTCCAACCGTTCGCGGTTGGTGTCGGACCCGAGGACAATCCGAG
>CAWKZT010000051.1:0-12363 GCA_963854565.1 Acidimicrobiia bacterium
CATGGCGATATCGACAAGCAACAGAGGCCGACCGTTTCGCACTTCCATAGCCGTTTCGAGTGCCGTACCTTCGACAATAAGCTCTTGCGCTCCAGTCGAGGTGAATACGATGTCGGCTTTATGTAGCTCGGCGCTGAGTTGGTTAAGGCGAACCGCCCGACCAGCGAGACGTCTGGCCAATGTTTCGGCCTTAGCAAACGTGCGGTTAGCGACCACGAGTTCGGCCAAGTCCGAAGACGTGAGGCGGGCGACCATGCCCTCGCCCATTTCGCCCGCTCCCAAAATGAGGATTCGTTTACCGCTCAGGCCACCGAGACGATCGGAGGCCATGGCAATGGCGGCCTGACTTACCGATGCAATATTGTGTGAAATCTTGGTTTCGGTACGGGCCCGTTTGCCAACTTCTAGGGCATGACGGAACACACCATTAAGTGCGGTACCGGTGACTTTAAGGGTGTGGGCATGTTCCCACGCTGTCTTGACCTGTCCCTGAATTTCGTGTTCGCCAATAACGGCTGAGTCGAGACCCGCGGCAACGGCGAACAGATGGCGAACCGCTTCTTCGTCATAGTGCACGTAGAGGTGATCGCCCAACTCTTCGGGGCTAACCCCCCCGAGGTCGCAGAGTGTGTCGCGAACATCTTGAAATGCTCCGTGGAAGCGTTCGGCCAACACGTAGATTTCGGTGCGATTGCACGTGGAAAGCACAACCGTTTCGCTGACGTTGTCACAACCAGCGACAGCGTCGAGGGCCTTGTTAAGGCGCGCAGGGCCGATCGACACTCGTTCGAGAATGGCGAGCGGAGCTGTTGTGTGGTTAATACCAATTACTACGACAGACACAGTCGCAAGATCTCCTTGGCCTCGTCGATTCGGCCAGCACGAATTGCTTCCAGCATCCCCGAATTGAGGGCCTTTTGCCAACCTGGAATCTCAGTAGATTTTCCGTCGGATCGAAGTTGCCTGCGCTCGTCGGACAAGATCTCAAGCAGAGTCTCGTACTCGGGCCCAATATCAGCCTCAAGCCCACGGCGGAACCATGCGGCCAAAGCCGGGCTGTGGCCACCGGTGGACACTGTGAACATGATTGGGCCGCGTCGCACGACCGCGGGCAAGGTGAAGGCGCAATTCTCTGGGTCGTCGGCGGAATTAACCAACACGGCAGCCTGCTCGCCATCGGCGAATACCGCCGCGTTTACCCGTGGGTCGTCGGTTGCGGTGATAACGAGGCGATAACCCTCCGCCTCGCCTTTGCGGTAGGGGCGTCGATGAGCAGTAACGCCTTGAAGCACCGCCAGTGAATCGAGAATATGTGGGGCAACAACATCGACAATGGCGCCCGCTGCTAGCAACTTACGCGCTTTGGCCTCGGCCACCTGTCCGCCACCAACGACAAGACAGCGGTAGCCACTGAGACGCACATTGATCGGGAAAAGGGGTTCATCGACAGGCATCAACTTGCCTCGGCTATGTCGGTATCTCGGTGCTGATAGAAACCTAGGATTTGCAGTTCCGATGCTAGGTCGACTTTGCGCAAGGTCACGTGATCAGGAACCGTCACCGTGGTCGGTGCAAAGTTGAGAATCGAGGTCACCCCAGCGGCAACGATTTGATCAGTTACCTCTTGCGCCACATGTGCAGGTGTCGCAATGATGGCGATCGCTATGCGTTCAGCGACAACGACCCCGGCGAGATCGTTGAGGTGAGAAATTTTGACGCCATTGTAGGTTGTGCCCACCTTGGTCTGGTCATTGTCCAGCAAAGCGGCCACCGGGAACCCGGAATCACCGAAGCCTCCGTAGTTAGCCAACGCACGTCCGAGGTTACCGAGACCCAGGATGGCCACCCCAAGATCTTTGGCGAGGCCAAGTTCTCGGTCTATCTGAAAGAGCAAATACTTGACCTCGTAACCCACCCCGCGCGTGCCGTAGGACCCAAGGTAGGAGAGGTCTTTACGAACTTTGGCGGCATTCAACCCGGCCATATTGGCCAGTTGGGCCGACGACACCTTCGATGTACCTTTTTCGCGCAATTGCGAAAGGCTTCGGTGGTAGATCGGCAACCGGGCGACGGTGGCGTCGGGAATGGGCCGGCGGGCGGAAACAGGCGGCATAGTAGTAAGTCTATCTGGAGTTTGTACGCTTGTGAACATGACTTCTCAGGTCGCCTTCGCTGCTGCTGCCACCTTAATTTCGTTGGCATTTGCTTTGGCGACGCTTGACCGTTGGCTTATGGCCCGACGCAATCATGAAGCGGCCTGGACGGTGGCGTTATTTCTCTTTTCGGGTGCCGCCGCGTCGCTAATGGTTGGTGCGGGAATGGGATGGTCAGCTTGGTCATTTCGGACCTTTTACTACCTCGGGGCTATCGCTAACGTTCCCGTCCTCGCCCTAGGAACAGTTTGGTTACTGCGCCCCCAATGGGGGCGCACAGTTTCCTACGGCGTGGCGACGTTTTGTCTCGTAGGCCTTGGCGTCATGCTTGTAGCCCCAACTACGGGCACCATTCCATCCGCAGTCCTGCCTCAAGGCTCCGACATTTTTGGTCCGTTCCCGCGCATTTTGGCCGCAGTCGGTTCATCACTCGGAGCTCTCGTGATCTTTTCGGGGGCGCTATGGAGCCTCGGTTCATTGGTTAGAAATCAAGGCCCACGCCAACTAGCAGTGGCCAACGGGGCAATCGGTCTGGGCACCGTTGTCCTAAGCCTGGGCGGGTTGCTTAACAGCACACTGAATGAAATGACTGCTTTTGCCATCACGCTCGTGGTTGGCATCACCCTCATCTTTATCGGATTTCTTATTGCCACTTTGATGCCGGCTACTGCCCGGCTACAAATGGTCAGCCAAGAGAACGCCGCATAATTTTGCCCGTAGATGTGCGCGGGATCTGATCAATGATGATCACCGATCCGGGACACTTGTAGCTCGCAAGATGTTGTTCGCAGAACCAGATCACATCATCGGCCTCGAGGTTCGCATTGGGCACAGGCACCACGTAGGCACGTACGGCCTCGCCATGATGAGGGTGAGGAATTCCGACTACACCGGCCTCACTAATTTCGGGGTGTTGCACCAAGATGTCCTCGACCTCAGCGGGAAAAACATTAAACCCCGACACAATGATGAGGTCTTTAACCCGGTCGACGAGACGGAGTTGGCCATAGTCGTCAACCACTGCCAGGTCGCCGGTATGCAACCACCCATCGCTATCGAGCGCTTTGGCTGTCGCCTCTTCGTTGCCCCAATACCCGCCGAAAATATTGGGGCCACTGGCCCAAACTTCTCCCTCGTCACCGATATAGACATCGCCGCCGTGGGCATCGACTAGGCGTAGTCGAACCCCGGGAAGGGGGCGGCCCACAGAACCCGCAGGGGTTTCTTCTGTGCCCAGGGCCAAAACTGAACTTGTTTCGGTGAGCCCGTATCCTTCGATGATGTTAAGGCCATGAAGTTCGTAGACCGACTGACGCACCATTGGATTAAGAGCGGCCGCCCCGGAAAAAGCGCGACGAATGGTCGCCAATGGCTGTCCATCGAATGGGGTTGCGGCAAGGGCTGACCACAATGTTGGAGGACCGCTCATCACGGTGATTTTGTGTTGCTGCGCTAGCTCAAAAACGGTGGTTGGGTCGAAACGTTCGACAAGGACCGCTGTCGCTCCCGCTCGCAGCACCGGCGCGAGTATCGCATTAAGTCCCAAGATGTGGGAGAGCGGAACCACACAGAGGGAGACATCGTCGGCGGTGAGTTGGCCAGACGGATGGGCAAAGCCTTGATCGAGGTTGGCCAGCAGATTTGCATGAGTCAACATGGCTGGCTTTGGGCTACCTGCGGTACCCGAAGTGAACTTCAATAGCGCAAGATCACTTTGTGTTACATCGACGACCGGCGGAACCTCCTCAAAGCTAGCCAAGGAAATCGAACCTTCGATATCGGAAGCTCTTGGGGTCAAAATGTGATCGACGGATGCCAACACGTCAGCAGAAAGACCACTGACCGAGGGAACGCCGGTAGGTCCAACGACCATCGCTCGTGGCGTGACCGCCGCAATTTCGGATGCTAGTTCGGGCGACGGACTCAGCGGGTTCATGGGCACAGCAACAAACCCTGCACCCAAAACAGCCAAATAGAACACCACAAAACGGGTGTTCGTGCCCGCAACTATGGCTACCCGATCACCTCGCTCAAGTCCGAGTGCAGTAAGACCGGCCCGAGTTTGACCGACCTGGTGACGAAGCTGGTCGTAGGTGATTTGGTTGCCATGATCGATAAGCGCGACCGAATCGCCGGGGTGGGATTCGATTAGAGCAGCAAGGTTCACAAGCGCATAGTACTTTCAACCGGGCCCTTGGGAGGAACCGGCTGCGGTGCGCACTACTCGGCGGCGACTACTTCTTCGACCTGCGGGGGTTCGAACCCTTCGACGGCCTTGAACGACATGCGCCGCTCGCCCGTGTTGTCAGGATCATCCTCGGTGTCGACAATGATGGTCTCACCGGCTCGGAATTCTTTCCAGAGCAAGCGTTCCGACAACGGATCTTCGACCATGCGTTGGATGGCACGACGCAATGGTCGGGCCCCCATCGTTGGGTCGTAACCGCGATCGGCCAGCAAAATCTTGGCTTCGGGGGTAAGTTCGAGACCCATTCCCTGCGACTCAAGTTGCTTGGTGACTCGCTTGATCATCAGGTCGACGATCTGGGTCACCTCGGGCTTGGAAAGCTCGTGGAAGACGATTGTTTCGTCGATGCGGTTAAGGAATTCGGGGCGGAAGTGTTCCTTCAGCGCTTCGTTGACCTTTTCCTTCATGCGTTCGTAGCTGACTGCTTCGTCGTTCTTGGTGAAACCGAGGTTGGCCTTGCGAAGATCGCGTGTGCCCAGGTTGGACGTCATGATGATGACGGTGTTGCGGAAGTCCACCGAACGGCCCTGGCTGTCGGTGAGACGGCCTTCTTCGAGAATCTGCAACAGCGTGTTGAAGACATCGGGGTGGGCCTTTTCGACCTCGTCGAAGAGCACAACACTGAAGGGCTTACGTCGAACGGCTTCAGTGAGTTGGCCGCCCTCGTCGTAGCCGACGTAGCCAGGAGGTGAACCGACGAGACGACTGACGGTGTGCTTTTCCTGATATTCGGACATATCGAGGCTAATAAGACTGTCTTCGTCTCCGAAGAGGAACTCGGCCAAAGTCTTCGCCAGTTCGGTCTTACCAACACCGGATGGACCGAGGAAGATAAACGAACCAGAGGGACGCTTGGGATCCTTGAGTCCAGCACGGGTGCGACGGATGGCCTGCGAAACAGACTTCACCGCGTCGGTCTGGCCGATAACTCGCTGATGGAGTTCGTCTTCCATGCGCAAAAGCTTGGAGGTTTCTTCCTCGGTGAGTTTGTAGACCGGAATGCCGGTCCACAAGCTGAGCACCTCGGCTACGGCTTCTTCGTCCACCTCGTCGAAAAGATCGACGCCCGAGGCCTTGAACTCGGCCTCTTTGGTTTCTTTCTCGGCGATGAGTTGTTTTTCTTCGTCACGGAGTTTTCCGGCGGCCTCGAAGTCCTGCGACTCGACGGCTTCCTTCTTCTTGGCAGACACGTCGGCCAATTTGTTTTCGAGGTCTTTGAAATCCTCGGGTGTTTCCATGCGCTTGATACGCAAACGCGAGCCGGCTTCGTCGATGAGATCGATGGCCTTGTCAGGAAGTTGACGGTCGGCGATGTAGCGGTCGGCAAGATTGCCTGCCGCGACGAGGGCCTGGTCGGTGATGGTTACTCGGTGATGAGCTTCGTAACGATCGCGCAGACCCTTAAGTATTTCAATGGTGTGTGCTACTGAGGGTTCTTCGACCTTGATGGGCTGGAAACGGCGTTCTAGTGCCTTATCTTTTTCTAGGTATTTGCGGTATTCCTCGGTGGTGGTGGCACCGATGGTTTGGAGCTCACCGCGGGCCAGCATGGGCTTGAGAATGCTGGCCGCATCAATGGCGCCTTCGGCGGCACCAGCACCAACAAGGGTGTGCAGTTCGTCGATGAACAAAATAATGTCGCCGCGAGTGGTGATTTCTTTGAGCACTTTCTTGAGGCGTTCTTCGAAGTCGCCGCGGTAGCGGGACCCGGCCACCAGGGAACCAAGGTCGAGGGTGTACAGCTGCTTGCCTTGCAAGGTGTCGGGCACATCGTCGCTGGCAATCTTTTGGGCCAGGCCTTCGATGATGGCAGTTTTGCCGACACCAGGTTCGCCGATGAGCACAGGGTTGTTCTTGGTGCGACGGCTGAGCACCTGCATGACTCGTTCGGTTTCGCGGACTCGGCCAATGACTGGATCGAGTTCGCCGTCGCGGGCGAGCTGGGTCATGTTGCGCCCAAATTGGTCAAGAACCGCAGAACCACTCGAGTCGGCCCCGCCGCTGCCCCCAGAGCTGGCACCGGCCTTGTCGCCTTCGCCTTCGCTGCCTGGACCGGAATAACCCGACAGGAGCTGGATTACTTGCTGGCGAACTCGGCTGAGGTCGGCACCAAGCTTGACTAGAACCTGGGCGGCGACGCCTTCGCCTTCACGAATGAGACCCAACAAGATGTGTTCGGTCCCGATGTAGTTATGCCCGAGTTGTAGTGCTTCGCGCAATGAAAGTTCGAGGACCTTCTTGGCGCGCGGCGTAAAGGGAATGTGCCCGCTGGGGGAAGACCCGCCCTGGCCAATAATTTCTTCGACTTGGCTTCGGACGGCTTCGAGCGATATGCCGAGGGATTCGAGTCCCTTAGCTGCGACGCCTTCGCCTTCGTGGATGAGACCCAACAAGATGTGTTCGGTCCCGATGTAATTGTGATTGAGCAGGCGCGCTTCTTCTTGGGCGAGTACAACGACTCGGCGGGCCCTATCTGTAAAGCGTTCGAACACCGGCGACCTCCGCACGGTAAAGGGGTGAGTGCAGTGTAGCTAGCTCACTCTTCTCTGGGGTTTCGGTCCAGCAAACTGCACCGTAGCGAGGTGTAACCAGCCCGTAAACCGAAATGTTCCCGAATTAGTGCCTATACCGGTAAATCCCCTCGCTCAAAGCCACGCGGTTAGGTAGACATTTTGTAGGCCGGA
Organism: Acidimicrobiia bacterium; assembly: GCA_963854565.1. GTDB lineage: Bacteria > Actinomycetota > Acidimicrobiia > Acidimicrobiales > JAHEJN01 > CAWKZT01. Next base: position 7,086 of record CAWKZT010000051.1, read on the forward strand.
GATCATCAAAGACAGGCCTCAATGATTGGTTATCGCTTGGGGGGTTGGGGGGCGTAACCTTTCTGGGTGGATCAGCTCAACCCGCTTGCGGTACTTCCAACCATGCTCGACGATCTCACCCGCGTGGAAAAGGCTCTACAAAATGCCGTTGAGGCCGACTTGGCCTTGCTGCAAGAAATTGCCTCTCACCTCATAAATGCTGGTGGCAAGCGGGTGCGGCCCGGCTTTGCGATCGCTAGTGCCGCCACGCCCCTGATTCCCGCCCAACCGGTTAGCGACAACGTCGTCTTGGGTGCGGCTGCAGTCGAACTCGTACACATTGGCTCGCTTTACCACGACGATGTAATGGACGAAGGTCAGATACGTCGTGGTGTGCCGTCGGTCAATTCACTTTGGGATAACCATCGAGCCATCCTCGCTGGTGATTTCTTGTTGGCTCGAGCTTCGGAGATTGCGGCGTCACTCGGCACCGATGTAGCTGGCCTGCTTGCCGCAACCATTGCCAAGTTGTGCGACGGTCAGATCCGTGAACTTGAGGCCGAGCACAACATCGACCGCACGTTCGAAGCATACGAAAAGTCCATTGCTGGCAAGACCGCATCACTATTGGCTGCGGCGTGTCGCATCGGTGGCATTACCGGCCAACTTCCGGCCGATCACATCGAAGCCGTGACCAACTTCGGCGAGGCGTACGGATTTGCCTTCCAGATTGTCGACGACATCCTTGATCTCACTGCCACTTCCGAACAACTCGGCAAAAAGGCCGGCAACGACATTCTCGAAGGGGTGTACACCCTGCCCGTCATCGTCGCTTTGACCGAAGCAAACGGCGCCGAACTACACGAATTGCTGTCCGACGATCTCTCCGACGCGGGTCACCAGCGAGCCCTCACTATTGTTCGCACCTCAACCGGCGTCACTGCTGCGCAGGCCCAAGCTCGACGGTGGGCCGACAAGGCCGCCGAGTCGTTGCAAACGCTGCCCGATTCTGATGCCACCGCTGCGTTGCGCGCGGCAGCAGATCATCTCATCCAGCGGGCCAAAGCCGACTTCTAGCTACAAAGCTCAGTGTTGCTCCAGCAGGTGTCGCCGGGTAGAACGCGGTCGGCACTGGATGGACCCCAACTGCCTTTTTCGTACGGCTCGACGGGATTGGGATTGTCGAGGACGCTTTGCACGATGCGCCATGCTTCTTCGACGCCATCTTGCCGGGCAAACAAGCGCGGATCGCCGTTGAGCGCGTCGCCAATGAGACGCTCGTAGGGGCTAGCCAGGTCGCCGCCGAGGGCATCGCCATAATCGACCGCTAAATCAACGGGTGCACTCACCATTTCTGCGCCGGGCTTCTTGGCCTGGACAACCATGGTGATCGTGTTGTCCGGCTTCATTCGGAAAATGAGTTTGTTGGGTTCGGGCAAGAGTTCGGTGGCTCCGCCACCAAAAAGCAGCCGGGGCGGACGTTTGAACTGGACTACTGCTTCGGTGACAGTCTCGGCCATACCTTTTCCCGCTCGGATACAGAAGGGAACATCGGCCCATCGCCACGAGTCAATAAAAGCACGAATTGCCACAAAGGTCTCGGTATCAGAATTGCTGTCGACGCCTTCCTCGTCACGGAAACCAACAAATTGCCCGCGCACGACATCATCGGGTTCGAGGGTGCGCATGGCCCGAAAGACCTTGACCTTTTCGTCGCGCATCGCGGTTTCGTCCGAGGTCGACGGTGGCTCCATCGTCAGAAGCGCGAGTACTTGCAACAAGTGGTTCTGGACAACATCACGCATCGTGCCAACGTTGTCGTAGAAACGACCCCGGCCCTCGACATCGAAATCTTCGGCCATGGTGATCCGTACGGAGTCCACGTAGTGACGGTTCCAGAGCGGCTCAAGCAAAGCATTTGCAAAGCGGAAAACCATGAGATTTTGCACGGACTCTTTGCCCAAGAAATGATCGATTCGATAGATCGCATCTTCGGTGTAGTGGTGATGCAAGATCTTGTTGAGCTCTCGGGCCGAAGTCAGGTCGCGGCCAAAGGGCTTCTCGACGATGATGCGACCGGAGTTCATGCCTACTCCGGCTAGGCCGGTTGCGACCTCGTCGAAGAGGCTGGGGGGCACGGCAAGAAAAGCCACTGGACACAATGAATCGGGAAGTTTGGCTCGCAACGCCGCAAAGGTGTCAACGTGGTTGTAGTCGCCCCGCACATAGCTGAGCCGGGTGCAGAGCCGTTCAATGATCGTCCCATCGCGGCCTTCGAGTGATGCCCGAGCACGGTCGCGCAGCGCGTCGTCGTCCCATTCGGAACGGGCCACACCAATGATCGGCACGTCGAGGCGTTCTTCGGCTTCTAGCTCGTAAAGGGCAGGGAACAGCTTTTTGAACGCTAGATCGCCGCTGATACCAAACATGATGAGCGCATCGGCGATGCGAGCAGGCGCTTCTTCTAGGCCCAGATGGTCAGGCATCGGCCGACTTTTCGTGGTGTCCACCGAACTCTTTGCGCATGGCCGACAAAACCTTGCCGGCGTATTCGTCGCGATCTCGGCTGGCAAAACGCGAGAACAACGCGGCGGCAATAGTGTGCGCTGGGACGGCGAGATCGATAGCAGATTCGACGGTCCAACGACCTTCGCCGCTGTCTGACACGCGCCCCTCAAACCCATCGAGATTCGGATCGACGGCTAGAGCATGCGCCGTCAGGTCGACCAGCCAAGACGAAATAACACTTCCCCGACGCCACACTTCGGCCACAGCGCCAGTGTCGATGTCGAATTGGTAAGCACGGGGATCTCGCAAGGGTGCCGTTTCGGCATCTACCTCACGATCGGCACTACCCAAGTTTGCTGCTTCGAGGATGCCGAACCCTTCGGCCAGAGCGGCCATCATGCCGTATTCGATGCCGTTGTGGACCATCTTCACGAAATGCCCGGCACCAACTGGTCCACAGTGAAGCCATCCGGCCTCGCCCGGCTTGGTATCTCCCGCTACATCTGGAGTGCGCTCAGCGGTCTCGATGCCCGGCGCGAGTGATTCAAAAATTGGCGTTAGACGCTCGATCGCCTGGTCAGAGCCGCCCACCATTAGACAGAAGCCTCGCTCGCGACCAAATACACCGCCACTTGTGCCGCAATCGACTAACTCGATTCCGGCGGGCGCCAGTTCGTCGCTGCGGGCGATGTCCTCTTTGAAGTTGCTGTTGCCACCATCAATCAATATGTCGCCCGGTTCGAGGTGGGGCAAAAGATCGGCCACGGCGTATTTGACGACACCAGCGGGGACCATTATCCAGATGGCCCGAGGAGCTTCGAGAGCGGCCACGAGTTCGGCCGCAGATTCAGCACCAGTGAACCCCTCGTCACGCATTGTGTCAACGGCATCGGTATTGACATCGAAGGCCACACACTCGTGTCCGTCGGTAGCTAAGCGGCGAATCAGGTTCGCTCCCATGCGGCCTAGGCCGACCATTCCTAGTTGCATCTCACTCCTCATGTCACGTAATGGTGACCATGTCTTTGCCGTTGATTGCAGACGCTATGTTCGCGTACTTCGGTTGGCTATGCCTGCGCTTCTTCGACCACGGTGCGTCGTCCTTCTAATGCACGGGCCAACGTCAGTTCGTCGGCGTACTCGAGATCGCCCCCAACCGGCAGCCCACTCGCCAGCCGCGATACCTTCACCCCGACATTTTCTAAAAGGCGGGCTAGGTACATAGACGTTGCTTCGCCTTCAATATTGGGGTTGAGGCACAAGATGATCTCGGTGATCTTCTCATCGCCGATGCGTACTAATAGTTCGCGTACACGAAGTTGATCGGGGCCGATTCCCTCGATGGGATTGATGGCTCCCTGCAGCACGTGATAGCGGCCGCGAAACTCGCCGGTGCGTTCAACGGCCACGATGTCGCGGGGTTCCTCGACGACAGCTATTACTGTGCTGTCGCGGCGGTCGTCGCCACAAAGTTCGCATTCGACATTTTCGCTGATGTTAAAACAGGTGTCGCAAAAACGGATGCGCTTTTTGACCTCAATGATCGCTTCAGCAAGCCGGGTAGCGTCTTGCGTGGGCACCTTCAAGAGATGAAACGCTATACGTTGCGCGGATTTTGGTCCGACGCCGGGCATGCGCCCAAGTTCGTCGATGAGATCTTGAACCGGCTGGGTGTAGACCGATGCCATTGGTATCTATTCGGCCCCGCCGAGCAGGCTGCCTAGGTCCATTCCACCTAGCAAACCGCCCAGATCAGGCATACCGCCGCCCGCGTTGGCATTGACTTGGGTGACCGCATCGGTAATGGCCGCTAGCACTAGGTCCTCCAGCATCTCGACATCGTTGGAGTCGACTACCTGGGGGTCGATGGTGACCTTGGTGAACTCCATCGAACCATTGACCGTGACTTTGACCATGCCACCGCCGGACTGGCCTTCGTGGGAAGCCAAAGCAGCCTCGGCCTGTGACGCCATCATTTGTTGACCCATTTGTTCGGCGGCCTCAAGCAATCCCCCGAGGTCGGGCATGCCCCCACCAGCGAGATCGGGCATTCCTCCAGCGAGAAGATCGGGAAGTTCGGGCGTATCAGACATGGGGCTCCAGTGATTAGGACGGGTCGACGCGCTCGGCGCCGGGGAACATTTGGGCTAGACGGCCAGCGCCATCGCTGGCCTCGTCGGCATCGGTGAGTTCGTCGAGCGAAATAGAAGCCGCTTCTTCGAACGTATCAACCGGGGCTGGATCAGCGGGTGCAGCATCGATGCCTTGGACAGTGAGTCGCATCGGCACGGCCTGACCAAAATGCTTGGAGAGGGCCGCATCGATCTCGCCGCGGACATCTTTGCATCGGTCGGCGTGGATCTGGTTGGGTAAGGCAATAGCGAAGCCTTCGGCGCCGTCGTTGACGAGCGTTCCGCCCGCGAATCGTACGCTGGCTCGGCGGGGAACTTCGGCCAAAATATTATCGGTCCAAACAGCAGCAATTGCGTCGAAGGTTGCTGACACGGGTTGGGCAGGTGTCGCTGACGCAGCATCAGGTGATTGTGGTACGGGCTCTGAAACCGGTTCATCGGCGGGCGGATCGAGAATAGGTGCAGCGGTTTCTGAGACAGCGGTTTCTGAGACAGCGGCTGCTGAGACAGCGGTTTCTGAGACAGCGGTTTCGGGTTGCGCTTCGGCTTTTTGGCGTCGAATAGCCCCGAGTGATGGTTTAGCCGAACCGGGTCCGTCTAGCTTGTTGGCCAACATCTCGCGTGCTGCTGCAGCGGGTCCGCCTGCGTCGTCTGCGGGC
>CAWKZT010000052.1:0-12079 GCA_963854565.1 Acidimicrobiia bacterium
CTAGTGTTTTGTCATGAGAAAACTTGATGGGCCGACTCTCGGACGCTTATTGCGGGCGGCACTAGGTCGTCGATCCGATTGGCGTATCCCACGACCGTCTACTCGTCGCAGTCCGATCCGGCAGTCGATGTCGGGTCACCTGGCGATTGTGTTGACCACTGGGGTGGCGTGGTTTGCATTCGCAGATAATGGCGGCGCATCCGCCTTTAGCTTCTTTATCGGAGCGGCCTCAATTTTGTTGATGGCATGGAGTTTCGTGTTGGCGATTCGGTTGCGGTGGCTCGAGCCATTCTTTGGTGGCCTCGATTCGATGTACAAGGCGCACCGCTGGTCTGGCGCTCTAGCGGTTGTGCTGATGTTCTTTCATGTGCGGATTGAACCCGAGGCGGAGAACGGGGTGCGAGGAGCATCAAAGTCTGTCGCTGAGGCCGCGGAAGATATGGCCGGATGGAGCGAAATAATGCTGTATGTGCTCATAGGTGCGAGCTTGCTTCGTTGGGTTCCGTACCGGTGGTGGCGGCTGAGCCATAAGTTGCTAGGTATCCCGTTTGCGTTCGCCTCGTGGCATTTCTATACCTCGAAGAAGCCCTATGGCAATGGATCGGCATGGGGTTGGTATTTTGGTGTCTTTATGGTCGCGGGATTGGTGGCCTATCTCGTGCGGATCATTGGGCGCGATGCGGTCGCCCAAGGTGTGCGTTACAAGGTCACCAGTAGCGAGACTCGAGGGGCCACGATGGAGTTGCGCATGGCGCCGCTCGGTCAGAAGCTTGCGCATCGGGTTGGACAGTTCGCCTTTATCAAGATTCAGTTACCGGGATTACGTGAGCCACATGCGTTCACGATCGCGTCAGCGCCCGACGACGCCGAGTTGCGTTTCTTCATTCGAAATCTGGGCGATTGGACGCAACGGGTACAGGCCGTTGACCTGGTTGGGGCGCAGGTATTTGTCGAAGCCGCGTATGGAGAGTTCGAGCCTTTCGGTGATGGTGCTCAGCCCGTGTGGTGGATCGCTGGCGGTGTGGGGATAACGCCATTCCTGAGTGCGGTTAGCTGTCTATCCGCGTCTGGTGTTGAGCCTGCGTCGGGGATGGTGCCGCACTTGGTGTACAGCGTGTCCCATATCGACGATGCGACAGCGTTGCACGAACTCCAGGCTGCGGGCGATGCCGGCAAAATCAAACTCAGCGTGCTGGCATCAAATGAGGGTCGTCGGTTCTCGGCAGAGCGACTCGCTGATCTGGTTGGCGCCGAACGCATGGGTGGAGCACATGTTGCTGTCTGTGGGCCCGCTGGGCTAGTTGCGAGCGCCCGAACGGCTGCTTATCGGCTTGGAGCTGGTCATGTCGAAACTGAATCGTTTGACCTTCGATCCGGAATTGGTCCTGATCTATCGCGTGAGTTCCACGAACTCGGACGTAGCTAGCCGCTAGCCTCGCTGGCATGAGCGATCTTCAAATACGCATCGAAGCACTGTGGGCCGACCCGACCGAGGTCAATCCTGGCAATGCGGACGCGGTGGCCGCTATTCACGAGGCCGTCAACATGCTCGATACCGGTGACGCTCGCATTGCCGAGATCGGCCCCGACGGCGAGGTCGTGGTGCATCAGTGGCTCAAGTTCGCCGTCATGTTGTTGTTTCGTGTGCAGGAAATGCAAACCATTGAGCTTGGCCCCTTTGAGTACGCCGACAAAATTCCGCTCAAGACCAATTACCTGGAACGCGGCGTACGTGTGGTGCCCGGCGCTTCGGCCCGTTGGGGTAGCTATCAGGCTCCTGGCGTAATCTTGATGCCGAGCTATGTGAATATTGGCTCGTACGTCGATGAGGGCACAATGGTCGACACCTGGGCCACTGTCGGGTCATGTGCTCAAATTGGTAAGAATGTTCACCTCAGCGGCGGTGTCGGTATTGGTGGCGTACTTGAACCAGCGCAAGCCGCACCGGTCGTTATCGAAGACGAAGCCTTTATTGGTAGCCGTTCAATGATTACCGAGGGTGCTCGTGTCGGCGAAGGTGCTGTTGTTGGATCCGGCATGATTCTCAACACGTCAATACCTGTCATCGATGCAGAAACGGGTGACGAGATCAGCCGCGGGCATATCCCGGCTTGGTCAGTGGCCGTTACTGCTACCCGTCCGCGTGCGTTTGCTGGCGGCACGTTCGGGTTGCCTTGTGCGTTAGTAATCAAACGTCTCGAAGAAGGCGAACGCCACGACAAGAGCGCTCTCAACCAACTGTTGCGCGACACGGGCGTAGCGCTTTAGATCCATGACTACGCCTGATCTTCTCCAATTGACAGCCGATCTGGTGGCGATACCGTCGGTTAGTTTCGACGAACAGCAGATCGCGGCCTACATCGAGACCAGATTGCGCGCCGCTCCGCATTTGGAAGTCACCCGTGTAGGTGACAACCTGGTGGCTCGCACGAATCTGGGCCATAAGCATCGCCTATGTATTGCCGGTCACCTCGACACGGTGCCGGTTAATGGCAACGCCGAGGCTCGCATAGACGGGGACACGCTGTGGGGCCTTGGCTCTACGGACATGAAGGGCGGGATCGCGATTGCGTTGCTCTTGGCCACGACGGTCGTCGAACCCGTCGTGGACGTTACCTATGTGTTTTACGCTCGCGAAGAAGTAGCGGTTGAGAACAACGGTCTGCGTGAACTCTTCGCGAAGGTACCTGCGCTGCTAGAAGCCGATGTCGCCATTTTGGGCGAGCCGACCGCTGCGGCCATCGAAGCGGGATGTCAGGGCACATTTCGCGTCAAGGTAACCCTTCGGGGTGCCCGTTCTCATTCTGCTCGGCCGTGGATGGGCCGTAATGCGATTCATCGCCTAGGTGGGCTTCTCCAGGCCCTTGACGCCTACGAGGGTCGTCGCCCACTCGTAGGTGGTTGCGAGTATCGCGAGGCGCTCCAGGCGGTGTTTGTTGATGGGGGAGTAGCGGGCAATGTGGTTCCTGACGAGGTGTGCATCACCATCAATCATCGGTTCGCTCCGGACCGCTCTCCTGATCAAGCCGTTGCTCATGTGCGCGAACTGGTCGACCCATTTTTGGAGCCAGGCGACGATTTCGAACTAGCCGACATGTCGGCGGCGGCGTATCCCGGGTTGGATCACCCGCTGTTGCAACGCCTTATTGAGCGCAGTGATCTTGAGGTTCGAGCCAAGCTGGGTTGGACCGATGTGGCGTTCTTCTCCGAGCACGGCATTCCGGCCGTGAATTTTGGATCAGGCGAGGCCACCTTGGCGCACACCGCCGAAGAACATGTCGAACGGTGGACGCTTGACGCAACGTACGCCGCGCTGTTGAACCTTCTTACCGTTGCCTAGTTAGGCGGCGTTGGTCTGCGTGGCTACAGCTTGCGCATGACCGTGACAACTTTGCCGAAGATGGTGATTTCGTCGGCCTTGAAGGTCATGGTGCTGAGTGTGGCGTTGGCCGGTTCAAGTATGACGTGCTCGCCACCGGATATGAACGTCTTGATAGTGGCCTCGTCGCCAGGAATGCCGGCGATGATGACGTCGCCCTTGGTGGCAGTGTTTTGCTGACGGGCGACGACAAAGTCGCCGTGGAAGATCCCTAGATCGATCATGGAGTCGCCGCGGACACGCAACATGAACAATTCGCCGTCGCCTGTGAGATCGGCGGGAAGGGGCATGACCTCTTCGACGTTCTCTTGCGCTAGGACACCAGTGCCGGCCGCGACATCGCCGAGGAGCGGCACGTGCTTGACGGGTCGACGGTCGATTTTGGCGGCGCCGGATGTGGGGTCGTAGCGAACTTCTAGCGCCCGTGGTTTGGTGGGGTCTTTGCGTATAAACCCCATACGTTCGAGGCTTTTTAGGTGGGTGTGAACGGTGGAGGGGGAAGCCAGGCCGACCGCGGCGCAAATCTCGCGCACCGATGGTGGATAGCCCTTGGACTGGATGTTTTCATCTATGAACTCGAGTACTTGGCGTTGGCGGCGGCTGAGTTTGGCTTCGCTCATGAGGATCCGTTTCTGGGGAGTTAGACGCCGTTTGGTGGGGCGCAAAACATGTTGGTGGGAGTTCGGGCGGAAAAGTTGTTGGAAAAGGTTGACACGAACATGTGTTCTGTGTGTACTATACGAACAGTAGTTCGTAGAACACATGATCGTAGAACAATCGTTCCATGTCAAGTACCTATTGCGAACAACGATCAGAAATTCTTATCCACACACCAAAAACCCCGACATTTCAGGCATTAGTCAAAATGTCACACCCCCGGAGGATGCTAGGAACATGACAACCGCAGTATTCAACACCATTCACCATTCCGCTTCGTTCATCGCTCTTCCCTCCGCGCCGGTCTACGGCGTCGCTGGGGTAATCACCTCTCCTGTCCGTGTTGTTGCGCCCCGAGCGGTATCGAACCCCCCGAGCCTCGCCGCCGTTGGCGCAGCAGCATTATTTCGTCGTCGACGCATTGTGGCGGCGGTCTTAGCCGTGATGTTTCTGATCGTGGTGGCCTACACCTCCATGCTTGCTACTACTGCCTACTTCACCAGCACCGCGGGCGCGGCTGATCACTCCCAGACCACCGCGGTGACGGTCGTTCAGCCCGGCGACACGATGTGGAGCATCGCTACCGGTATTGCGAGCGACGGAGATATTCGCTCCACAGTCGATGGGCTCATTGAGCTCAACGGAACCTCGGCCCTTGTGGTCGGTCAGCGCTTGACACTGCCTGCGTCATAGCCAACCGACCATGAGGGCCGGCTAATTCCGGTTGACCAAATACCGACTGAACAACATGCCATCGGCCATGAGTAGCCGGTCCAGAGATAGTTGTCGTGGGTGCATTCCCGAGGCGGCAATAATGCCGGGTCCATCGCCGCCCACCAGCATCGGGGATGTCGTAAGGCAAAGTTCATCCACCAGGTCGAGGGCGAAGAACTGGGCATTCACCGATGGCCCACCTTCCACCAGGACTGTGCGCATACCACGGGCATGCATATCGTGGAGCGCTTGATGAAGATCGACCCCGTCGGCTCCGGCCGACACGACATCGGCGACAGCGGAAAGCGCCGTGCGCCGATCAGGTGCAGCAAGCTGATCGGTGTAAATGATGGGTCGGGTTGGATTGTTGACAAATAGGCGGGCCGATGGCGCGAGTCGCAACGACTTAGACAGCACCACAATCGGTGGAGTGGGTTGTTGGCCTCGTTCGAGCCTGGCTTGTTTGACTTGCCCCGACGGAAGCGCGGGCCCGTAATCCTCGGCGATGACCGTCGACGATCCCGCCACAATTGCGTCTGGAACCGCACGGATGGCCTGGAATACCGCAAAATCGGCCGGTCCACCTAACCCGGCGGAAAGGTTATCGATCGCTATTGCGCCGTCGACACTGGCGATCATGTTGAGCATGACCCACGGCCGATTGACCGGGTTGGGGCGGTGGTCATTGGCGTAGAGCGCGGCAAGATCGACGGGATTATCAGCGCCCGACGGAGGCCACAATTGCGTGAGCATTATTCGACCCTAGAGGTGAAGGTGGCGTCTGGCTGTGGATAGACCCCGAGAAATGCACAGGCTATTCGCGAAATCCCCAGGTATTCCCCTTTTCATTCACAGGCAGATTACGTAGGTTGAACTTCGTAGTGGGGCTGAGGTGTGAGCAACCGGATGGTGGCTGACGTTCTTTGACCTTGGTGGGTCGGACGACTCCATGAAACAGACACCGGCATTGACGTGATGGTGATTTCTGTTTCGTACCTGGATTGTCCACCTCAGTCCCCACGTACAACACATAAGCGCATTGGCTACGGCACACTGGGGTGGTGACTGAACTGTCGAACTGGTCGGCCTGGCTAAAGACCATGAGAAACCGGTACAGCGTCGCGTAGTCATGCAGATATCAATTGCAACGATCTGGCGCAGATTTCGCTCTGTTGTCAGCAGGGTCCCTGGTGCTCGATGGCTTTGGAATTTTGTCAAAGAACTTGAAAGCGAATGGCGCCAGGACCGATGTGGTGGGCTTTCGGCGGAAATCGCATTTTGGCTGGTGTTGTCCATCTTCCCGGGGTTGCTGTTGCTCGGGGCGATGATCGGGTGGCTCGACGGTCTTGTTGGTGCCGATCTTGCTGCCTCCGCCGAACGCGAAGTTGTCGAGGCAGTTGGCGGAGCGCTGGGTGCCGAGGCGGGACCAATTACCAATGCGGTATCGGAGTTATTTTCTGGCCCGAGTGGCAGTGCCTTTACGTTTGGTTTGGTTTTTGTTTTGCTGAGCGCGTCGCGCGGATTTAATGCCGTGGTTGGTGCGCTCGATCAGGCCTACGAGATCGAAACGAGTCGGTCTTGGTTTCACACCCGCGTTACGGCTCTGTTCTTGGGATTCGGCACCATAATTGTGGGTGCCTCTATGTTGGTCCTCTTGCTCCTGGGGCCACTATTTGCGGGCGATGGAACACTGGGAAGCTGGTTCAACAGTACGTGGAACTATCTAGGTCCGCTGGCCGCCTTTGTGGTGGTGGTGGTGTGGTCAGCCACGATTTATCATATTGCTCCGCTGCATCTCACGCCATGGAAATGGGAACTCCCGGGAGCGGTTTTCGCCAGTATGTTTTTTATTATTTCCACGCTGGGCTTTCGCATATACCTTGATTCGGCCATTGGTGGAGCCAACGCCATCTTAGGCGCCGTAGGCACCATGTTGACCTTGCTCATCTGGGTGTACACGATGTCGGTTGGGTTCATGCTCGGGGCCGAAGTCAATCAAATCATCGCGGACCGACATGGTGTTGCTGATCGCCATGTCGAGCACCGAACAGTGCGCGGCAGTGCTCGTGAGGTCGTCAATCGAGTGCGGACCAAGTAGTCGGGCCATACTGGACTATTAGTACCCGCGGGTAACAAGACTCGCTACTATTTAGCTCCTGGGCTTGAGGAGCCTGATCCACTGATTCTTGAGGGTAAATGTGAGCACTGATTACACCGCACCGTTGGACGACATACGCTTTGCGCTTGACCACTTGGCGGACTTGCCAGCCATTCTCGGACTCAGCGATTTTGCCTGGATTGATCGCGACACCGTCGAAGGCGTCGTGGAAGAATCTGGGAGATTTTTCGCCGAAGTTGTGGCCCCGCTCAACGGGATAGGCGACACCCAGGGTTCAGTTCTGCAAGACGACGGCACGGTCAGAACTCCCGATGGCTGGACCGAGGCCTATCAAGCATGTGTTGAAGCAGGCTGGCTTAGTGTTGGGGCACCCGAGGTCTACGGTGGCGGTGGATTCCCTCACCTCGTCGGTATTTCGTTGCAGGAGATGATTTCTTCGGCCGGTATTGGTTTCTCCTTGTGCCCAATGCTTACTCACAGTGGAATTGACTGTCTGGCGGCCTACGGCAGCGAAACGCAGAGAGAGATGTACCTCACCAAACTTGTGTCGGGCGAGTGGACCGGCACGATGTGTCTCACCGAACCACAAGCTGGATCAGATGTGGGAGCGGTGGCGAGCAAGGCCAGGCCAGTCGACGACGGCACGTACCGGATTTCGGGCACCAAAATCTACATCACCTACGGCGACCACGAAATGACCGACAACATCGTGCACATTGTCTTGGCTCGGACACCCGGTGCCCCTCCCGGCACGAAAGGTATTAGCTGTTTCATTGTTCCCAAATACCTGGTCAATGACGATGGGTCCCTGGGTGAGCGAAACGATGTGACGGTCGTGTCACTGGAGCACAAGCTTGGCATTCATGCCAGTCCTACGTGCGTGCTGTCCTTTGGCGATAATGACGGCGCCGTCGGCTATCTGATCGGCGAAGAGAATCAAGGCATGCGGTACATGTTCACAATGATGAACAACGCTCGTCTTGGCGTTGGACTACAAGGGTTAGCTATCGCCGAACGGGCCTATCAGCAGACTGTCGTCTACGCGGTGGAACGCGAACAGGGCCGCGCCATGGGCGGCGACGGATCCATTTCACCCATCATCGACCATGCCGATGTGCGGCGCATGTTGCTCACCATGCGCTCTCAGATTGAGGCAGTTCGGGGTCTGGTTTATCTCAATGCTGCCGCTCTCGATCACGCGCATCACGGTGATAGTGATGCCACAGCAGCGGCCGAAGGCCTCGCCGCGCTACTCACCCCAATGACCAAGGCGTGGGGCACCGACGTTGGTGTGGAAATTGCCTCGCTCGCGGTGCAAATCCACGGAGGTATGGGGTTCATCGAAGAGACTGGGGTGGCGCAGCACTACCGTGATGCTCGTATAGCGCCCATTTATGAGGGAACCAATGGCATTCAGGCGCTCGACCTCGTGGGACGCAAGTTGGGTCTGTCGGGTGGGGCAGTTGCCGATTCTCTGCTCGATCAAATAGCGTCGGTCGATGCCGACCTTGCCAGTGCAGGCGAGTCGTTGTCCTCGCTGCGGAGCGGCTTGTCCGAGGCGCTGCAATCGCTACGGGTGTCGGTCCGGTTCATGAATGAGGCCAAGGCTACGAGTCCGATCGATGCTTTCGCTGGAGCGACCCCGATGTTGACGCAATTCTCTCTGGTAGTCGGAGCCTGGATGCACGCACAGTCCGCCGTGGCCGCGCAGAAGTTGCTTGTTGACGGTACCGATAAGTACAGCACCGACTTTCTCGAAGCCAAAATTGTTACCGCTCAGTTCTACGGCGAGCACATTTTGCCTCGTGCCGAAGCCGAGGCGCGCTCTGCAAGGGCCGGTTCTGCTGCCATAATGGCGCTTAGCCCAGCGCAACTCGGCGCCTAACGCACCACCAGTGGTGTAGGGAATCAGATCTCAACCTACGGGGTTCTTCTGTCGTGTATTCCTTCCTCGCTTCAATACCCAGCCCTTCTCAGTCAGTGCTGGAAATCGGTCCGCTCAATCTGCGCGCCTACGGGGTAATGATTGGTCTGGGCGCCATTGCCGCAGTCTGGTTAGGCGGTAAGCGTCTGGCTGAGCGTGGTTATGAGGTCGATCACGCATCCGAGTTGGCAATGTGGGGTGTGCCGTTTGGGCTAGTTGGTGCTCGGCTGTATCACGTAATTACCGATTGGCAGTCATTTCGTGGGCGCTGGATCGAAGTGTTTTACATCTGGCAAGGCGGTCTGGGAATCCTCGGGGGTATCGCGTTCGGTGTCCTAGGGGCTTACGTGGTCATGCGGCGCCGTAATTTGCCACTACCTATGGTGCTCGATGTGGCCGCCCCGACACTGGCGCTTGCACAGGCCATCGGCCGCTGGGGTAACTGGTGGAACCAGGAATTGTATGGTCGCCCAACTAGTTTGCCGTGGGCCCTAGAAATCGACGAAGCCCATCGCATATCTGGCCACAGTGCCGATCCGACCTTTCATCCCACTTTCCTCTACGAATCGCTTTGGAACTTCGCGTTGGTGGGGTTCATACTCTGGCTCGACAAGCAGAAGGTCCTTCGCCGCGGCCGACTGTTTGCGGTTTACACCGGCGGGTACGCCTTAGGGCGGCTGTGGATTGAGGCGCTTCGTATCGACACGGCTTCGAGGGTGGCGGGACTCCGCGTCAACCTGTGGGTGTTTGGTGCGGTACTGCTGATTTCGCTCTATTTAGTGCTTACCGGACGGGTCGAAGAGGATTCAACCATCGATGACTAGCCATCGCCCCGAGAGGTCCTTTGACGACGAGGTCGCCAAAGTCCTTGCCTCGTTGCAGGCGGGTGAGGTTATGGCCTATGGCGAGGTTGCGTCGGAAGCTGGGTTTCCGGGAGCCGCGAGAGCGGTTGGCAATTTTCTTCGACGTACCGAAGATCAACCGTGGTGGCGGGTTGTAACCGCCGACGGTCGGCTTGTTCCTGGTCACGAAGAACGCCATGAACGGCTCCTTCGGCAAGAGGGTGTTTCTGTCAAAAATGGTCGGGTCACAGCGACGGGGTAGGAGGTCGCTACCCTACGTGTTGCGCACAGACGCATCTCCCTATCGAATGAAGTCGCTTTACAACCCATGACAGATGAAATCACGATGGACCTCGAGCCCGTCACCTTCGCATCACTCGGCGTCGCCGATGACTTTTGCGAGTCTCTTGCCTCCCGAGGCATCACCCACGCTTTCCCCGTTCAAGCTCTCACCATTGGCGATGCTCTCGCTGGTCGCGACGTGTGCGGCAAGGCCAAGACCGGGTCGGGCAAGACCTTGGCCTTCGGGCTTCCGACCCTCGAACGCCTTACCAAAGCCAAGCCTCGCCGCCCCCATGCAATAGTGCTGGTCCCGACCCGCGAGTTGGCGATACAGGTCAAAGATGAGCTTGCCCCGTTGGCCGCGCTACGCGATCTCACCGTGGCAGCTATTTACGGTGGCGCCGATATTGACAAGCAGATCAAGAAGCTGGCTAATGGTGTCGACATGATTGTCGCTACACCGGGTCGCATGATCGATCTCATCGATCGCAAAGAGGTTTTTGTCGACGACATCAGCCAGGTATGTGTTGATGAGGCCGACCGGATGGCTGATATGGGCTTCTTGCCACAGCTTGAATGGATCTTGCGTCACGTCAAAGGCCAGCATCAGACCCTATTGTTCTCGGCCACTCTTGATGGCGCAGTTGACACCTTGATTGCTCGGTACCAGACCGATCCAGCGATGCACGAAGTCGAATCCGAGGGCGTCACCGTTGACGAGATGACTCATCGCTTTATCACTGTGCACCAGATGGACAAGGTCAAGGTGGCTGCCCGTATAGCCAACAGTGCTAACCGCTGTTTGATCTTCACGAATACTAAACATCAGGCCAACCGCGTCGCCGAGAAGCTCTCGGAGATGGGCCAAAAGGCCAACCCAATCCACGGCGACCTCCGACAAAATCATCGGGAACGCGCGTTGAATGACTTTTCGTCTGGTGCCGTACCAACGCTCATCGCTACCGATGTGGCCGCCCGTGGCATTCATGTTGACGACATTGACATTGTGATTCATTACGACCCACCCTCCGATCACAAGACCTACTTGCACCGGTCCGGACGTACGGCGCGTGCCGGAACCGAAGGCCTCGTCGTTACTTTGGCTTTGTGGAACGAAGAACTCGAAGTAACCCGCCTCCAAAAGCGCATTGGTATTAGTGTCCCTCTGGTGGAGATGTTTTCGAACAACGATTTGTTGGACGATCTAGCTGGCTGGGATCCAACCTCTAGCTAATGGCAGCGATCACGGTGCCGCGGAACTCCGTTACTGGAGGTATCCAGTGGATACACCGAGCGTCGACGGACATCATTATTGCGTTCGCATGGGTTCCCTTTGCCGTTGTCGCCATGGCGCTGGAGGGCGATGCCGTGGCGTGGTTGATGTCGGCCACGTTGTTGTTCTCCTTTACGCACCAACCGCTGACACTGGCGCTCGTCTACGGCGATGCCGATCAGTTTGCGATTCGACGCCGCATCTTTACGTGGAGTCCACTGGTTTTTGCCGTGGCAATTTATGTGACGATCAATGTGAGTTTCCTGGTGCTGGCGATTGTCGGTGGCGCATGGAATGCAATTCACACCCTGTTCCAGCGCTACGGACTTATTCGCATCTACGGGCGCAAAGTAGGAGAAAACGACGGACGCTTAGAACGTGCTCTGTTGTTGTCGTGGTTGTTTGGTGCTTTGGTGGTGGGTGCGGCAAACTCCGCCACCCCCGATCGCATAATCGACTCGGGTTTGGGTGGTCACAATCGCGACGCGCTAGAAGTTCTTGCGGATCTCCAACCGATTGCGCGATTGCTGGTACCACTTGCCGCGTTAGTAGCCGGCACCTTAACGGTCCTATGGGTACGTCGAGAACTAGCTGCAGGGGCCGCCGCCAACCCAGCCAAACACATGTATGTGGTTTCGACAGGTGCGCTGTTTCTGCTGATGCTCATCAACCCGATTGCCGGTTTGATTGGCTACGTGGGTTCGCATGCCTTTGAGTATTTCGTCATCGTGTACACCAACCTGCGTACTCGGTACCAGTTGTATCCCGACGATGAGGCCTTGGTGGGCAAAGCCGTCCGGTCGCCAGTGGGCCGTCCGGGTTTTATTGTGATCTACACCGGCGCAATTTTGGCGATTATCGCCACGCTCGACCGCCTCAACAATGCAAC
>CAWKZT010000053.1:0-12032 GCA_963854565.1 Acidimicrobiia bacterium
CTGGGTAATTGTCCCGCGGCGTGGAGTCAAGCGATGCGCGATCGTGACCGACTCGATGGCGTTGCTCCCTGGATTGATTCCAGTGATGCTGGTGTCACAAGCCCGGCTCCCGGACTGTTCGAAGCCATGCGGCGGGCCACGGGTGTGCCGTTTGAAGATTGGTTGTTTATCCATGCCGACCTCGAATCGCTCGACACGGGCAAGACGCTTGGCATGTCAACGGTTTGGATGACCCGTGATCAGCCGCCAGCAGACCAACGGCCCGACCATGCCATCGTGCATAGTTTTGCTGACTTCTTCCGTCGAAAGTAAGACTGTCCTACCCGACGTCTAGGGTTTAGTCCGTGGCCAAAACAAAACGAGTTTTCTCCTGCACTGAGTGCGACGCTCAGTCCGCCACATGGGTGGGACGGTGCCCGGCTTGCGATGCGTGGGGCACGCTGGTAGAGCAAGATGTGCATGCGGTTGTTGCTGCTGCGGTGGCGAAATCGGAGTTGGTTCGGATCGGCAACATCACCTCAACCACCACCGACATGATGGCTACCGGCATAAGCGAGTTCGACCGTTCGCTGGGCGGCGGTTTGCATCGGGGTTCGGTAACACTGCTGGGTGGGCCACCCGGCATTGGCAAGAGCACGTTGCTGCTGCAGTTGTGTGCCGCCATTGCGACGCCGCAAGGTCCGGTCTTGTACATTTCCGCCGAAGAGTCGCCGGGTCAAGTTCGTCAGCGTGCTCAGCGGCTCGGGTGTATGCACGACGATTTGTACGTGGCAGGCGAGACAACCTTGGGCGGTGTCTCGGCGCTTATTGATTCGAAGGATTTTCGTCTCGTCGTGGTCGACTCAGTGCAGACGGTCGCCGACACGACGTTACCGAGTGCCAGTGGATCGGTAACCCAGGTTCGTCATGTTGCTCACCGTCTAACCCAGCACGCCAAGGCCAAAGGGCTCACCTTGGTGTTGGTCGGCCATGTAACGAAAGATGGTGCGTTGGCCGGGCCGCGGGTCTTGGAACACCTGGTGGACACGGTGTTGGCGTTCGAGGCCGATCGCAGTGGCGAGTTGCGTATCTTGCGCGCCACCAAACATCGTTTTGGTCCCACCGATGAGATCGGTTTGTTTGAAATGGCGGCCGAAGGCCTCCGCCCTGTCAGTGATCCAAGTGCCCGGTTTTTGGCCGATCGACGGCCAGGTGTTCCCGGTTCTGTTGTGATGGCCACGAACGAAGGCGAGCGTCCACTGCTCGTCGAAATTCAGGCGTTAGTAACCGATGCTTCAGGTGGCGGGAATCCACGCCGGTCGGCGCAGGGTGTCGAGTCGGGGCGTCTGTCGATGTTGCTTGCGGTACTTCAGGAACATGGTGGCCTTAAAACTTTCGACAAAGACGTTTATGTCTCGGTAGTTGGGGGAGCGCGGGTAAACGAGCCAGCCGCCGATCTTGCCATTATTTTGGCGGTCGCTTCTGCCATGAAAAAGCAGCCGATCTCCGACGATTTGGTGGCCATCGGCGAAGTCGGCCTAGGTGGGGAGTTGCGGCGAGTGTCTAACATCGACCGGCGACTCGCCGAAGCCGAGCGTTTGGGTTTTCGGACCGCGTTGATTCCGCCGATGGATACCAAGACCGTTGACAAGTTTCAGATCGTCACCGCCAACGAAATTCACACGGCTATCAAAGAGGGTCTCGCTGTGCGACTGTCGGTGGTCGATTAGTTTCGGCCACCAAAGCGGGCCCCGGGGTCACCCCTGAACGCTGTAGCCACCATCGGCGGGAATAGCGGCGCCGGTTATGAAGTCGCTCGCGGGGCTGGCAAGAAAAAGGCCGAGTCCGGCGAGATCGTCGGGCGTTCCCCACTTAGCGGCGGGTGTACGTTGCGTCACGGCCTCCTCAAGAGGCGGAATGGCCCTGCGCAGGCGGCGGGTGAGGTCGGTGTCGATCCATCCGGGCAAAATGGCATTGGCCTGGATGTTGTCATCGGCCCAATCGCAGGCGAGTGCCTTGGTGTACTGCACGATGGCACCCTTGCTGGCCGCGTATGCGGGTGTTGATCTGCGACCGAAGATGGACATCATCGACCCAATGTTGATGATTTTGCCGCCACCTTTGGCCTTCATGGCCGGGTATACCGCCTGGCTGCAGTAGTGCGCTCCGGTCATGTTGACTCCCATGACCAAATCCCACTCTTCGTCGGTAATGACGTCGGCTGATCCGCCGGCATTGATTCCGGCATTGTTGACAAGGATGTCGATGCGACCGAAGGCATCGAGAACGACTTCGACCATCGCGTCAACTGAGCTGCGATCTGCGACGTCGGTAGCGATGGTCATGATCCCGACGTTGTGGGGGGCTAACTGTTGTGCCGCCAGCGCCGACTTCTCTTCGTCGCGGGCGGCAATCACGATTGTTGCCCCACCGGCGGCTAGGCCGTGAGCAATGCCGAGGCCGATGCCTCCGTTGCCTCCCGTAACGATCGCAACTTTGTCCGCAAGATTGAAGCTCAACATGAGGTCAATAATGCCACAGCATCATGACTAAGCAGGGATTGCGGTGCCGTTCGGTGAGGTCGGCGTCATGCACAAGCCGGTCACCGATGTAAGGCATGGGTTACTGGCTCCGGATCTCCATTTGGGTGCGGTTAGTAATTTTGTAACGTCGGTCGCGCTGCTCCAGCCATCCCAAACGAATGAAGGATGCAATGGCCTTGTTTACTCGTTCGCGCGACGCTCCTACCATGCCCGCTAGTTCTTCCTGGGTAATCGGCAAGGTGAACTCGTCGCCGTCGCCGGCGAGTTCGAGTAGGCGCTTGGCGGTACGACCCGACACATCAAGGAACACCGAATCGGCGAGCGCATTATCCATATTACGTAAACGGCCGGCGAGCAACTTCACGACCTGCCACAACAGCTGGGGGTGGTCACCGTAAAGTTCGCGCACAGGGGCATAGGGGACCCTGACCGCGGTGCTTGGTTCGAGCGCTCTGGCTTCGGCGGATCGCCCGCCGTTATCGAACAAGCCCATTTCGCCGAAGAGGTCACCTGGTTCCATGAGCGCAACCATTGACTCGCGCCCATCGAATGATCTGTTGGCAATAGCAATCCGTCCCGTCGCCACCACGTACAGGGCATCGCCTTTGTCGTTCTCACTAAAAAGAAGGTCGTTTCGCTTTAGTGCGACCAGCGTGCTGAGGTCGGCAATAGATTGGAGTTGGGCTGGTTCGAGAGAGCCAAAGAGCTCGGTCGCCGCCAAAAGAGTGGTATCGGTCACGGTAGGCACCACACTACTGCTATGAACGGGCCCGATCTAGCTGATCGTCAAACAGCCACCGTAGGGGTGATCAAGGTTGCCGCGGATCCGGTTACCGATACGGTCCGCGATGACTCAGCGGTGCTTATAGATCGAGCAGTTGTAGTTCGCGTTGGAGTAATCGTCACCAGCGACGCATCGGCGCACCATCGACTACTTCAGGCAGGTATTGACTCACGAGTAGCTGATCCTTCTACGGTGGTGGCGACAGCGATTGACTTAGGAATTCATGTCGTGGTCGTTTCCCAACCAAACGAAGAGGTTTGACGATGAGCACTATGCGTGTCGGCCAAGGATTCGACGTTCATCCATTTTCTGATGACCCCGATCGCCATTTGGTGTTAGGTGGGGTCGTGTTTGATGGTGGCCGCGGTTTGGCCGGACACTCCGACAGTGATGTTATTGCCCACGCGGTGATCGACGCGATCCTCGGGGCTGCTGGTTTGGGTGACATAGGTCAACTATTTCCTGATACCGATCCGGCCCTCAAAGGGGCCGACAGCTTGCAATTACTCGAAACCGCCGTGGCGAAGGTTGTTGCTGCGGGATGGTGCGTGGCCAACGTCGATACGTCCGTTGTGCTTGAATCGCCCAAATTGGCACCTCGCCGCAAAGAAATGCAGGAGCGGTTGACCGCGATCGTCGGCGCGCCGGTCACAATTAAAGGTAAGCGAGCCGAAGGCCTCGGTTCACTTGGCCGAGGCGAAGGCATTGCGTGTTGGGCTGTTGCCCTGTTGGAGGAACGATGAGTAAAGGTAAACAAAGCAGCGGTGGCGGTAAGTCGCGCGGCAGCGCGAGCAAGCGTGGTGGTGGCACGGGGCGCAGCAGCGGGTCACAGAATTTCAATCAACGCGGCGGTCGCAGTAATAGTGTTCCGAAGGGTCGCCGGTCTAGTACTGGTGGCGAGGACACGTATATGGGCGCCCGCGATGCGATAAAGCGTGGGATCGGTGGAGATGTTGTCGAGGGCCGTCACGCGGTACGAGAATTACTGATTGCGGGGCGGCGCCGAGTTAAAGAGCTCACTCTGGCCGACGATCTCGATGCGGCGCCGATTCTTGATGAGATTGTCGATCTTGCCAACGATGCTCATGTGCCAATGCGTTATGTACCGCGCTCAAAATTTGAACACACCGCCAGGTCCCAAGGGGCCCAAGGTGTGCTAGC
Organism: Acidimicrobiia bacterium; assembly: GCA_963854565.1. Lineage (GTDB taxonomy): Bacteria > Actinomycetota > Acidimicrobiia > Acidimicrobiales > JAHEJN01 > CAWKZT01. The sequence continues at coordinate 4,468 of CAWKZT010000053.1, forward strand.
TGTCGCAGCGGAGTTGCCGGAAACGAAACTTGAAGACATGGTGCGGCGTTCCGATGGCCCGCCATTCCTGTTACTCGTTGATGGGGTAACTGATCCGGGCAATCTTGGCGCATTGTTGCGTACCGCCGTGTGCGCGGGTGTTACCGGCGTTGTGTTACCTCGGCATCGCGCCGTACATATAACGCCAACGGTGGCGAAAGCCGCGGCAGGGGCGATAGAACATCTGTCCATTGCGTCAGTGGCCGGCCTTCCGGCCGCCATGACCAAACTGACCGAACTTGAAGTATGGACGGTTGGTCTCGACACGGTGTCTGAGCAGAAATTGTGGGGACTGCCCCAGGCCAATGGACCAGTTGCACTCGTGCTCGGAGCCGAAGGCAAGGGCATATCACCTCTCGTTCGAAAAAGGTGCGACGTCGTCGTGACAATTCCGATGTCGGGACCGCTTGATTCGCTTAATGTGTCCGCTGCGGGAGCGCTGGCATTATTTGAGGTCTCGAGAGCCCGAGAGGAGAATTGAACTCCTGACCTGCTGTTTACAAGACAGCTGCTCTACCAACTGAGCTACTCGGGCGTGGCTTGACAGGCTATCGTCCAGACAGCGGTCGCCGTGGGCGCTACCGTAGAATGCACAAAGATCTTCAAAAAGGAAAAAGCAGCGTGGATAACACCGCAGGTAAAGGTGCAGTTCTAATCGTCTTGGCATTACTGGTCGGCGCCTTTGTGCTCGGCCGGGGCTTCGACGGTGGCGGGAGTGACGGTTCGCTACTAACCGGTGACTCAACGTCCGGCGATGCGTCGGCGGTCGACGATGCCTCCGCTGATGCCGATGAGAATGGCGACGCCGTTGCGGTCGACCCAGCCGATTCACCAGGAACCGAAACCTTGCCGCTGACTACTCCAAGTCATGCGCCGGACACGGTCAAAGTACTCGTTGCTAATGGTGGCACCGTCACAGGTGCAGCATCAGTTGCCACGGGCACGCTTGCGGCCCGCAACTACGTCATGCTCGATGCCACCAACTCGCCCGAAAATGCTGAGACCACAACGGTCTATTATGAGCCCGAGTATCAGCCCGATGCCGATGCGATAGCGCAAATACTTTCGGTCGGTCCAACGGCTGTCCAGCCGATGCCAGCCACAGAGCCGGGCCCTTCAGGTGTAGACACTCGCGGCGCCCACGTTCTGGTTGTGCTGGGCAATGACCCGGTCGCCGAAGGCACCGACGGATAACACGGTTCACGATTTTAAATCCCGGGTGCGCTAATGCGTGTTGTTGTTGCCCCTGACAAATTTCGCGGAAGTGCGACGGCCCAAGAGGTCGTTGCTGCCGCGTGCGATGCGGCGACACTCAACGGATGGGACTCCACCGGTGTTGCGCTGGCCGATGGGGGCGAAGGAATGCTGGTGGCGCTCGGAGGCGCTAACCGCGTCAGCTCGATTACGGGTCCCAATGGTGAGACCATCGATGCCGCGTGGCGCTTGTCAGGTCGAACGGCCGTAATCGAAATGGCCTTGGCCTCTGGGTTAGATATTGCTGGCGGCAAGGAAGGCAACGACCCTATGGCGGCTTCCACTTTTGGGACAGGCGAACTGCTTGATCAGGCCGTGCAGCGCGGGGCGGAGCGAATCATTGTTGGTTTGGGTGGTTCGGCCACCACCGATGGCGGCTTGGGTGCCCTGCAGGCCATGCATCCCGTCTATCGGTTTAAGGGCGTAGAGCTGGTGGTGGCATGCGATGTGACAACCTTGTTTGTCGACGCGGCATCAGTCTTTGGTCCACAAAAGGGCGCATCTCCCGCTCAGGTGGCGATGTTGCGCCGACGACTTGAACGATTACAAGACGTGTATCTTGACGACTACGGCGTCGATGTCGGGTCGTTACCAGGTGCCGGAGCCGCGGGCGGTTTGGCCGGGGCCTTGGCTGCTGTTGGGGCAACTCTTGTCCCGGGGTTTGAGCTGATAGCTGAGGAACTCGATTTGGCCGGTGCCATCGAGGGTGCCGATTTGGTGATCACCGGCGAGGGCTTGCTTGATGACCTGTCCTTCGCAGGAAAGGTCGTAGGGGGCGTCGTGGATATGGCGGCGGAGTTCGGCGTGCCGGCCATGATTGTGTGTGGCGCCGCCGAGGTTGCCGCTCCCGATGGGGTCACGTTGGTGTCGCTCAGCGAGACTTATGGGTCCGACCGTTCATGGAATGAAACCTTGCCATGCGTCACCGACGCTGTATCGGCCGAGCTTGCTCGACGACGCCCGTAACGCGTCCACGTTCACCAACGGTATAATCCTGACTATGTCAGTCAAGATTAGAATACCAACCACCCTTCGCCCCCTCACCGCTGGTGAGGCCGAGGTCGATGTCGACCCTGGAACTGTTGCCGAAGTTCTCGCATCTCTCGAGACAGCCCATCCGGGGTTTGGATCAAAGATCCTCGACGATGAAGGCAATCTCCGTCGCTTTGTCAACGTATTTGTGTCCGACGAAGACGTTCGTTTTCTCGACGGCATTAATACCGTCGTCGAAGATGGCGCTCAGGTTGCGATAATCCCCGCCGTGGCAGGCGGATTCTAAGCTCAGTCTACGTTGCGCAGCTTTCGCGTGATATCGCGCGAAACCTGATGCGGTGGCGGTTGCTTCTCTTGCCCTCGCGGGCCTAGAGTTAGCACTCTCAATCCGAGACTGCTAACTCCAGGAGTTACTAGATATGGCAAAGATTATTGCGTTTGACGACCAGGCACGTCGTGGCCTTGAAGCGGGCATGAACAAACTGGCCGACGCCGTGCGCGTCACCATCGGCCCCAAGGGTCGTAACGTTGTTCTTGACAAGAAGTGGGGCGCCCCCACCATTACTAATGATGGCGTATCAATCGCTAAGGAAATCGACCTCGAAGACCCCTACGAGCGCATCGGCGCTGAGTTGGTCAAAGAGGTTGCCAAGAAGACTGATGATGTGGCCGGCGATGGCACCACCACCGCAACCGTGCTCGCTTGGGCCATGGTCCGTGAAGGTCTGCGCAACGTTGCCGCCGGCACGAACCCCATGTCCATGAAGAAGGGCATCGAGGCCGCTGTCGCAGTTGGCCGCGAATCCATCTTGGCGAACGCCAAGGCGGTCAAGGATAAAGAGCAGATCGCCGACGTGGCATCTATCTCTTCGGCTGACCCCGAAATTGGTGCCATGATCGCCGAGGCCATCGACAAGGTTGGCAAGGATGGCGTAATCACTGTCGAAGAAGGCCAGACCTTCGGAATCGACATGGACCTCGTCGAGGGCATGCGCTTCGACAAGGGCTACATCTCGCCTTACTTCGTCACCGACGTCGATCGCATGGAAGCTGTTCTCGAAGATCCTTACATTTTGTTCGTAGGTTCCAAGATTTCGGCCGTGCGCGAAATTGTGCCGGTCCTCGAGAAGGTCATGCAGGGCGGCAAGCCCCTGCTAATCATCGCCGAAGACATCGATGGTGAGGCTCTTTCTACCCTTGTGGTCAACAAGATTCGTGGCACCTTCGTTTCAGTCGCCGTTAAGGCTCCTGGCTTTGGCGATCGCCGTAAGGCCATGATGCAAGACATGGCCATCCTTACCGGTGGTCAGGTAATCAGCGAAGAGGTTGGTCTTAAGCTCGAAAGCACCACCGTCGAACTGCTTGGTCAGGCTCGTCGTGTCGTTATCAGCAAGGATGAAACCACCATCATCGAAGGCGCTGGCGATTCCGCCGAGGTCGAAGGTCGTGTAGGCCAAATCAAAGCTGAGATCGAAAACACCGATTCTGACTACGATCGCGAGAAGCTCCAAGAGCGCCTTGCCAAGTTGTCCGGCGGCGTAGCCATCCTCAAGGTTGGCGCTGCTACCGAGGTAGAACTCAAAGAGAAGAAGCACCGCATCGAAGATGCCGTAAGCACCACGCGTGCTGCCCTCGAAGAGGGTGTTGTAGCCGGTGGTGGTGTCACGTTGATACGGGCCCAGGCTGCGGTTTACGAAGCAATCGAAGGCATGAAGGACGCCGATGAAGCTACCGGTGCTCGCATCGTGGCCAAGGCGCTCGAAGCTCCCCTCCACCAGATTGCGGTTAACGCTGGTCTCGAAGGTGGCGTCATTGTTGAGAAGGTACGCAACCTTAAGGGCAACAACGGCCTTAACGCTGCTACCAACGAGTACGAAGATCTTATGAAGGCAGGCATCATCGATGCTGCCAAGGTCACTCGTTCAGCGCTCGAAAATGCTGGCTCAATTGCTGCATTGTTCTTGACCACCGAAGCGGTTATCGCCGATGCGCCCGAGGGCGATTCGGCTGGCGGTATGCCGGACATGGACTTCTAAGTCTCATTCGGTTTCTAACAAAGCGTTTTTAACAAAGCGTTTCCAACAAAGAAGGTGCCCTCGCTTAACGGCGAGGGCACCTTCTGTTTTGTGGTTGCCGTCCGATACGGAGGGCAAGGGCACGAGTTTTGTTCTGGCCCCGCTAACCGCGGGGCCAGTTTGCGTCAGCCGGTGGGTTGTTGAGGCCCATGGCTGGACGATTTGAGGAAACTATGCCGCCGCTGGGAATGCGGTAAGGCGAGCGTGGTCCAACTCGGTACGTGAGTTCCATAACTCGGCCGGAGCGGCACCATTGGTGCGCAGCACCTGGTGATTGTTCCAGGTGGTGAGCAAGGTGGCGAAGTTTTGTTCGGCTTGAGGGGTCCATTTCGTTTCCATAGCTACATAATACGTCATAGTCTCCAACTTTGATAGGTGATTAAATTGGTGACAAGCCCGTGGGTCAGGTGATTTTGATAGCCTATTAAGTTAAAACTATCGAAAGTATTCTCAAGGCACGATTCTGGTAAGGCTCTGCTTTCGAAATCCATGTTTAGGAGAAATTTGCCATGCAGATCGATGATGAACCCAAGGTTTCTATCGACGACATCGATGTTCTGCTCATCGATGCACTACAAGACAATGCTCGGGCCAGCTACCGCGACCTAGGAGCACAGGTGGGGCTTACGCCGCCAGCGGTGGCCGCCCGCCTCAAACGGCTCGAACAAACTGGAGTCATAACCGGTTACACGGTCAAAATAAGTCCCGCCGCGTTGGGCCATCCGATCTTGTCGCTTGTACGGATCAAGTCCATCGGGCAACAAAAGGCTGACGAATTCGATAAGCGGGTGGCTGACATTCCCGAGATTGTCGAATGCCGTAGAGTCACCGGTACCGACAGCCATGTGGCTCGCGCGTACCTTCGCAGCACCAGTCATCTCGAAGAGGTACTCGACCAGTTCTGGCAGTACGGCGAGACCATCACCAATATCGTGACGTCGTCGCCCGTGCCTCGCCGCAGTCTCCGGGTACGTAATCTGGCGCAGTATCGAGTCCAGTAGGCCGGTGCGCTTACGCATCGGAGATAGCCTGATCTGATGGTCCGCGGTCGCACAGTCAAAGTACTTGCTACCCGTCAATCGGGTTCCGATACGAAACGGGACCCAACCGAACTGATTGCGGAGGAACCACTCACCATCCACCGCGATGGCGAAATTGTGGCCACCACCATGCGGACGCCAGGTCACGACTTCGAATTAGCGGTTGGGTTCTTACATAGCGAAGGCGCTCTCGACGGGACCAACCTGGTTACGGTCCGGTACTGCGGAACCGGCAGTGCCGTCGAAACCGAATTCAACGTTGTCACGGTCGACACGACCGGTGGTGGCCCCGACATTGCCGCCCGTCTGCAGACGGTGTCATCGTCGTGTGGTCTGTGCGGATCCGAAGCAATCGGCGATCTGCGCGCCAGGCTCGGACTTCTCCCGTCCGGTCCGTCGTGGCATGCGGACGTCCTCGCCCAATTAGGCGAAGCTGTGCGAGCCCAACAACCTCTGTTTGACGCGACGGGCTCTGTGCACGCGGCTGCGGCGTTCGACACCGCCGGAAATCTCATGGTGGTTCGAGAAGATATCGGTCGCCACAACGCGGTCGACAAAGTGGCGGGCACCCTGCGCCTTGAGGGAAGCCTTCCGGCCACGAATCTGGGCCTCTTCATAAGTGGTCGAGCATCATTTGAGATGGTGCAAAAGGCATGGGCGTCGGGCTTTAGTATCCTCGTATCGGTTAGTGGGCCTTCAGCGTTGGCTGTTTCGGCGGCCAACAGTTCCGGACTTACGCTGGTGGGTTTCGCCCGCGGCGACTCCATGACCTGGTACTAGCTTTCTGGTTCGTTCTTACTAGCCTGTTGGGATGAGCGAAATTGATCCGGGCCTTTCTGTTGGTACTGCTGTTGTCCACTTGTTCTGCAAGCCTGCATCGACGGTCGATCACGAAGCCGTGCGGGCCGCCGCTGCCGCCGCTGAGGCCGACGGCATGACGGTTATATCGATTGCCATTATGGGCCACAAGGCCGACCTGGCGTTCATGTTGTTGGGTCCTGAGTTGTGGCGTCATCGTCAATTCCAGACCGAGATCCAAACGGCAGGTCTCGCCGTGGTCGAGAGTTTCATCTCCATTACCGAAGTTTCCGAATACGCCAAGAGCCTCCCCGAAGAGATGCTCCAAGATCGCCTCTACCCGAATCTACCGCCGGAAGGAAAGAACGCCTGGTCGTTCTACCCAATGTCGAAACGGCGGGGTGAGGTTAAAAACTGGTTCACCATGGATTTCGAAACCCGTAAGAACATGATGTACGAGCACGGCACTAGCGGTCGTAAGTTCGCTGGGCGAGTAGTACAACTCATCACCGCCTCGACAGGTCTCGACGAATACGAATGGGGGGTGACGCTTTTTTGTCAACAACTTGATGACCTCAAAGACATCGTCTACACCATGCGCTTCGACGAGGCGTCGGCCAAATATGGCGAATTCGGTCCGTTCTACACGGGCATTGTCGCCCCACTTGACGATGTCCTCGGGCAGACGATCGCGTAACAACGAGCAACAGTCGTACAAGTCACGTACACTTTTGCCCTAGCTTTTACTAACCGTAGGCCATGGACAATCCGGGGCCGAAAATGAGGGAATACTATGCGATCCACTTTCTTGCGCCTGTTGGCACTGTTGATGGTCTTCGGCCTTGTCGCCGCAGCCTGTAGCAGCTCTAACGACGGCGAAGTATCGACCGACGAACCAGCTCCGGCTGACGAACCAGCTGACGCTCCAGCCGACGCTCCAGCCGAAGAATCGGGCCTTCCTGATCTGGGCGGTCGTGACGTCACCATTGCTGTGGAGAACGCGTATTTGCCGTTCAACTACATCGATGCTGCTGATGGCGAAGCCAAGGGCTGGGACTACGACTCCATTAACGCCATGTGTGTGCTCCTTAACTGCAACCCGGTCTACCAGACCTTTGGTTGGGACGGCATGATTCAGGCTGTGTCTGATGGTCAGTTCGATATGGCTGCCGATGGCATCACCATCACCGAAGAGCGCGGCAAAGTTGTGGCGTTCTCGAACGGTTACATCAACATCGACCAGCGGGTACTTGTTGGTACCGATAGCACCCTTGCTGATGCTGATGCTGTTGCTGCTGAGGATTGCAAGGTTGGTTCCCAGCCTGGCACCACGAACTACGACAAGGCTGTCGAGATTGTGGGCGAA
>CAWKZT010000054.1:0-11587 GCA_963854565.1 Acidimicrobiia bacterium
TTCCTCGAAACGACGCTTCTCGCGCTTCTCCGCTGATGATTGATCGGCGAGGTTGTCCCAATAGGACACGACCTTGTCAAAATCGGCGTACTCCTGGCCAACCGCGGCCTCGATCAGATACGCCTCGGCGTCGGCGAACGCACAATACAGATGTGGTTTGTTGGACCTAGCCAGACGATCAGCATGAGCAAGGGTGATCCGGCCATCCCACAACGCCGCCATGGTTAGGTCCATGTGACGTAGACGTTTACCGGTGCCCACCAGACGCTTCGCATCAGCAGAACGCATGCTGAAGTTGGCTCGCAACCATGCTGCGGCGGTGCGATGCCCGCCCACCTCGTATTGCATTGACGCATCAAACGCGGCCACCGCCTCAGCAGTAGCCGCCGCCAACAATGGCGCCACCGAAACAAGGGTGTGCAAACGTGCTTCCAACTCCGGGCCCGACAGGTCAAGCACGTCGATGTCTCGGAGAGCTTCGACGCTTGCTTGCAGCTGTTGCAGTTGATCTGACACGTGAAGCTCCCTCCAAAATCGGTGCCAACCGGGCAACAAAAAGTTGCGGTAAGCGAACAAGACAGGCGACCAAACCTAGGCCACAAAGGGGAAGCAAAACAACCGATTCAGTAACTACAACCATACCAAACAGAACTGACGTACGCAAGCACTAATATGCCCCAACGACCACAAACCAACTGGATCCGCGTCGGAATAGAACTATCCGGCAACCGATAGCAACGTAAGCAAAAATCAGGTGGCTTGGGGCAATACCCGAAGGCCAAGTTCCTCAAGATGTCCAGCGTCGAGTGGACTCGGCGCATTGGTGAGCGGATCGCTACCGGACTGGGTCTTGGGAAAGGCTATGACCTCACGAATGTTCTCTTCACCCGAAAGCAAAGCGACAATACGATCGAGACCAAAGGCGAACCCCGCGTGGGGCGGGGCACCAAACCTAAAGGCATCTAGCAAGAACCCGAATTTGGCCTGCGCCTCTTCGTCGCTAATACCAAGCATGTTGAAGATCTTGTTCTGAATCTCGGACTGATAGATACGAACCGACCCGGAGCCGAGTTCCCAACCGTTGAGGACAAGGTCGTAGGCCTGGGAACGGACGTCAAGTAGTGCTTCGCCACCTTGATCGAGCAGGTGCATATCGTCCGCGTGCGGCATGGTGAAGGGATGGTGAGCCGGAATTGGATCGCCCGCTTCGGTGAGGGCCTCGAACAACGGGAAGTCGGTGATCCAGAGGAAGTGAAGGCCACCCTCGTTCACCGGTGGACGACCAAGTTCGAGGCGAAGTAGACCGAGCACATGGTTGGCCACACGACGAGTGTCGGCAATGACGAGCGCCAGGTCGCCATCTTTGCATCCAAGTCGCTCGATAAGCCCGGCTTGCTCGCTGTCGGTCATGAACTTGGTGAGGGCACCTTCGAGGGCAGGTGCGCCATCTTCGCCAGCACGAACGCGGAACCAGGCCAGGCCCTTTGCGCCCCAGGTCTTGCACTTGTCGGTGAGCGCATCGATGGCGTTACGGCCGAGTTCGTCGGCGCCGCCCTCGTAGTTGATTCCCTTAATGCAATCGACCTTGAAGACGTTGCTTTCGGTATCGACGAACACCTCGGTGAGTTCGGTGAGTTCCATGCCAAAGCGCACATCGGGCTTATCGGAGCCGTACCGCTCTTGGGCGTCTTGCCAGGTCATCCGGGGGATGTCGCCGGGGCGCTCGCCCGTGACGGCTTCGGTAATGTCGCTAATTGCTTCGCTAATGCACTCGAACACTTCTTCTTGTCCGACGAAGCTCATTTCGGCGTCGAGCTGCATGAACTCGAACTGGCGGTCCGCTCGCAGGTCTTCGTCGCGAAGGCAGCGAGCAATCTGGTAGTAGCGGTCGAAGCCACCAACCATGCACATCTGTTTGAACAGCTGCGGGCTTTGCGGCAGGGCGTAGAACTCGCCCGGGCTCAAACGACTGGGCACCACGAAGTCGCGAGCGCCTTCTGGGGTTGAGGCAATGAGCATCGGTGTTTCGATTTCGACAAACCCCTGCCGTTCCATCGAGCCGCGTACGGCACTGTTTACCTTGGCGCGGGTACGTAAGTTCTTTTGCATTTTGGCTGTACGAAGGTCGACATAGCGATGGCGAAGACGAATGTTCTCATCGACGTCGACGCGGCCGTGGAGGGGAAACGGGGGTGGCTCGGACTCGGAAAGGATCTCGACGACACAGTCGCCAAGTTCGATTTCGCCCGTGTCGAGATCGGTGTTTACCGTGCCCTCGAAGCGATCGCGAACGACGCCGGTAATGCGTAATACGTATTCGCCTCGAACGTCGACCTCGCCATCGACAACACATTGGATAATGCCGGTGTGATCACGCAGATCGACAAAAGCGAGGTGTTCGCCGTGGGCACGGCGACGGTCGACCCAGCCGCACACCGAAACGGTGCGGCCAACATCGGCGGCACGCAAGGATCCGCAGTAGTCAGTACGAAGGTTAGTCATGAGCAGAGCTTTCTGATTTCAACGAGAAGTTCGGAACGGGTTACCGAGCGTTGATCGCCCGTAACAAGATCTTTGATTTGGGCTGTGCCAGCCGCCACTTCATCCTCGCCAATGATGACGGCGAGAGGCGCTTCGGAGCGATCGGCGGCTTTGAACTGTGCCTTCACCGAGCGGTTGTCGTAGGCACGATCGACCCTGACTCCCCCACGGGCAAGTTCGTCGATTAACGCCAGTGACTGGGTGCCGTCGGTGAGATCAACGAGAAATACGTCGGCCGCAGCCGGCGGACCGGGAAACACGCCTTCAGCATCACAAGCCATAAGGATGCGATCTACACCGAGAGCGAATCCAATCCCAGGAGTAGCTGGACCGCCAAGTTGTTCGACCAACCCGTCATAGCGTCCGCCACCCCCTACAGCATTCTGGGCGGCATCAAGGGCGTCGGCGGCGAATTCAAACGTCGTACGGAGGTAGTAGTCGAGGCCGCGCACCAACCGAGGAGCGATCTCATAATCAATGCCCAACTGATCGAGCCCGGCACACACGGACGCGAAATGACCGGCGGCCGAGTCGCTGAGGAAATCGGTGATCAGTGGAGCGCCGTCGATCACCGCAGCATCTTCAGGACGCTTGGAATCGAGAACACGGAGTGGATTGGTCTGCAGGGTGGTCTGCGACTGAATTGAGAGGCTTTCGGCGTTGGCCTCGAAATACTCGGTCAACGCAACAAGGTAAGCCGGACGTCCTTCTGGATCGCCCAGGCTGTTGAGCAGCAGTCGGACCTGGGTGAGGCCAAGGGCCTGAAAGAACCGACTAGCGAGCGCAATGATCTCAACATCGAGCAACGGATCATCGGATCCCAATGCCTCAGCCCCTACCTGGGTGAACTGGCGGTAACGGCCCGCCTGGGGACGTTCGTAACGAAACTGTGGGCCCTGATAAAAGACTTTCCACGGGGTAAGCGGTCGGTGTTGCGCAAAGGCTCGACAGACTGACGCGGTTAGTTCGGGGCGCAGCGCCAACTGGGTGTCGCCACTACGACTGACCAGCTCAAACATTTCTTTCTTGACAACATCGGTGCCCTCACCAATGCGCTGAAAAACACCGAGGTCCTCAAACATAGGCGAAACAACTTCGCCAAACCCGTACCGGCCCGCCATCTCAGCGAAAAGATCGGTGAGGGCCCGTTGCCGAAGTGACTGCGGCGGCAAAATGTCGCGGGTGCCCTTCGGTGCACGAAATGTCTCTTTAGAAGTCACCTAAAGAGGCTACCGCTACCCACCCCCGGTGGACGGGATTAATGGTGGTTCCGTACCTGGAAACCAGCGTCAAATGCGGGCTATGAAACGAATGGGCCCGCGATACCCGAAATTATGGCCGCAAGATCGGTGTCGCGAGTGGTCACCGCACTCACCTCATGGGTTACCAGCCGTACCTGAACCCACCCGGGGTGCCGCAGATCGATGTCGGGATGATGCTCGGCATCTTCCGCTGCGTCGGCAATCTTTAGAATCAATTCGGCCGCCGCCCGATAGGTCTTTCCGCGGAATGTAGCTTGCAGAACGCCACCAACGTACTGCCAGTCGTGCAGGTCGTAGTCGTTGTTGAACTCGGTGGGGGTGAGCGTTTTATACATCTAGCCGACTTCGATTGCTTTACCGCTGCCGGGCATTACTCGGTAGGCGTCGTAAACGGAGTCGATGCCCTTAACAACAGAAATGAGCGAATCGAGATGGCCAGAATCGCCCAGCTCAAATTCGAAGATCAGGCGACTCACCCGATCGTCATCGGTGACCGTAGAGCACGACAAGATATTGACTCGCTGATCGGAGAGTTTGTCGGTGATGTCGCGTAACAGGCCGCTGCGGTCGATGGCTTTGATCTCAATCGCGGCCACGAAGCCGCTTCCACCCGAACCATCCCAATCGACTTCGAGCACTCGGCTGGCCTGATCGGTGGCCAGAGAAACAGCATTGGCACAGTCACTGCGATGGACAGACACACCCCTGCCACGCGTAATGAAACCCATGATTTCGTCGGGTGGAACCGGTGTGCAACAACGAGATAGACGAACCATGACATCGTCGAGGCCCTCGACGTGTACCCCCGTTGCCCGCTTCTCGTCGCCGGTACGACGCTCACGGTGGTGGATAATACCCCGCGCCATTTGTTCGTCGGGTTTCTCTTCGTGCAACGCCTTGGCAACCTGAGCAGCGAGAGACTTGGCAGAGACATGTCCGGCCCCAACCGCCGCGTACAACGCGTCGCGCTCGACATAGTTCATCTCGGCGCCCACTTCGTCGAGGACTGACGCACCAAGCACCTGCTGGATCGGCAGGCCTTCCTTACGTAGCGCTAGCGTGAGCTCTTCGCGACCGGACACAATGGCATCGTCACGTTGCTCACGAATATGCCACTGGCGAACTTTCGAACGAGCCTTGCCACTAACAACAAAGTCGAGCCAATCTCGACTGGGACCATGGTTCTCTTTCTTCGCAGTAAAAATCTCGACATTGTCGCCCGAGTCAAGTTTGGTCTCTAATGTCACCAACCGCCCGTTGACCCTCGCCCCAATACAGGCATGACCGACTTCGGTGTGTACCGCATAAGCAAAGTCGACGGGTGTCGAATCAATCGGCAGAGTCACGACCTTGCCTTTTGGCGTGAACACAAAAACTTCGTCTTGTTCGAGGTCGGTCTTGAGCGAGTCCATGAACTCGCCCGGATCTTCGGTCTCGCCCTGCCAATCAACGATGCGTCCGAGCCAAGCTAGATCGCCGTCTCCTGATCTGTCCTTGTACTCCCAATGAGCGGCCACACCATTCTCGGCCCGACTGTGCATTTCTTTCGTACGAATCTGAACTTCAAGCGCTTTGCCTTGAGGGCCGATCACCGTCGTGTGCAATGACTGATAAAGATTGAACTTAGGCATCGCTATGTAATCTTTGAAACGGCCTTGCACCGGACGCCAAGACGCGTGGATCGAACCCAAGGCGCCGTAGCAATCCTTCACATCGCCAACGACCACACGAATTCCGACAAGGTCATAGATGTCATCGAACTCGAGGTGCTTGACGATCATCTTCTCGTAGATGCTCCACAGGTGTTTGGGCCGGCCCACCACATCGGCATCGATGCCCAGTTCCAGTAGCCGGACTTGAACGTCTTGGACGACCTGTTCGATGTACATTTCGCGTTCGGGGGTACGCATCGACACCATGTGGTCGATCTCGGCATAACGCTTGGGATGAAGGGAGGCGAACGCCAGGTCCTCGAGTTCGACCTTCACTTCTTGCATGCCCAGGCGGTGCGCTAGTGCGGCATAAATCTCGCGAGTTTCGGTCGCAATACGATGCTGTTTCTCCTCGGGCAACGCCGCCAACGTCTGCATGTTGTGCAGTCGGTCGGCCAACTTGATGATGATGACTCGAAGGTCCTTGGCAATGGCAACGATCATCTTGCGAACCGATGCCGCCTGCTGATCTTCTTTGCTGTTGAAGTGAATCCTGTCGAGTTTGGTCACTCCGTCAACAATCTGAGCGACCTCGGCGCCAAATGTTGCTTCCAGGTCTTCGAGACTTACGGAGGTGTCTTCGACAGCATCGTGAAGCAGCGCAGCAGAAATAGTGACGTCGTCGAGGCCGATACCAGCCACGATGTTGGCCACCGCTATTGGGTGACCAATGTAGGGCTCACCACTTTTTCGCAGCTGGCCAGCGTGGGCATCGGCCGCCATTCGGTGGGCCAATTCGATCATGGTCGAATCCGAATCCGGGTGATGCTGTTTGAACGTCTCGACAAGGGCCTCGAGTTGGGCGATAGCCGGTTCGCTGTGGCGTCTCCACGGAAGAACACGATCGATGGTAATTACCATGGGCTACTCATAAGACAACAGAGAATGGATGGCGGCTATCGAACCGATGGCGTCGTGGCCTTCTAAAAATTTAAGTTCACACAAGAAACCGAATGCCACTACCTCGGCCCCGGATTGCGCCACAAGTTCGGCGGCTGCCGCAGCGGTACCCCCGGTGGCCAGCACGTCGTCGATTATGGCGACTCGGGCGCCTGCGGCTAGAGCATCGGTGTGCATTTCCAGGGTGGCATCGCCATATTCGAGCGAATAGCTCGTGGTGTTTATCGGGGCAGGTAAATTCCCTGCCTTGCGGACCGGCACCAGCGAGATCCCCAGCCGATAGGCCACAGGAGCAGCAAACAAGAAGCCGCGCGCATCAATGCCAACAATGGCGTCTACGCCGCGACCCGACAATTGATCAGCTAAGGCATCGACCGCAAACCGAAAGCAATCAACATGATTGAGCACCGGAGTGATGTCCTTGAAGACAATGCCCGGTTTCGGGAAATCAGGGATATCGCGAATAAGGTCGCGCAAGAAACATGGCCCGGTGACGGCGGGAGTATCAAGAGGCTGGCCGGTCGACGCTTCCATGTAGAGAAACTAGCGCCAAAGGGGCTGGACGCGCTAGTTACGACGCTTCTGCTTGCGAGGCCGGGCCGGAATTGCCGCCTGCTGGGCCGAACCCAGAGAAGTCTTCGTGTCGAGGCGCTTGACCTTGTTCTCGTCACGCTTCTGGCGAGGGCGGGTTGTTGTGGAGGATGCCATGGCCGCGAGATCTCTGCGTGACACCCTTTCGGTCTTGCCAACCAGTTCTGCATACCGTGGTTCGCGACGCTTTAGCCAGTTGACAATAGGCCCAGCCACGAACATCGACGAGTAGGTACCCGCCAGCATGCCAATGACGAGCGCTATGGCGAACTCCTTAAGCGTTACCGCTCCGAAGCCAAATGAACCGACCAGCAACACCATCAACACCGGCAACACCGACGTGATCGTCGTGTTTATCGAACGCATGACGACCTGGTTGAGCGACAAATTCATGATGTCGTCGTACCCGACCTTGCCGGCCAATGACGGGCGAACCTCGTTCTCTTGGACGCGGTCAAATACCACCAAGGTGTCGTACAACGAATAGCCAAGAATAGTCAGGAAGGCAATAACTGTTGCGGAGGTGACTTCGAACTGGAAAAGGGAGTACACGCCGACGGTAATTAAGATGTCGTGCACCAGCGCGGCCAACGCGCCGACAGCCATGCGCCATTCGGTACGGAACGACAGGTAAAAAGAAATAGCAATCAGAAAGACCACCAACGCTGTTTCGGCCTTGTTGGTTACATCATCACCCCAGGAGGCAGATATGTCGTTGAAGCTGACGTTGTCCGCAGACGTGCCAGCCAATTCGGCTAGCGCCCGAGCTACCTCGGCGCCGACTGTGGCGTGATCGGCCGCGACCTCGGCCCGAACCTGCACGGTTCCGTCGCCTGTCTGAATAATGGCGTCACCGAAGCCAATGTCGGCCATGGCGTCGCGGACTTCACCAGCTCCTAGATCGGCTTCGACTTCCCAAACTAAGCCGCCTTCAAATTCGATGCCGAGGTTAAGTCCACGTACCAGCAGTGAAGCGCCAAATATAAGCACCAAAACCATCGAGACCATGGCGCCACGTTTCCACCACTTGTGAAAATTGATGTCGAGTTCGTTGTTGTACGCCCGGTGGAACCACGAGCTTTGCGGGGTGATCGGGTCTTGGCTTATCACGTCGCTCATGTCGTGGCCTCTCCCTTGCTCGTGGGTAAGCCCATCCAACGAGGGTTCCGTTCAGCTTTGCTGGTTCGGGACAATATCTTGACCAGTGGTCGCAAGAAGAAATAGGTGGCCACTAAGTCGAGAATCGATGCGAGGCCCAGCATGAACGCAAACTCGCGAACCGAACTGACCGTCAGCACGTACAAGATGAATGCGCCGATCAACGAAGCCATGTTGGCCCAGAAGATAGTGCGGTAAGCCACGGGGAACGACCGGTCGACAGCCGACATGAGGATGCGTCCGCTGACGATGTCCTCTTTGATGTGCTCGAAGTAAACCACGTTGGAATCGAGCGATACACCCATTGAGACAATGAGGCCGACCACACCCGCGATTGTGAGGGTGACACCGCTGAAGAAGAACCCGGTCTCGCTGAAGAACGAAACCAGTATCCACAACATGGCACCAGATACAAACAAGCTGAGCAAAGCGGCGACACCAAGCATGCGGTAGTACCAAATCATGTAGGCAGCTACCAGGGACAGTCCGATGATGCCAGAAATGATTCCGGCCCGAAGCGAATCGCTACCCAGGCTGGACGACACCGTGCGCACACGCTGCTGATCAAGTTGGATGGGAAGTGATCCGTAACGAAGCACTAATGCCGTGTCCTCGGCCTCGGCCTGGGTGAATGCACCTGAGATCTGGATACCACTGCGTTCGAAGGCTGGGACACCGATGGTCGGACTGGACTCCACGTTGCCGTCCAGCACAATGGCCATACGACCGCGTGGCGAATTACCCGCATCGACACCCGTAAACGGGCAAATCGGAGTACCGGAATAACACTGGCTCGACATGTCATTGAACAAGCCAATGCCACCGTCGCCCGCGTGCATGGTGAGGTTGATAGTCCAATTGAAATTGGAGTTGAACGCGTCAGCTGTTTCGACGGCGGAACCCAACAGGTAGGCCGTCTCGCCCGCGACAGTCGTGCTCGGAACTGGGCCCAGATAGTAGCGAGTGATGACTTCTCCAGAACTGTCACGTTGTTCGAGAAGCACTGGCTGATCGCGATCGATGTCTTCGGTGCGAGTGGTGGGCTGAGCGGAGAGTGCCGCTAGGTCGACCACGCAGTCGGCGTTGTCGGTGGAAACGGACGGAACAACTGCGTCGGTGGATTCGGGTGGAATCCCGGCACTTGTGATCGGCACAACGGCACACACGGGCCGGAACTGCAACTCTGCGGTGGTTCCGATGAGTTCGATAGCCCGTTGTTGATCCTCGACATCGGGCAACTGCACAACAATGCGGTCCCCCTGCCGGGTGATATCGGGCTGGGCAACTGCGAGCGCATCGACACGGTTACGAAGAATCTCGACCGCCTGATCGAGGTCCTCGTTGGTAGGACCGTCGGGTTGATCGGGGTTGTCGACAGCTACGAGAACAACCTCGACACCACCGGTGAGGTCAATACCAAGAAGAGGCCGGAAGCCCGCCGCAATGGTTGCAACTAGGGCAATGCCGACCAGGGCCATAATGCCGAGCAGGGGAAGAAACCCGTTCTTACGCATGATTAGCTAATTGGGCCTTCGTGGTCGATTTCGTCGTCATCATCGTCGGCATCGTCATAGCTGATAATGCTCGATACCGATTCGCGAGTGGCCTTGACCTCGACGCCATCGGCAACTTCGAGAAACAGCGTTGGGCCGTCAAACTCGGTGATGACACCGTAGATACCTGACGAGGTCAGTACTTCGTCACCCACCTCGAGAGACGCCAAGGTCTCGCGTTGTTCTGCGAGTTGTTTTTGTTGCGGGCGAATCATGAAAAAGTACATGATTGCGAGCAGTGGGAGGAAAATTACAAGCGAGGCCATAAGGACGACCACTGTAGCGCCCGAGCACTCACTCCGGCCCTCGTCCGGTCACGTTCCTAGTCTCCCCAAACGCGGTTTATCTCGACCCTAAGTTGCTCAAAGGATCCCGACTCGATAGCCAGACGCGTGCGCTTCATGAGGTCTAACACCCAAGCAATGTTATGCAACGTGCAAATCCGGGCGGCAGTGGGCTCGCCAACCTGCAAAAGATGCCGCAGATAGCCCTTAGACCAGTGATTTGCCGGACTTTCTGCAAACCCAGGATCGAGTGACTCAGTGGAATTGGTGAACTCGGCTCGCCGAAGATTGACGCGGCCCTGCGAAGTCAGCAACGTACCGTGGCGGGCCAAGCGGCTCGGGAGTACACAGTCGAACATGTCGACCCCACGGGCCACAGATTCAATAATCCCCACGGGGTCACCCAACCCCATGAAGTAGCGGGGTTGTTCGGTTGGCAATAAGTCCGTAGTGGCGGCCAGAGCGGGAAGCATGCGATCTCGTTCTTCGCCCACCGACAATCCGCCAATGGCGTAGCCATCGAACCCTTGGGCCACCGTTGATTCGGCCGACCTGCGTCGCAGATCAAGATCGGTACCCCCTTGCACAATACCGAACTGACTTTGGCGACCTGCGGCCTCGTTGTGGTCCAGGAAATGTTGTCGGCCACGAGCGGCCCAGTCTGTTGTGCGGTTTACCGCAGCCTGCAATGTGTGGGCATCGGCGGGCAGGGCAGGACACACGTCGAGCACCATTTGAATGTCGGCACCGATGGCGGCTTGGATGTCCACTGCGCTTTCTGGTGTCAGCACATGGGTGGAACCGTCGTAGGTCGACTTGAAGACCGCTCCCTCGTCGTCAACCTTGGGCTTTAACGAAAAGATCTGGTAGCCGCCAGAATCGGTAAGCATGTGCCCGTGCCATTGGGTGAACTCGTGCAGTCCACCCAAGCTCTCCACGACATCGGCTCCGGGGCGCAACATGAGATGGTAGGTGTTCGCCAAAACCACCTGCGCTCCAAGATCCTCCAGATCGCGGGAGCTCAGATGCTTCACCGCTCCCTTGGTGCCGACGGGCATGAAACAAGGTGTGGTGAATGTGCCATGGGCTGTCGTCACCGTTCCGGTACGAGCTCCCCCGTCGGTGGCAGTTTCGGTAAAGGTGGCTTTCATTGCGACCGTTCTAACAACATCGCGTCGCCAAAGGACAAGAAGCGGTACTTCTCTTCGATAGCGGTTCGGTAAATGTCACGCCATTTGGGGCCGACAAACGCGTCGATCATGACTAATAGAGACGATTTCGGGAGGTGGAAATTTGTAAGCATCACGTCGACTACCGAAAAGTCGTACGGAGCACGAATGAAGATGTCGGTTCGCCCGAACAGTTCGTGGCGCGAGGCCGCCGATTCAAGGGCTCGCACCGAAGTGGTCCCCACCGCAACAACTCGTTTAGCCGCGGACACTTTGTCCCAGGTCTCGGCCGACACGTTGTAAGACTCGGTGTGCATTATGTGCTCATCAAGACTCGCGGCGCTGAGCGGTCGGAACGTGTCGAGACCCACGACGAGTTCGACTCGAGCCAACTCGATGTTCTTGGCTGCTAATTGA
>CAWKZT010000055.1:0-11577 GCA_963854565.1 Acidimicrobiia bacterium
TACCACTCCTAGAACGAGGAGGATGTGGCGCGGGGCGCGGGCGCGGGCGGGGCGCGGGCGCTAAGTCAGGTGTAGAGCGGTTTGTTAGTTGTGGGCGGCGAGGGCTACCGCTATCTGGGCGGCGACATCGGCGTTGTTTGCTACCAGGGCGATGTTGGCGGGGATAGATTTGCCTTCGGTGGCGGCGGCAATTCGACTCAGGATCATCGGGGTTACTGCTGCTCCATGCACGCCGGCAGAGGCTGCTTCAGCGAGCGCCACAGTGATTGCGTCATCAACAAGCGACTGGTCGAGAGCAGTGGCCGCTGGTGGGGGCGCAGCGACCAGGACACCCCCGGACGAGATGTCGTTGTGGGCCCGGAACGTTGCCGCGACCTCGTCCGCAGTGTCGACGCGGTGCGGAACCTGGAGTCCGCTGGTTTGGGTGTAAAACGCCGGCAGTTCGTTGGTCTGCCATCCAAGAACCGGAACGCGACGGGTTTCGAGATCTTCGAGCGTTTTGGGGAGATCGAGAAACGCTTTGGCCCCCGCGCAAACGGTAATTACCCGATGTTCGGCCAGCGCCGGGAGATCGCCGCTGATATCGCCGGTCAGATGCGAGTCACGGTGCACACCGCCGATTCCGCCTGTGGCAAATACCTCAATACCAGCGCAGGCCGAAATCGCTAGCGAAGCGGCCACGGTCGTTACACCGACGGCCCACTTCTGAGCGATCGCTACACCAATGTCGCGCTCGGCGATTTTATGCTCGGCAGTCAGTACGAGTTCGATTTGGTCATCGGTGAGTCCGACCGTTGGGACTCCGTCGATTATCGCGGTTATCGCAGGCACGCAGCCGTGCGCCCGAATTGCGGCAACACACTGATCGAGGGCCTCTTGGTTGGCCGGGGCCGGTAGCCCGAGCAGGCTGTAGACCGTGGATTCGAGGGCCACCACCGGTGTATTGGCGGCCAGCGCTTCGGCGACCTCGGGGTGGATAGTAACGGTCATGAAGTCATCTCTCGGAGGGTGTTGGGCAGAAGGTCGAAGCGCTCGATTTCGGTGTAGCCGTGGCCATCGCCTTCGGCGTGATCGAGCGCCCAGTTGGTTTCGTACGGAATGTGTATAGCCCGTCCGCCGACGGCGAGCACGGGCTGAACATCTGAGCTCATGGAGTTGCCTACCATCACGAATTCGTCAATGTTGATTTGGCGCTTGGCGAGCACTTTGGCGTACGTGGCCTCATCTTTTTCGTGGAAGACCTCGACCCCGGTGAGGTGCTCGGCCAGTCCGGAAGATGCCACCTTGGATTCTTGGTGAAAGAGGTCGCCTTTGGTCATTACGACCAGGTCATAGTCGCGGGCCAGCAATTCGATAGTTTGGGCGACCCCAGGCATTAACTCGATGGGTTCAGTCATCATTTCTCGTCCCCACCCGATAATCGTTGCGATGTCATCGCCCGGCACGGCACCGTCGGTGAGCTGAATTGCGGTTTCGATCATCGACAGGACGAATCCCTTGACGCCGTAACCAAATATTTCAAGGTTGGCTCGTTCCACCTCGAGCAGATGGGCGTCGACTTCTTCGGGATCTCCGTGGGCTGCGATGAGATCGGCGAAGCGTCCTTCGACGATCTTGAAGTGCGGCTCGCAATGCCACAGAGTGTCGTCGGCATCGATGCCAACCGTAGTGATTGGGCCGGCGATTGAGCTCATGCCATCAGTGTGGCGTAGCCCGGCTTGATCACCTCATTGATAATGCGCAGCCGATCATTGAACGGCCAAAAAGCACTCTTCATTGCGTTGAGCGTGACCCACTGCATCTCTTTCCAGCCCCAGCCGAAGGCTTCGGAGCACAAGGCGAGCTCTTTGGAAAGAGTGGTGTCGCTCATAAGTCGATTGTCGGTGCTGACCGTGCAACGGAACTTGAGATCAGCCAGCATGCCAATCGGGTGGTCGGCTACGGAGGCGCAAACACCGGTGTGAACATTGGACGATGGGCAGAGTTCGAGGGGAATGCGATCGTCGAGAATGTACTGGGCCAGAGGACCAAGTTCGTATCCGTCGCCCACCTTGGTGATCTGGTCGGTGATACGTACGCCATGACCCAAACGTTCGGCACCGCAGTACTGCAGCGCTTCCCAGATGGACTTCGGCCCGTAGGCCTCGCCAGCGTGAATGGTGAAATGGAAGTTCTCGCGTTGGATGTACTGGAATGCGTCAAGATGGCGAGTCGGAGGGTTGCCTGCCTCGGCACCGGCGATATCGAAGCCGACAACGCCGTTTTCGCGATGACGGACCGCGAGCTCGGCGATTTCACGGGATCTAGCGGCATGCCGCATTGCGGTGCAGAGGGTGCCGATCTCGATGTTGCGATCCTCGGCGCCACGACGGAACCCGGCGTTAACCGCTTCGACAACTTCGTCGAGCGAGAGGCCGCGTTCGGTGTGCAATTCGGGGGCAAAACGGACCTCGGCGTACACAATGCCGTCATTGGCGAGGTCTTCTGCGCACTCGAACGCAACCCGTTCAAGTGAGTCCCTAGTCTGCATAACGCCGACGGTGTGTGCGAAGGTTTCGAGGTAGAGGCCGAGATCGAGACGGTTGGCACCGCGTAGCATCCAGGCTGCGAGGTCGTCGGGGTCGGTGGTGGGGAGACCCCCGTAGCCGTTTTCGTCAGCCAGGTCGATTACTGTTTGGGGGCGGAGGCCGCCATCAAGGTGGTCATGGAGGAGAACCTTGGGAGCCTTACGGATGTCGTCGATCGACAGTTGCGTTGTTGTATCCATAACTGAGGTTATCTTGCCCCCATAGTGAACACAGTGTGACCCTCGTCTAGGTCTCGCTAGCTACGACCAAACTAGAGGTTTAAAAGCTTCGCAACGGCATTTCGGCGGGCCGCTGGAGCCAATTGTCCGCGGGGTAGTCGGCCGACGAATCTAAAATGTGCAAGGTGTAGGCATGGCGCGACTTGTCGCTGGTGTTTGGCGCCGACGCATGGGGAAGGGTGCCATGTAAGACAATCACGGTGCCCGCCTTGACCTCTAACGGAACAGCCTGACTGGTGTCATAGGGGGATTCGTCTAATACTTCCATGCGGGTGCCGTCGCCATCTCGACGAAAGCGGTTCTTGGCTGGCAGCACATGGCCACCGGGTACAGCCCAGAGGCAGCCATTTTCCAGAGTTGCATCTTCGAGAGCGATCCACAACCCGACAACGGATTGCGGCTCGGTCCAAAGGAATGAGTGATCGCAGTGCCAGTTGACCTCGCCACCGATACGGGGTTGCTTGAAGATGTACATCGACTGCAACACCAAGGCCTCGGCCATACCAAGGTCGGCAACCAGTTCGGCAATTTGCGGGGCCCGAGAGAAGGTACTGAATACGGGGTCGAGATCATGCATGGCATGTCCGACTTTGTTCAGCGCTTCGGTTTTGGGTACCTGGAGCACACCATTTTGGTCAAGCGCTCCAGCTTCGAAGAAGAATCGGGTGGCACCGCCCGACGACAGAAAGTACTGGTCTTGAGCGTGGGTTCCCTCGGTCGTGCTGAACACGGTGGACACGGTTGTGGGATCGAAATCGTCGATCATTTCGGCCATGCGAGTACGCAATGCCGAAATCTCCGATGCGGAGTAGAGATCGGGCAAAACCAGGAACCCATCTCGGTTCCACCCGGTGAGTTGTTCGGTGGTCAGCATTGACTAGTGGTCGCCCTTGCGCCATGGAAGGCCATCGGCCTTGGGCATCCGCAAACGTTGACTGGCGAATACCAAGACGAGTAGCACGATTACATAAGGAGCGACCTTGACAAATGGGCTGGGGATTGAGTCGCTGAGCACATACCAGGTCAGGAATGCTGTCGCCATTACTCCGGCTAAGACTGCATCGACCTTGGACTTTCGCGTGACGGCCCAAACCACTACGCCGGAGAGGCAAAGTACGATGACCAAAAGGAATGCGTGGATTGCTGAGCCTTCGATGTCGATGAGTTTGAGGGCATCGATGTAGCCGAACAAGGCGGCGCCAAGTGCTGTTCCTGCCGGTCGCCAGTTACCAAAGATGACGGTGGCGAGTCCAATGAAGCCTCGACCAACGACCTGGCCTTCTTTGTAGATGTTGCTTTGCTCGATAGCAATGTAGGCGCCGCCCACACCGGCTAATCCGCCGCTCATCATCACGGCGGCGTACTTGTAGAAGTACACGTCGATGCCGAGCGAATCTGCAGCAGTTGGATGCTCGCCACAGGATCGGAGGCGTAAGCCGAAACGGGTCCGCCACAACATCCAGGTGATCGCTGGCACGAGGGCATACGCCAACCCGGTAAACCACGTCACATCGGCAAAAAGCCCGTGCGAGAAATCGGCGATGTTCGACAGAACAGGGATGTCCCAATCATTGATTTCGGCTAGCAGATCGGGGCCACCGAATCCGCCGGCGAGAAGAGGGATGCTGAATTTCGAAGTTGCATCAACGGACGGCGACTGTGAGATGCTGCCGCCGGTGTAGCCCGTGAATATTTGATCAGATAAATAGCGAGCAACAGGCAACGAAACAATGTTGATCGCTACACCAGAAATGATGTGGTCGACACCGAAACTTACGGTGGCAACCGCATGGATAAGGCCGCCGATCGCTCCACCGATAAGACCGAGAACGATCCCACCCCAGGGCCCAAACTCAAGGGCCCCATAGGCACCAAACCAGGTACCCAAGACCATCATGCCATCGAGGCCAATATTGACGACCCCCGCCCGCTCGGACACGAGTCCGCCCAAGCCCGCGAGCATGATTGGAACAGCGCGACGGAGCATGGCACTGGCCGTAGCTCCGGCAGTGAGGCGTTCGGTGTCGTCGAACGGTAGGCCTTGCACAATGGTGAGAACAAAAATGGCGAAGAAGGCATAGAGCATCCAACGCACTGGCGTGCGCAGATTGCGCCATGTGTTCAGGAGACCACTTGGTGCGGCGGTTGTTTTTTCCATGGTGGCAGTCATGATGTGGCCTCCGCTTCGTTTAGTAATGCCGCGGTCGCGTCAGCTGCCTCTTGCCGCGCTCTATAGCGGGTTACCACCTGATACGCGATCACCGCCGCCAACAAGATGACACCCTGCATGATGACGACAACCTCGCGTGATGCTTGATCATTGGCATCGAGAATTACCCCTGATGCATCGAGGAAGCCAAAGAGCAAAGCTGCCGCGGCAATACCCCATGGACTTAGTCGGCCAAGCAAAGCCACTGCGATCCCCGCGAAGCCAAGTTTCTGGATGAAGGCATCGTCGTACTTGTGGCTGTCGCTAAGAATCTCCGGCATTCCCACCAATCCGGCTACCGCTCCGGACAAAGCCATGGACAACATGATCATCCGTTTCGGTGGTACGCCTGAGGCGCGGGCTGCTTCGGGGTTGATTCCACTGGCGCGAAGGTCGTAGCCCAACCGGGTGCGATTAACGAAGAGATGGTAAATGATGCCGACGGCGATGGCCACGGCGAACATGCCGGTTAGCTCGCGGCCACGAATGATCTCGCGGGTTACAAGTTCGACTACCCCATTGAGGTTGGGCATCTGGCCCGAAGACGGAATTGCCTTGGTGGCGGTAGTGAGGGAGTCGGACTCTTCTTGCAACCTCGGCAACATGAATGCCACTAGGCCAGAAATAGCCAAGAAGTTGAGCATGATCGTGGCAATCACGACATCTACGCCCCGGGTTACCTTAAGAAGACCCGCAAGAGCCGCCCAGAGGGCACCAACAATCATCGCCGTGAGCATGATCGTCGCCACGTGCAACGGTGCTGGGAGATTGATTTGTCCGCCTACATAGGCGCCCATGAATGCGGCCAAAATGTATTGGCCTTCGACACCAATATTGAACAGGTTCATTCGGAACGCAATCGCACCAGCGATACCAGAGAGGTACAACGGAGTGGCGCGGTTGAGAGCATCAACGATGGTCTCAAGTCGACTGCCGTAGCTCAGCATGTCGCCCCAGGCGGTTAAGGGGTTTGAGCCGCTAATGATCAAAATGATGGACGAGAAGACGAGCGCGAGGAGTGCAGCACTTACGGGGGCAGCAGCGGCCAAACTCATGCGACGCAACAACGGAGCTTGATGAGGTGCGGTCATGATGTCGCCTCCTTGGTTAATGCGGCCCCGGTCATATAGGACCCCAGTTCGCGGGAAGTGACCTTGGCCGGATCGAGTTCTGCCACCAGGTCACCGTGATAGATGACTTGCAAGGTGTCCGAGAGGCCAATGAGTTCGTCGAGGTCGGCCGAAATAAGTAGCACAGCGAGGCCAGCTGCTCGAGCATCGCGTATGGCATCCCACACCGCCGCTTGTGCGCCGACATCGATACCACGAGTCGGATGTGCGGCGATAAGCAATTTGGGATGCGCGGTCATCTCTCGCCCGATGATCAGTTTCTGCTGGTTTCCGCCGGACAATGCATGAGCGGCGACGTCGACCGAAGGGGTACGAACATCGAAGTCAACCCGGATGGTTTCGGTCTGTTCGTGGGCGCCGTCTTTGTCGATCCAAATGCCTTTTGAGTACGGCGCTTTGGTTTGGTGACCCAAGGCCGCGTTCTCCCACAGCGGTGAGGACAGTAGCAATCCTTCGACGTGTCGATCTTGTGGCACGTAACCAATGCCGGCTTCGCGACGCTTACGTACGTTCCAGCCATCGATGGATTGGCCGTTGAGTGCAATAGTTCCCGATGCCGCAACGTGCGTGCCGATAATGGCATCTACGAGTTCGGATTGGCCATTGCCTTCAACCCCGGCAATGCCAACAATTTCGCCGGCATGAATGGTGAGACTCACATGGTTTAGCGAAGGCCGGTCATTCTCGTCGATCACGGTGAGGTTGACGAGGTCGAGCACCACACGATCGGTGACCGTGGAGTCGCGTGTGTCAGGAGTGGGTAGTTCCGAACCAATCATCAACTCGGCGAGTTCGTGGGCCGTGACCGATTCGGCCGGAACCGTCTTAATGGTCTTGCCGCGGCGGATTACCGTGATCGAGTCGGAGATTTCGAGAACCTCTTGCAATTTGTGATCGATGAAGATGATGGTTTTGCCCTGTGCCTTGAGTTCGCGCAGGCTTCGAAAAAGTTCGTCGACTTCGTCGGGTACGAGCACAGAGGTTGGTTCGTCCAGAATCAGTACATTGGCGCCGCGAAACAAAACCTTGATGATCTCGACCCGCTGGCGTTCGCCAACCTCGAGATTTTCTACAAGGGTGTCGGGGTCTACATCGAGCCCATAGGCGGCGCTCAACTCGGCGAATTTGGTGCGGGCGGTGTCGAAATCGATCAGCTTGCCACCCGGTTCGGCCCCGAGGATGACGTTCTCAAGCACAGTGAGTTGGTCGGCCAGCATAAAGTGCTGGTGCACCATGCCGATGCCCTTGTTGATGGCGTCGCTCGGTGAGTCGAAGTTGACGAGCTCGCCGTGGACATGCATGGTGCCTTCATCGGCCGGCTGCATGCCATAGAGAATCTTCATTAACGTTGACTTGCCTGCTCCGTTCTCTCCACAAATGGCGTGGATCTCACCATCGGCCACCCGCAACATGATGTTGTCGTTGGCGATTACACCAGGGAACCGCTTCGTGATTCCGTCAAGAACTACTGCGTCTGTTGTCATAAGAAAGTGGGCACCTAAGTCGTCGGAAAAATACTAGTGGCGCAGACCTGGACAGTAGTCCGGATCTGCGCCACTAGTTACAACGAATGTGTTGTATTGCTACCGAATAGTTACGGAGCGGTGGGTACGACGATGGCACCGGAGACGATGTCGGCCTTGATGGCGTCGAGTTCAGCAGCTATGTCGTCAACGAATCCACCAGATGTGGAATAGCCAACACCGTCGACCGAAAGGTCGAATGTGGTGACGTTGCCGACAAAGGTGCCGGCAGCCTGAGCTTCAATAACGGTCTGTACGGCTACATCGACACGCTTAAGCATCGAGGTAAGGATGTACGGCTGAACCGAAGCATCGGCGGTGAGGTACTGATCAGAGTCAACACCAATGGCCCACACATGGGTTCCGGCTTCGGAGGTTTCCTTGGCGGCTTCGAACAAGCCACCACCGGAACCACCAGCAGCGTGGTAGACAACGTCAGCGCCACCGGCGTACATCGAGTTGGCAATTTCCTTGGCTGAGCCAGGATCGCCGAAGCCCGAGAAATCAGGAGGGTCGGAGATGTACTTAACGTCAACAATGATGTCAGGGTTAACCGACTTGGCGCCTGCGGTGTAGCCAGCTTCGAACTTAAGAATGAGGCCGATGCTTACACCACCGATAAAGCCAATGTGGCCTGTTTCGCTCTTCAGTGCGGCGGCGGCACCAACGAGGTACGAACCCTGCTCTTCGGCGAAGATAAGTGAAGCAACGTTGTCAGCTTCGACAACTTCGTCGACGATGGCAAAGTTGGTATCGGGGTTAGCTGGTGCCACGGCAGCCATGTCCTCGGCAAACGCAAAGCCAACACCGATTACGATGTCGTTGGTCTCGGCGGCGAGCTGCAAGAGCTCACCACGGTTAGAACCATCTTCGTTTGGAGTCGACTCGGAGCCGATGGCGCCTGAAGCATCGAGGCCAGCAGCAGCGGAGTCGTTGAACGACTGGTCGCCACGACCGGCAAGGTCGTAAACGAGACCAACAGTGGTCTCTTCGGCTACTTCTTCAGCAGGTGCTTCTTCAGCAGGTGCTTCTTCAGCAGGTGCTTCTTCAACTACTTCAGCAGGTGCTTCGGCAGGTGCTTCAGCAGGTGCTTCTGCAACTACTTCTTCAACTACTTCAGCAGGTGCGCTGCCTTCGTCGTCACTGCCGCATGCGGCCGCGATCATCGCGAATGCCAGCAGCATCGCCACTAAAGCCTGAAATTTCTTGGTCATAACAACCCCTCCATAGTGACGTGTCTCGTCACAAGATTTACTCGGATCGAAAACGGTAGTGGAATTTGGCGCGAAGCACACCCCTGATTGCGATTGCAACAGAAGAGTTGCACGATGTTCATCTTCTTTGTTGCGTTTCCTGGCGATTTTTCACAGCCGATTAGCTCATAGCGAGCAAGATGTCGCGTAGGGTTTCGCCGACCCGGGTGCGGGCGGCGCGGCCTGCCTCGACTACCTCGGCGTGGCTGAGAACTTCGCCGGTCATTCCGGCGGCGGCATTGGTCACCAGAGACATTCCGAGAACTTCGGCCCCAAGGTGGCGAGCGGCAATGGTCTCGAGAACCGTGGACATCCCCACCAGGTCGCCGCCCATCGTGCGCAGCATGGTTATCTCGGCACCGGTCTCATAGTGGGGTCCGGGCAGGCCGCAGTAGACCCCTTCGGCGAAGGTGGGATCGACCTGCTTGGCGAGGTCACGTAGGCGCGGCGAGTAGGCGTCGGTGAGGTCGACAAAGCGGATGGGGTAGCCGTCGGGTGCTGAGGCACCCCACATGGGTGATTGCCCGGTGAGGTTGAGATGGTCAGAGATCAGCACGAGTTGGCCGACTTGGTAATCGGGGTTGATACCACCACAGCCGTTAGTGATCACGACTTGCTTGCATCCCGCCAGAATCGCCGTGCGAATGGGATGAGCTACAACGTCGGGGGAGTGGCCCTCGTACATGTGGATGCGGCCCTGAACCAGCAAAACATTGGCGTCGCCTGCTTTCACTAAGGAAAGTTTGCCGCCGTGACCCGGCACGCTTGGTGTGGGGAACCCGGGAAGATCTTCATAGGAAACCTCGGCCACGGGATTACCGATAATACTTACGGCATCGGCCCACCCGGATCCGAGCACAACAGCGATGTCGGGCGTGTGGCCAAGTTGGTCGATAAGAGCTTGAGCGGCGGATTCGGCAGCAGTAATGGCGTGAGTCATGGGACCGACGTTACCGGTGGAGTTTGCACGCTGTCGTACCGCCCGGGAGCCTGTGTCGATATTTGGCAACGATTGGGTAGATAGCTTTTCCGAACCACCGACCCGGAGGAAGGTGCAAAGCTAGACCAACGGCGGTCCAGACTCCGCCAATTGCCATGAGCGACTGAGCAATCGCTGCGGCTCCGCAGTACTTGGCGCCTTCGTTATCAATCCACCAAACTGACGTAGCAACGTCGTCGGCGGAAAGTCCAGTTGCTGCCAAGTCAAGGTGTTGCCAGGGCACGACAGCGGACGGCTCGTGGAGCCGTCGGGCTACCCAGTTTGCTGTTGTGGTGCAAAATCTACAGTCACCGTCAAAGACGAGCAATCCTGATTTTGCTTGGGTAGGCACGACAATAAGAACCGTGCCACAACTACTACGAGTTGCGACCCATGTTGGGCTTACGGCCGTGGTTGGCCTTCTTGCGGCGTACGTTCGCCTTTGCTCTGCTGGTGCGCTTCGACATATTTCCTCCAAGAACGACTGGCAATGCTAGCGGCCTTCGCGGAGATAGCCTCGGGCGGTGGAACGATTTGGATTTGTAGGTCTACCCAACGCGGGGAAATCCTCGCTTTATAACGCCCTGACAGGGGGTGGAGCTTTGGCGGCGCCGTATGCCTTTGCCACAACGGATCCCAATGTTGGGGTCTGCAAAGTGCCCGATGATCGACTCGACAAATTGGCCGAGTTTTCCCAGACCAAATCCGTGATTCCGGCCAGTGTGCAGTTCTACGACATTGGTGGTCTGGTAGAAGGTGCAAGTAAAGGCGAAGGCCTAGGCAACATGTTCCTCGCTGGTATTCGGGAGGTCGACGCAATTGTTTATGTGCTGCGAGCGTTTGCCGACGAAGACGTACCCGGGTCCAACGATCCGCTGAACAACTTACGCATTCTCGAAATCGAACTCGCCATTGCCGACCTTGACACTGTCGAGAAACACCTGGGTAAGAAGGGCAAGGCTGCCCGTCTCGCTAACGACAAGGACGCTATGGCCGAGCTTGGTGCGCTTGAGGCGGCCCAAGAAGCATTGGCCGAGGGCCTACCGATTTATCGCAGCGATCTCAGCGAAAAGCATCGTGCGCTATTAGCCGAGAGCTTCCTCCTCACTAACAAGCCGGTGCTCGCTATTGTCAACATTGACGAAAGTCAGCTTGACGATGTCGAGGGAGCAATCGCCGGTGTCGTTGAAGAGCTTGGCGATCGCGCCCAGGTATTTGGTGCGAGCATTCAACTTGAGGCCGAGGCTGCGACACTTGAACCCGATGATCGAGCCGAAATGCTCGATGGCTTTGGGCTAGGCGAAGGTGCCGTTCCTAAGTTCATCCGGGCCGCCTATCACGCCCTTGGGCTTCGCACGTACTTTACGACGGGCGAGAAAGAGACCAGAGCTTGGACGTTCCGCTCTGGCGCACTCGCCCCCGAGGCAGCCGGGGTGATCCACACCGACTTCCAACGAGGCTTTATTCGTGCCGAAGTTATTCAGTGGCAAACCCTGCTCGATGCTGGCTCGTGGAGCGCGGCCCGATCCGACGGCACCTTACGTATCGAAGGCAAGGACTACGAGTTCCAAGACGGCGACGTCACCGAGTTCCGGTTCAACGTCTAACCAGTTCGAGCGAACCCCACCCACCACGAATCTCACGTTCTACCAAACGTTCTCGGAGTGTCAGGGGTGC
>CAWKZT010000056.1:0-11175 GCA_963854565.1 Acidimicrobiia bacterium
TAGGGGCAGTGCGGTACGCACTGCCCCTACTCCGAGAACGAAGTATTGTGTGGGGGTGCCGGTGGCTGCATCTACAGTTGCCGGATGACTGTTGCTGTTGTTACTGGAGCTAACTCGGGAATTGGACGACAGGTTGCTGTCGATCTGGCTGGCAAGGGCTGGGATGTGTACGGCACCATGCGGTCGCTCGAGAAGGGCGAGAAGCTGGAGGCAATGGCCGCGGCGGCTGGCGTGAGCGTCACTCCAATCATTTGCGAAGTGACCGACGATGATTCGGTTACCTCAGCCATGGCGTCGATTATTGAGCAAGCGGGACGCATCGACGTGTTGGTGAATAATGCCGGTGTGGCAGGCAATGGTGTGCTTGAGGAGGTTCCAATCGACACCTACAAGCAAGTCATGGACGTAAATTTGTATGGCGTTGTCCGTTGTGTGCAGGCAGTCTTGCCGCAGATGCGGGAGCAGGGTTCGGGAGTCATAGTCAATATTTCGTCGATCGTTGGCCGTTTTGCGGCCTTGGGGCAGTCCCCTTATGTGGTGTCTAAGTGGGCCCTGGAAGGTCTCAGCGAAGGCCTAGCCCAAGAGGTTGCACCGTTTGGAATTCGTGTTGTGATCATCGAGCCCGGCATCGTCAAGACCGCCATTTTGGCCAAGAACACTGATGCCCCCAACGAAACCGGGCAATACGACCAGGCCTACCGTCGCCTGTTCGCGTTCTACATGAAAGGGATGGCTGATCCCGGACATCCATCTGAGGTTTCTGAGGTCGTGTACGAAGCCTGTACCGCCGACAAACCCAAGTTTCGCTATACCTGCGGCTGGGGTGGATCCGAACTCATCAACGGTCGTGCGAGCATCACCGACGACCAATGGCTCGACCTGGGAGCCATCGAGAGCGACACAGAATACGCCGAACGATTTGGCGAGCTCTTCGGCCTGGATATCAGCTGAACCCTCACATCGGTGTAGCGTTGCACCCATGGCAACTCCTCCGTACACCCCCATTGTTCGCGCTGGTGAACTCATCATCACGTCTGGCCAGATCGGCATTGTCGACGGATCAATTGTGGAAGGCGGAATCGCCTCCGAAATTGAGCAGGTCTTTGACAATCTCGAAGCCGTTCTTGCTTCAGAGGGCGCCACGCTCGACGACGTAGTGAAGGCCACGGTGTTCATTCTGGACATGGCTGACTACGCCTTAATGAACGAGCACTACGTGGCTCGCTTCGGCGATCATCGTCCGGCCCGATCAGCCATCGCGGTGCATCAGTTGCCATTGGGCGCTCAGATCGAAATCGAAGCTATCGCGTTCGTTAAGTAGGCTGCGGTCATGGGAACCATCATCATTATTGCCATCTTGTGTATTGCCCCGGTGGCCATTCTCATTGGTATGAGCGTCGTGGCCACGATCTCCGCATGGGCGCTTAACGCCGATAACGAATCCCGCACCGAAGGCACCGAATTTTACAAACTGGCTTTCCCCGACGAGGGCTAGTTTTCGTCCTCGACCGGCACGCCCAGGCCGTCAGCGATGCGATTGACGTAGGCGTAATAAGCCACGACCTCGCAGATATTTAAGATGTCGAGATCGGTGAATTCAACGGCGCGTAGTGCATCTACATCGGCCTCGGTCATGGCGCCGGGATCGACAGTGAGTTTCATCGAGTAGGTCAACATGGCCCGTCGGCGGTCCGAGAGATCGGCACTAGCCCAGTCGGCTTCGATAGCTTCGGCGAGGGTGTCGTCTTTGAGGAGTTGTCGCAGACCGCGACGGTGGTGAGAAATTCAATAATGGCATCGGTTCTCTAACGAGACTACTAAGGCAATCATCTCGCGTTCGACCTTGCGCAGTGTCTTGGTGCCCGCCATAACCGCCGTGTACAACGAGTTGTGCGCCGCCAGCCCCTTTGGATGCAACGAGTGGATCGACATGATGTTGTCGACCTCGCCACTATCGCGATCTCGAGTCAGGTCGTAAAGTCCAGCCACGTCGTCTGGTGTGCTGTGGTCATCGGGAACAGTGTAAATCCAAGCCATACGCAGACCTTAGTGCTACGAAGCTATGAATCACTGACCAAGGTCAGAGCCCCCAGCGGCTTTGGCCGAAGCTGTAGCCGACGGATCGGATGGTTTGGATGAGGTTGGCCCGTTCTTCGCCGAGTTTGCTACGCAGGCGTCGAATGTGGACGTCGACGGTGCGGGCGCCGCCGTAATAGTCGTAGCCCCACACGCGGTTGAGGAGGGTTTCGCGGGTGAAGACTTTGCCCGGGTGCGACGATAAGAATTTGAGGAGCTCGTACTCCATATAGGTGAGGTCGAGGGGGCGTCCGTCGATGACGGCTTGGTAGGTCTCGAGGTTGAGGATCAGCCCACCGTATTCGACGATTTCGGGCTGGGTTCCACGGCCTGCCCGGAAGTAGAGATGCTTTAGCCGAGCTTCGAGTTCGCGTGGGTGAAAAGGCGTGAGACAGAAGTCATCGAAGAGTGGATCGCGGGATTCGAGTTCGTTGAGCTGGCCACCATTGATCATGAGGAGTAACGGTTCGAGCACAGTGTCGCCGTTGCGTAGCGCACGGCATACCGCGAACGCCCCGTCGGGGTCAGTGTCGGCGACGACGATGGCGCCACCCCAGCCATCTTCGGGTGCTTCGGTGATTGCGGCAGCCGCATCCTCGACTGCTTTCCACGGAAACCCGCTCAGGTCAAGAGCCTGGGCGAGTTCGGGAGGAGCCGGATTCGGGAACACGAGGAGGGGGTCGAGTGACATTACGGGTTAAACGTTAGGGAAGTAACGTTCGATCTCAAACGGGGTGACGTGACGTTGGTAGGCAGCCCACTCTTCTCGCTTGTTGCGGAGGAACCACTCGTAGACGTGTTCACCGAGCACTTCGCGGGCCAACTCGGACGATTCCATGACATCGAGGGCTTCGCCAAGCGACTGGGGGAGTGCGTCGAAGTCGGTGTCGGCGGAACTTTCTACTTCGTGCAGGTTGCTAAGTGTCTCATCGCGAAGCTCGTATTGTTCGGTGATTCCTTTCATACCTGCGCCGAGGATCATCGCGAACGATAGGTAGGGGTTGGCAGCAGAATCGAGAGCGCGGTATTCGATACGGGTGGAGGATGTCTTGCCGGTCTTTACGACAGGGACACGAACGAGCGCCGATCGGTTGTTGCGCGCCCATGAGATGTAGACAGGCGCTTCATCGCCGATGACGAGTCGTTTGTAGGAGTTGACGAGTTGATTGGTGATGGCGCTTATCTCGCGGGCGTGGTGGAGAATGCCGGCGATGAACTGTCGAGCGACCACCGACAGGTTGTAGTCGTCATCAGGATCATAAAAGGCATTCTTGTCGTCCCGGAAAAGTGACATATGGGTATGTAGGCCGGACCCGGCCTGATCGGCCATGGGTTTGGGCATAAAGGATGCAAAGAGATTGGCATCGCCACCAATTTTGCGCACGACGAGACGCAACGTCATGAGGTTGTCGGCCATCTCTAGGGCATCGGTGTAGCGCAAATCGATCTCGTGCTGGCTGTGGCCAGCTTCGTGGAACGAGTATTCGACAGGTATTCCCATGGCTTCCAGCGTGTGAATAGTGCGCTTGCGTAGATCGCTGGAGACATCCGCAGTCGTGAGGTCGAAGTAGGAGGCACGGTCGACGGGTACCGGTCCAACGGCTGGGTCGCCCGTTTGGAAGTAGTAGAATTCAACCTCCGGAGCGCAGAAGAATGAGTAGCCGAGCTCCTTGGCGACATCGAGATTTCGACGCAGGATTTGTCGAGGGTCGCCCTCGAACGGCGTGCCATCGGGGTTGTGGATGTCGCAGAATATGCGGCCCGAAGGCTCAGATGGATCGGCCCAAGGAATCAGTTCGAAAGTGCTGGCATCGGGACGAGCGAATACGTCGGATTCTTGGACCCGGCTGAACCCGTCGATGGAGGAACCGTCGAATTGTACGCCTTCTTCGAAAGCTGCTTCGAGTTCGGCTGGGGTTATGGCTACGGACTTATGTTGCCCCAAAACGTCGGTAAACCAGAGTCGAATTAGACGTACCCCGCGCTCTTCGACAGTACGGAGGACATATTCCTTCTGCGGTTCCATAGGCAGAGTATGGCCGCGTTTTGGACAAAATTCGAGTGCAAATGGCCTCAAATGGTGCTCGTTAACGCGCCGTTCACATTTCTATAATGGAAATGACACGCCAAGCTGGTTGGATCAATGGTCTCGGGGTGGGCCTAACGCCTAGTATCTCGAGTGATTCTTATTCATCCAACATGGAGACGTACAAGTGGCTTACCAGGCTGAATATCTCTGGATCGGTGGCAATGAACCGACGGCCGAGATTCGTTCCAAGACCAAGATTCTCGCCGACGGCGATACCCCCGGAATCTGGGGTTACGACGGCTCGAGCACCAACCAGGCAACCGGCGACAACTCCGATGTTGTGCTTATGCCAGTGTTTCAATGCCCCGATCCCATTCGTGGTGGCGACAACATTCTTGTGATGTGCGAAACGGCACTAACCGCCGACCTGTCCCCGCACCCCACCAACCTTCGTGCCAAGGTGCGCGAAGTCGTTGAGTTGTACGGCGATCAAGAACCATGGTTCGGCCTCGAACAGGAGTACACCCTCATTGATCCAGCTACTGGCTGGCCGGCCGGCTTCCCGCCCAACGGCTTCCCTGCCCCTCAGGGCCCGTACTACTGCGGAATCGGCACGCTCAAGATCCATGGTCGCGATCTCGTCGAGGAGCACACTGCTCTTTGCATCGCTGCTGGTCTCAAGATTTCCGGAACCAACGCCGAGGTCATGCCCGGTCAGTGGGAATTCCAGATTGGTCCAGCCGACGCACTCGAAATCGGCGACCACATGTGGATTGCCCGTTACCTCTTGTACCGCATGGGCGAGAAGTACAATGTGGAGATCAGTCTCGCAGCTAAGCCCATGAAGGGCGATTGGAATGGTGCCGGTATGCACACCAATTTCTCTACCAAGGCCATGCGTGAGGGCTACGACGCCGTCATTGCCGCCGCCGAGTCTCTGGGCGCCCCCGGCAAGGTCGAAGAGCACCTCGCTGGCTACGGCGCAGGTATTGAAGAACGCCTCACCGGCGATCACGAGACCCAGCGTTTTGACGAATTCAGTTACGGTGTGTCCGATCGTGGTGCCTCGGTCCGTATTCCTTGGCAGGTTGCCCAGGAGCAGAAGGGCTACATCGAAGATCGTCGCCCCAACGCCAACGCTGATCCGTACATGCTTTCGTACTTGATGGTCAACACCGTGTGCGCAGACGCCGCAAGCTAGTCCGCTAAAGACTGGATAATCCAGCCTTTTGTCCGTACTTTTGAGAATGGGACCTACTCTTCGGAGTTGGTCCCATTCTTGCGTCTTGGGACTTTTCATTGACGCCGAGCCGAGCTATCGTCACCGCATACCCTTACGAAAGAAGCCCCCCATGAGCGACGAGACCGAACACGAATTGGGTTTTAATACCCGCACCTTGCACGCTGGCTACGAACCCGATCCCACGACGGGCGCTCGGGCCGTACCGATTTACCAGACAACGGCCTACTCGTTTGAGGATTCTGAGCACGCCGCCCGCCTGTTTGGTTTGGCCGAATTTGGTAACATTTACACCCGCATTATGAACCCCACCACCGACGTGTTGGAGCAGCGAGTGGCATCGCTCGAGGGCGGCGCCGCTGGCCTGGCCACCGCAAGTGGTCAGTCGGCCCAATTCATTACCGCGGCCACATTGTGCGAGGTTGGAGATCACATTGTCAGTGCGGCCACCCTCTACGGCGGCACATACACCCAATTCGATCACAGCTTCCGCAAGCTTGGCTGGGACACCACCTTCGTAAACCCTGATGATCCGGCCAACTTCGAAGCGGCCATCACGGACAAGACCAAGTTCTTGTACGCCGAGACGATCTCCAACCCGCGCGGCAACATTGTGGACATCGCTGCCGTGGCCGAGATTGCCCACCGCCACAATATTCCCCTGGTCATCGACAACACTTTTGCCACGGCCTACCTTTGCCGGCCCATCGAACATGGCGCCGACATCGTGCTTAACTCCGCCACCAAGTTCTTGGGTGGTCACGGAACGTCGATGGGCGGAGTCATCGTCGACAGCGGAACCTTCGATTGGACGAAGGGCAACTTCCCACAGCTCACGCAGCCCTCGGCGAGCTACCACGGTGCCGTGTTCACCGACGCGGTTGGCCCGATTGCGTTCATCATTGCTGCGCGTGTGCTCGGTCTTCGTGACTTTGGCCCGTCGATGAGCCCATTCAATGCCTTCCAAATTTTGCAAGGTATTGAGACCCTCGGATTACGTATGGATCGTCACGTAGCCAATGCGACAGCTGCGGCCATGTACCTAGAGAACCACGATCTCGTCGAGTGGGTGGCATACCCCGGGCTTGCTTCCAACGAGTTCAATGCGCTGGCCGATCGCTACATGCCAAAGGGCCCAGGTGCCATTTTTTCCTTCGGTATCAAGGGCGGCCATGAAGCAGGCAAGAAGTTCATTGACTCGGTGAAACTGTTGTCGCACCTGGCCAATGTGGGTGATGCCAAGAGCCTTGTCATCCACCCCTCGTCGACCACCCATCAGCAATTGTCCGATGTGGACAAGGCTTCGGCGGGTGTATCTGCCGACATGATTCGTCTATCAATCGGTCTTGAAGACATTGACGACATCACGTGGGATCTTAATCAGGCCTTGCAAGCTTCGCAGTAGCGGCGCTCACAATGGGGCGAACGGTTGTGCTCGTATCCGCTGGAGGTGCGCCAACCGTTCGCATGTTGAGCGACAGAATTCTTCCATTGGATGAGTTCCTCACTCAGCGCGGATAGTTACTATCCTGTCTCCACGATGTCGGTACGAATAGCGTTGTGTCAACTTAATCTCACCGTTGGTGATTTGGTCGGTAACGCCGACGCGATTATTGCTGCGCTGGCAGAGGCCGAGTCGCAGGGGTGCGACCTGGCACTATTTCCCGAACAATCAATTAGCGGATATCCAGCTGAGGACCTCTGGTTGAAGCCTGCCTTCGTCGAAGACTGCCGTGTGCAACTTGACCGGGTCGCCGCAGCAACCAGTAGCTGTGCCGCGGTGGTTGGATTTCCTGATGGTCAAGGCGACCGAGTATTTAATGGGGCGGCCGTGTTGGCCGGCGGCAGGGTGCATGGTGTCGCCCACAAACGCGAACTTCCCAATTACACCGTGTTCGATGAGAACCGCTACTTCCTGGCGGGCCAAGGTTCGATGAACCTGTACGAGATTGCCGGCGTAGCGATGGGCGTGTCGATATGTGAAGACCTTTGGGTTTCTGGTGGTCCGTGTAATCAACTCGCCGCGGGCGGGGCCCAGATCATTCTGAACATCAATGCATCTCCGTACCGCGCCGCCAAACGCCTACGCCGCAACGAGATCGTTTGTACCCGGGCCCGAGAAACCGGTGTGCCAATTGCTTACGTAAATCTGGTGGGCGGTCAAGACGAGTTGGTGTTCGATGGTGACTCGGTCGTGGTCAACGCCGACGGCGAGATCGTTGGTCGTGCGGGCCAGTTTACCGAAGAGGTTTATGTCATTGATATCGATCCCACGCCGGTACGCGACGTACCGCAGCACTTTCCTGTCGTGCATGTCACCGATGCTCCAACAGGGGAGCGCCCGATACTCACGACGACTACCGTCGACGAGTTGTCGCCGCTGGCCGAGATCTACGCCGCTATTGTCACCGGCACCCGTGATTACGTTCACAAGAATGGGTTCACCGACATTGCGCTAGGCCTTTCGGGCGGTATCGACTCGGCACTGGTAGCCGTTGTTGCTGCCGATGCGTTGGGGGCCGATCATGTGCACACCGTTGCTATGCCTAGCCGCTTCTCTAGTCCGCACTCACTTGGCGACGCCGAACGCTTGGCCCTTAATCTCGGTTGTGACCATCGGGTCATCGAAATTGAGCCGGCGCACTCGGCGATGCTCAACATGTTGGCACCGTCGTTTGTAGGACACGAAGCTGACGTAACCGAAGAAAATTTGCAGTCGCGTATTCGAGGGGTGTTGCTCATGGCCCTGGCGAATAAGTTTCGCTGGCTGGTTCTTACCACCGGTAACAAGAGCGAGACGGCAGTGGGTTACTCGACGCTGTATGGCGACACAGCGGGGGCCTTTGCCGTAATCAAGGATCTTTGGAAACTCACGGTTTACGACCTCTGTCGCTGGCGAAACGAGCAAGCGGGATACGAACTCATCCCCGAGTCCATTATCACCAAGGCCCCGTCAGCCGAGTTGCGCCCCGATCAACGCGACGACCAAAGCCTGCCGCCCTATGAGGTACTCGATCCTTTGTTGATCGAAATAGTCGAGAAGGGGCGTACTGCCCGTGAACTCATTGCCGATGGGCACGACGAAGCCATCGTCAAACGCCTCACGAGGCTGGTAGGGATTGCCGAGTTCAAGCGTCGACAAAGCCCCATTGGTCCGCGCGTGTCCCCCAAGGCGTTCGGCAAGGACCGCCGTGTCCCCATCACCAGTCGTTATCGGGGCCATTGATGAGCCAGATCATGATTGTCGAACTGGTTGATTGGTTGGGCGAGCACGTTGCGGTCAATCGACGCCTGTCTGAGATCATCGGGGTTTGGTCCGCTGACGAACCCGACGATGCCTTGCAGATTCAGTACGCCGTGATGTCTCGCCTGTTTGGCAACCATGCCCAGTTATTGGAATCACAGATGGCTGATTCGCCGGCACTCGAAGCGTCCAGTTTTATTCGGTTGGGTTCGAGGTGGAGTCCGCTGGCACAACCCGACGACACTAATCGATTGGGTTTTTTGCAAACGGCAGTAGATAAGTTGCGGTCAGATTACGCCGATGTGTGGGAGCGGTTGAACCCCGTGTCCGATGCCTCATTGCAACGAACCATGCGCCATATCCAACTTGATCTGAGCTAGCGGTCCGCCCGCAACTATTGCGAACCCATAGCAAATAACGAGGTCCTCTAGCTGTCGGGGTAAAATTGGCAGGTGGGAGCTTTGGGGCGAGTCGGTAAGGTTCTGAGAAGTCGCCTATCAGAAATGTTGGGTGGGGGGAAATTGTGCCCCTCATTTCTGTAACAGGTCATAGCGAATTGGGGAGCGTGCAACGTGGCAAAAGCTGCTGATAGGGACGATGAAGATCTCGTCCGCCTGTATCTGACGGACATCGGTCAGTATCCACTCCTCACGAAGGACGATGAAGTCCGACTAGCTCAGGCCATCGAAGAAGGGGTCGCAGCTCGCCAAGAACTCGACACCACTGAAAAGCCCACGGTTGCCCGCAAGCGCGAACTCCGCCGGTCATCGCGTAAGGGCGAAGATGCCGAACGCACCTTCGTACAGTCCAACTTGCGTCTTGTAGTATCCATCGCCAAGAAGTACCAAGCCTCCGGGTTGCCTCTGCTTGATCTCATTCAAGAGGGCAACTTGGGCCTCATGCACGCCGTAGAGAAGTTCGACTGGCGCAAGGGCTTCAAGTTCTCTACCTACGCAACCTGGTGGATCCGTCAGGCAATTACCCGAGGCATTGCCAACACCGGCCGCACCATCCGCCTTCCCGTTCACGCCGGCGACACTCTTGCTCGTTTGCAAAAGGCTCGTGCCCGACTCGAACTCAAGCACGGCCGCCCAGCCACGCTTTCGGAGCTGGCTACCGAAGTCGACCTCCCCGAAGAAAAGGTCACCGAAGCCTTGCGTTTCGCAGCCGAACCGCTTTCACTTTCTGAACCACTTCGCGAAGATGGCGATGCCGAACTTGGCGACGTAGTCGAAGATCGTGGTGCCGACTCACCGTTCGAGGTTGCAGCTACTTCGCTGTTGCCGGACGAGATCTCTCGCCTCCTCGGCCCATTGGACGAACGAGAACGCGAGATTCTTAAACTTCGCTTTGGTCTTGACCGGGGCGAACCTCGCACGCTCGAAGAGGTCGGCGAACATTTCGATCTCACCCGTGAACGCATTCGTCAGATCGAAGCCCGCGCCATGAGTAAGTTACGGCACCCTTCCAGCGATACCGGCGCCCGAGACCTCTTATCGGTTTAGCTTTATATAACTTCAGCTCTAGGTGGGCTTAGTTCGGCGCGCCGCGCTACCGTCCTGAGTCTTCCAGGAGGTGTCAGAGTACCTGGTGGGCTCCCCCGCCTTCAAAGCGGGTGACAGGGGCGATCCCTCTGTGGCGGGTTCGATTCCCGTCCACCTCCGCCATTCTTGTTCGACGACTTTCTCGACCCGACTCGGACGCTCAACTCGAGCCATGGCGACTTCGTCGTCTCCGAGGCGAGACGCACCCGAGGGTTTGCAGTGTTCTGTGTAAATGGGCATGACGGGTTCAGTTAGAGGTGGTCGGCATGTAGCGTGCAGCGGTGGACTCGTTCGAGCAAAGGGAAACAACCGGTGGCATTTGGTCTCCCGACTATCTTCCTGTCACGCTCGCGAACCTGACCATTGTAGCGATTGCGGCGTTTGATGGTCTCGCGTTGGTCGCAGCTCTGCCGTCGATCGCCGATGACCTCGGAGGGGTCGCGCTCCTCCCGTGGGTAATCACTGCGTTCCTGGCGACGTCCGCTGTTGCCGGCATTACGGCCGGTCCCATCATCGATGCCGTCGGCGTTCGACGAACGTTTCGTGCTACCGGTGTGTGGTTCCTGCTCGCGAGTGCGGCGGCTGCGGCGGCTCCGAACATGGAGATACTCGTGGCCGCTCGCGCGCTGCAGGGCATCGGTGGCGGTCTGGTGATCTCGGTCGCGATGACCGCTGTCGGTCTCGCCTATCCGCCGCGGCTGCGGGCCAGGGCGTTTGCGGCAAACTCGATGGTCTGGGGGACGCTGGGTTTCGGCGGCCCGGCGATCACCGCTGGCCTGCTCGCCGTCGCGGGGTGGCGAATGATCTTCGTCGTGCAGTTGCCGATCACGGCCCTCGCCCTGGCCGCAGGATGGCGGACCTTGCCGAGCACGCGCGACAGGCCGCAGCGGGTCGTCATGGATGGCCGCGGCATTGCGCTGATCACGGGCCTGGTCGCCGCATCGTTGTTCGCCGTGGTGCAGGTCGGCGTCCGCTGGCCATTGGCTGCGGTCGGTGCGGCCGCGGCCATCGCGTTCGGTGGTGCGTTCTGGACCAACTCCGG
>CAWKZT010000057.1:0-11169 GCA_963854565.1 Acidimicrobiia bacterium
ACAAAGCCATACAGGGGATGATCGAACAAACCGTGGCCGACATGTACGCGGCCGAGGAGCAGAATCAGTTTCTTGAGGTCACCTACCAAAACGGTGACAAAGAAATCATGTACTTCCGTGACTTCTCGTCTGGCGCCATGATCGAAAACATTGTCCGACGGGCGAAAAAACTTGCCATCAAGCGCGAACTCGCCGGAGGAAACCGCGGTGTGGTTCTTGAAGACCTCATTGCCTCGGTGCATCAAGAGTTCAAAGAACACGAAGACCTCCCAAATACCACCAACCCCGATGACTGGGCACGGATCTCCGGTAAGAAGGGCGAACGCATCGTGTTTGTTCGCACGCTAATGACCCAAGACGCCGATCCCCATGGTGGTAAGGCCATTGAAGGTGTCGGCACCGGACAATACTTATAACTGTCCGCGCCAGCTAGCGTCCTTGGTTATGGCCATCCCGAAGGTATGTGGAATAGAAACTGAGTACGGGATCACGCATCGAGGCGTTCCCGAGCCCAACCCTATTGAGGCGTCATCCTTGCTGATTCGGGCCTACCTGGCCGCCGGTACAGAAGCCTCCGGACTTGCCCCCGATGTTGCTTGGGACTTCAGTGACGAGTCGCCCTTTGCCGATGCCCGAGGGGCCACTCCGCAGGGCGCTCTCGCGCCACCCACCGAGACGCACCTTGTCAATGCTGTCCTGACCAATGGCGCCCGTTACTACGTTGACCACGCTCATCCAGAGATTTCTACGCCCGAATGCGCCGACGCACTTTCCGTGGTGCTTTATGACCGTGCCGCTGAACTGATCGCTATTGAGTCGATGGCCGCCGCTAAGCGTCTGCTTCCCGACGGCCAAGAACTTGTTGTCCATAAGAACAATTCCGACGGCAAGGGAAATTCCTACGGGTGCCACGAGAACTACCTCCTAGACCGACACACGCCTTTCGACCATGTTGTTCACCACGCCACCGCCCATTTTATTTCGCGGCAGATTTACACCGGATCGGGCAAGGTGG
Source organism: Acidimicrobiia bacterium (assembly GCA_963854565.1). Lineage (GTDB taxonomy): Bacteria > Actinomycetota > Acidimicrobiia > Acidimicrobiales > JAHEJN01 > CAWKZT01. The sequence continues at coordinate 1,016 of CAWKZT010000057.1, forward strand.
GCTCCGAGATGTTCGGCCAAGACGCCCGTGACGTTCCGTTCCAACTCACCCAGCGCGCCGATTTCTTCGAAGAACGCGTAGGCCTCGAAACCACGCTCAAACGGCCCATCATCAACACCCGTGACGAGCCCCACGCTGATGCCCGGAAGTACCGCCGACTGCACGTGATCGTGGGCGACGCCAATATGTCCCAGGTCGCCACGTTCCTCAAGGTGGGTGTCACCAACATTGTCTTGGCCATGATTGAGGACGACTACTTAGACAATGGCTGGGACTTCGTGGACCCGGTGCGGGCGTTGCAATCGGTTAGTACAGACCTGAGCCTTCAGCGACCATTGGAACTCTCCGATGGCTCGCGCATCACGGCACTGGATATTCAATGGCAACTGTTTGCGTCCGCCCAACGCTACATAAGCGAACGTGGCGCGGCAGATGTCGGAGGCGATGTTGCAGTGCAGATACTCGATCGATGGGAATCGGTTCTGGCACGACTTGAAAATGACCCCATGCAACTCGCTGACCAAATCGATTGGGTAGCCAAATACCGTCTACTCGACGGCTACGCAACTCGTCATGATGTTGGCTGGGAAGATCCCCGGTTGGCCGCCATGGCGCTTCAGTTCCATGACCTCCGCCCTGAAAGGTCCATATTTAACAAATTGGGTATGGAGACTTTGGTGGATGAAGGCGCAGCACGGCAAGCCGCCCACCATCCGCCCGAAGATACCCGGGCTTACTTTCGCGGCGAGTGCCTCCGACGTTGGCCCGACAATGTTGTATCAGCCAACTGGGACTCCTTAGTATTTGATATCGACGGAGTCACCCTTAGACGGGTGCCGATGAACGAACCGTTGCGTGGGACTCGCGCCCATGTAGGTACGTTGTTAGACGAGTGTGAGACAGCTGACGACCTGTTGGCCAGACTCGACAGCGCTGGGAATAGCTAATTAGCAGAAAGAGCTTCAGCCACCATGGCAGAACAAGAAAAACAGCAACGCAACACCGAACGAGACGATGCAGCCGATGTTGCCTCGGACGAATCAGCGTCCGCAGGAGCCGAGACTGCCAGTCGGCTGAAGTCTGAGATGGACGACCTCCTCGACGAAATTGACACCGTTTTGGAAACTAACGCCGAAGAATTTGTGAAGTCCTACATCCAAAAGGGGGGCCAATGACACTTCCCCTATTTGACTCAACTACCGACCCAGGTCCCAGTTTCATGGGACTTCTTCAAGCCCTAGAGCTTGAACCGCGCGAACTGACCCGGCCTATTGGCAGCGAATTTGCGATCACCCACGGGACCACCGTGCTGGCGATTCGCTATGCCGATGGTGTGGTCATGGCTGGTGACCGACGGGCCACCTCCGGCCACCTGATAAGTCACCGACAAATGGACAAGGTGTTTGCTGCGGATCGTCACTCAGGTGTCGCTATTGCCGGCGCCGCAGGACCAGCCATAGAAATGGTTCGACTTTTCCAACTCCAGCTCGAACACTACGAAAAAGTTGAGGGCTCGTCGCTCAGCCTCGATGGCAAAGCAAACCAACTTGGCCAGATGCTCCGAAACCATTTACCGGCTGCCATGCAAGGACTTGCCGTGGTTCCGGTTTTTGCCGGGTACGACCTACAGCTTTCGGAAGGGCGGCTGTTCCAGTACGACATTACCGGCGGCCGATACGAAGAACATGACTACACCAGCACTGGTTCCGGAAGTCTGCATGCCGGTCAGGTCATCAAATTGGGTTGGCGCCACGACATGTCATTCGATGATGCTGCCGCCCTAGCGATTTCTGCCCTCGAGCAGGCTGCCGATTCGGACAGTGCGACGGGCGGACCCGACCCTATGCGTCGGATCTATCCGATCGTGGCGAGCATTAGTGCCGATGGGTTCGAACGACTCGATGATGCCGATGTCGAAAGTCGCTTTCAAGCCATCCTTCAACAGCGCACGCAGGAGCTCCGATGACTAATCAATTTTATGTAGCGCCTGAACAAATCATGAAGGACCGCGCCGACTATGCGCGCAAGGGGATCGCGCGCGGTCGGAGTCTGGTTGCGTTGTCCTACGCCGATGGCATCTTGATCGTGGCGGAAAACGCATCTAATACCTTGCGCAAGGTCAGCGAAATTTACGACCGAATCGCTTTCGGTGGTGTAGGTAAATACAACGAATTTGACCAACTCCGCATCGCTGGTATTCGTCACGCCGATCTAAAGGGCTACTCCTACAGTCGCGAGGACGTCGATGCTCAGAGTCTGGCGAATCAATACGCCCAGATTTTGGGACAAACGTTCACCCACGAAATGAAACCAATGGAAGTCGAAATTTTGGTCGCCGAAATCGGAGACACTGCGGCCGATGATCAAATGTTCCATATTCGCTATGACGGCACGGTCAACGATGAGACCGACCACACGGTCCTTGGCGGCGAAGCTGACGTAATCGACGAACGACTCGACCAGGCCTACAGCGATTCTATGACATTCGAGGCGGCACTCACTGCTGCTGTCGATGCACTAAGTGGGCCAGATCGGTCTTTGGCTGCGGACGACATCGAAGTAGCAGTGTTGACGCGCGGCGAACCACGACGTTGTTTTCGCCGTATTGAGGGCGATACTTTGCAGTCGCTCATTAGTGGCTAAGACCGAGGTGGCGCTGGTCCGCAGGTGGCTTACGAGTAGCGTGAGCTAACCATGCACCGACGCATTTTTGGGATAGAAAATGAATACGGGATTACCTGCACCCAGGATGGTCAACGTCGACTAAGCCCGGACGAGGTTGCTCGCTATCTTTTTCGGAGAGTCGTTTCCTGGGGTAGAAGCAGCAATGTATTTTTGGCCAATGGCTCGCGTTTGTACCTCGACGTAGGTTCGCACCCGGAGTACGCAACCCCAGAATGTGACAGCATCTACGACCTGGTTGTCCATGACAAGGCCGGTGAGCGCATCCTCGAACAGTTGTTGGCGAGTGCGCAGGAGCAGTTGCGCGAGGAGGGCATTGAGGGCGATATCTACCTTTTTAAGAACAACACGGACTCCGCTGGTAATTCCTACGGGTGCCACGAGAACTACATGACTGATCGCAGCGACGACATGACCGCGTACACCGAAGTGCTTATTCCGTTCTTGATCAGTCGCCAGATCTATGCCGGGGCGGGGAAGATTCTTCATACCGGCAGGGGAGCACAGTTTTGTATAAGTCAGCGCGCCGAACATATTTGGGAGGGCGTGTCTAGCGCCACGACACGGTCTCGTCCAATAATCAACACCCGAGACGAACCACATGCCGACGCCGAACGGTTCCGACGACTGCATGTCATCGTCGGCGATTCGAACATGAGCGAGTACGCCAATTTCTTAAAGGTGGGTGCGGCCAGTTTGATGCTGCGGATGATCGAAGACCCAACGGTCGTCCTACGAGACATGACGCTCGAAAACCCGATCCGTGCTATCCGCGAAATAAGCCATGACATTACCTGTAGCCGTCAGGTCCGTTTGGCCAATGGGCGCGAGGTTACCGCGCTGCAGATCCAAGCTGAGTACCTCGAACGGGCCCAACGGTTTGCGACGCGAAACGACCTGGACGACCTGGAGAAGCAAGCTCTTGTTATGTGGGAACATTGCCTAACGGGTATCGAAAGTGATCCGCTTAGTCTTGATCGTGAAGTTGATTGGGTAATCAAACACAAGTTGGTTGAGGCCTACCGGGAGCGTCATGGCCTTGCTTTAGATGACCCCCGAGTTGGCCTCCTCGATTTGCAATATCACGACATCAACCGCGAACGGGGGCTCTTCTACCGGCTCCAAGACCGGGACATGGTGGATCGCATCTGCGACGATCAAGACATCTCCCGAGCAATGAAGTACGCTCCCGAAACAACCCGGGCTCATCTACGAGGCGAGTTCATTCGCAAGGCCAAAGAGAAGCGCCGGGACTTCACGGTCGACTGGGTCCATCTCAAGCTCAACGATCAGGCGCAGCGCACCGTATTGTGCAAGGACCCGTTCAAGGCAAAAGATGATCGGGTCGACAAGCTCATAGCTTCGCTCTAGCCCATGGCAAAACTCGAACGACTTCTCAATCTCACGGCGGCTCTTCTTCATACCGAGCGCCCACTTACCGCTGAGCAAATCCGCGAACGTATTCCGGGCTATCCCGATGACTTGGTTGCCTTCCGGCGAGCCTTCTCACGCGACAAGGAAGACCTGAGGGAAATGGGCGTCCCTATAACGATGGAGGACACCTACCTAAGCGATACGCCGATCGACGGCTACCGCATCCGAAAAGATGACTACTTCCTGAAGGATCCTGATCTGGAGCCCGACGAGTTAGCCGCTCTGCATATGGCGGCCCGTGCAATTCAGTTCGACGAGGGGGCGTCGAGCCAAGCGCTTCTTAAGCTAGGCGGGCTAACCGGGCAAGCCACAGGAGACGCCGAACAGCCGTTAGCGGCGATGCCGGGTTCGCCTGTGCTTAGCGATCTTTTTGGTGCGCTGACCGATCGACGACTTGTGCAGTTTGGCTACCGAGACGAGGTGCGTAACGTCGAGCCACAGCGGATCGACTTCCAACGGGGCCGGTGGTACCTCACAGCGTGGGATTTAGATCGCCAGGCCGAACGCAACTTCCGGGTCGATCGCATGGGCGATCAACTGTCACTAGGCGAGGTTGGCTCGGCGACGCGCCGAAAGGTTGGGACTGCTCGTTGGACGCAACCGTGGGAACTCGGACCTGATCAACCAATAATTGCCCGTGTGCAGATTGATGCCGATCAAGCTGGCTCTGTGCCTTTTGAAATCGGACATGAGTCGGTTGTCGAACGCCACGACGACGGATCGGTCGTGGTGGAGCTTTCGGTTACCAACGAATCGGCGTTTGTCACGTTCGTGCTTAGTTTCCTGGACCATGCCGAAGTTCTGTCTCCACCCGAGCTTCGCGACGCGGTTACCAACTGGTGCCACGTTATTACGTTGGGTTCCCAGCAATGACGAACCGCGACGCTCGACTGAATGCCAGGGCTCGCCTCGAACGGCTGTTGTCGATCGTGCCGTGGGTGGCCGCTCAAGATGGCGTTCCCATAGCGGAAATTAGTCGGCGTTTTGATTATCCCGAAGACCGTTTGCTTTCGGACCTTGAAGAAATTGTGTTCATGGTCGGTGTTTACCCTTTCAGCCCCGATCAGCTCATCGAGGTGATGATCGACGACGGCATGGTCTGGATTCGGTACGCCGACTTCTTTGGCAAGTCCCTGCGTCTCACACCCGATCAAGCCCTCGCACTCGTCACGGCGGGGAGCAGCCTTCTTGCCGTACCGGGCGCAGAGCCAGACGGTGCCCTTGCCCGTGGTCTCGCCAAACTAGCTGCCGCTCTCGGGCTGGAAGACGGGGTCCCTGTTGGTGTGCGGCTCGGTGGAGTAGACGAACCAATCTTGACCACGTTGCGTGCCGCTGCCGCCGCGAATCATGAATTGCAAATCGACTACTACAGCTACGGACGCGACGAACGGTCGAGCCGAATAATCGAACCCAATCGGGTTTTTCTTGAGGACGGGCAGTGGTACGTGGATGCGTACTGCCATAAAGCCCAGGACATCCGAGTGTTCCGCGCCGATCGAATTCGTAGCACCGAGTTAACGGGTCGCAGCTTTGTGCGCAACGAAGAAGACCCGACCAACTTGCGACCAAGCACAGGGCCTATCGAGGTGACCTTGTTGCTTCAGTCCGCGGGTGAATGGATTGCTTCGGCGTACCCCTGCCGGGCTAGCGAGATGACCGATGATGGCTTTAAGGTCACGCTGGGCATTAGTGCGTTCGCTTGGCTCGATCGGATGCTGTTGCAACTCGGACCAGCTGGACAGCTGCTCGATGTAGATGGCGTGGCGGCGCCTGACCGCGCCGCGATCATGGCCCGAAAGATTTTGGAACGGTACAGAACCAATGAAGGGTGAACCGCAACGCCGCCGCGTTGAGGTAGCGTCTTTTCGGTGAGTGGAGACGATACGGCCCCAGATGATTTAGCGGCATTAGATGATCCCGAGTGGGTTGATCGAATTGTGGCTGCGGCGATCAAGAACGCCACCTCCACCGATGAGGTTGCCTCGCCGCACCCGCCTCCAACTGAGGAAGCTCCTGTCGCCGACGACACCGCACCGACCGAGCAGACGCGCCCATCTGATCCCACCCGCCCTTCTGCTCAGCCACGTGTGCGGTCAGCGCAACAGCGCCCCAATGTGGTCCCGCCGGGCCAGCCGACTCAGAGACGCCCTTTGACCGACGAGGAGCGGCGTCAAGCCCAGGAAATGGCAGAACGCCGGCGCCAAGGCGACGACGGGTCCTCCCGTAGTGCCACCCAATCAGTACCAAATCGTAACGCCGACCTCTTCGGAGCCCCCAAAGTTGAACAACGGGCCTCAGTTTTCGACCAAGATGACGTCGCTCAGCGGGCCGAACCCGATCCGTCATTGTTTGGCGACAAACCTGATTCGGACCGCAGTCGTGCGATTGTCGAATGGATCGCTGTTATCGCGGGAGCGATCGTCGTTGCGTTCCTGGTGAAAACGTTTTTGGTGGCTGCTTATTACATCCCCAGCGAGTCGATGGAGCCGACGTTAGGGCAAGACGATCGTATTGTTGTCAATAAATTGTCCTATGACTTTCACGGGGTCAACCGCGGCGATTTGGTCGTGTTCTCGAAGCCAGAGGTTCTCAATTCCACCACCCCAGATCTAATTAAACGCGTCATCGCCTTGGAGGGTGAAACCGTCGAACTTGTCGATGGTTCGGTCTATGTCGATGGTCGCAAACTCATCGAGTCATATGTGCAAGGAAAAGACACGGTGTGGCTCGGATTCCGCAATGACGAAATCGTCGCTGTATGCGGTGGTATTGATCTTTGCACCGTCCCTGAAGACCACGTGTTTGTCATGGGCGACAACCGCGACAATTCGACCGATAGTCGGGTATTTGGACCAATATCGGAGACCGAGATCGTGGGCCGTGCTTTCGTCAAGATATGGCCGCTCAGCGGTATTGGCTGGCTGTAGGTCCCGCCACCCTGCGGATTAGGCCTCGCCGATAGCCGCCATCATTTTGGCCGTGTGGTCGCTATAGACAGCGTCGATGCCGATATCGAGAAGCTGGGCCAGAACACGGGGATGTTGCGCGTCCCATCCAAAGGCATGCAGACCAAAGCGATGAAATAAGGTCACCAAACCAGCACTCCAGTCGGAGTAGTGCATATTCATCGCGTGCAAGCCGGCCTCGGCAAGTTGAGCGCCGTGTTGTTCGGGTGACTGAGTTAGACGAGGGAGCCGTTCGGAGTGCACCAGGCGCGCACGGGGCCACCGCTCGCCCCATGACTGCAGGAGGTCGACGTTGGGATGACAGAGCCACAGTCGGCTCATGCACCCAAGAGACCCATCGGGGTCTGCCAAGGCAACTGCGTCCATGAGCGGTTGTATTGCCGCTGGATCCTTGACATCAAGGGATAGCTCAAATTGGGTGTCGCAGTGAGCGAACAGTTCGCTGACTGACGGTATGTGCGACGGTAAATCGGCCTGCGCTACCGATGCAATGGCCGGTCGACGAAGTCCTTGACGACCCGCTAATCCGTCGTGGTCGAGGACGGCCACACCGTCACTGGTCACCCAGACATCGCTCTCTAGGCCCGTGGCACCCAGTTCGAGTGCGAGAGCAAATGCGGGCAGGGTGTTCTCGGGAGCGGTGGCCGATGCACCGCGATGGGCAAACCCGATCGGGATCGGGCGGAGACGAGTAATTCGAGGCGACATGGAAATCCGGGTTTGACGACTGGAGTGCGAATAGTAGGCGGGCAGCGAACCTTAAGCTCAAGTTTGTGCCGATCGGTCCGATGGATACTCCGAAGAGCTATCCATGACAACGGTACGCGCTAATCTCCTTCCCATGACAACAATTTGGTTCGCCGTGGTGTTGCTGATCGCGTCGGGATCGGCATTCGTCCTCGTTGCGGCCGTCGGCCTCCGGCGCCAAATAGCTCATCTCCAGCAGCTTGGTACGCATATGGGCGTGTTATTGGTCACTAAACAGCAGCAGAACGAGATCCAAACCGTTACTGCGCAACTACGGCGCTTCCCAGTCTCGTAGACTCTTGCCATGTTCAATATTGGAGGAGGCGAGCTTCTCGTCATCATGTTGGTTGCCTTGCTGGTGCTTGGCCCCGACAAACTCCCCGGTGCGGCCAAACAAGCGGGTGAGTTTCTGAGCAATCTGCGGTCGATGTCGAACGACTTCCGCCAGGAAATTAAAGATGCCGTGCCCGACGAAGTACTTGACCTGAAGCGCGAGGTTGACCAAACCCGCCAGTCGTTCAAACGTACCGCGTCCGATCTTGAGATAGAGGCCAAGGCACGCGAGAAGGGACGTCGCCTAGTTGCGCAAGACGAACCGTCAAAAAAGCCGCCTGAAACACCATGGCCAGCCAGAAGTGTGGCGCTTAGCGCAGCCGCAACCGCAGGTACGACCGATTCGAATGAGACCGATGCACCCTCAGCGGACGAGGTCGGCGATGACACCGTCGCTCCACCAATCAGCACCGCAGAAACAGCCGGCATGTTCGCCGGAGAGCAACCCGTTACAGCCACTGAGGCTGAGGCTTCCGATGCGGAAAAGCCGACGAACGCCCTCGCTGACGAACCAACTGACGAACCCGCCTGATGACTCCTGTCGGCGAAACAGAATTTAAAGGCGGCCGAATGCCGCTCATGGAACATCTTTTCGAACTGCGAAACCGGCTCATCAAGATGGTCCTGGCTATTGCCATCGGAGCGGTTCTCGGCTGGATTTTCTACGAGACAATCCTGGAATTTCTCAAAGCGCCTTACCAAACCAATTGTGATGCCAAGCTGGCCAGTGCCATTGAAGCAGGTGAAGAGTTATACGACGCTAACCCTGCCTGCCAGCTTCTGGTAACCGATCCTTTGGAGAGTTTCCGGGTACGTATGACCGTGGCTGGATATTCGGGACTTGCTCTCGCTATGCCGGTCATACTTTGGCAGCTGTGGGGATTTATTTCGCCCGGGCTGTACAAGCGGGAACGCCGTTATGGAATACTTTTCGTGGTGTCCGGCGTCTTATTGTTCACTCTCGGGGCGGGATTGGCCTACTGGAGTCTTCCTCGAGCGTTGGAATTTCTGGACAATATTGGTGGCCAGGACTTGGTCACCTTCTTTTCACCCGACAAGTACCTCAGTTTCGTAGTCAAAATGATGTTGGCGTTCGGTCTTGGGTTTGAGTTTCCGATTCTGCTAATTTTTCTGCAGATCGCCGGTCTTTTGACCAACCAACAGCTGCGCGAGTGGCGTCGCTACGCCGTTGTTGGGATCGTCGTGTTGACCGCAGTCATCACGCCCAGTGGTGACCCCTTTACGCTCATGGTTCTCACCGTTCCGATGTACATCTTTTACGAAGTAGCCATTATCTTTGGGCGACTACGTGCCCGCCGTGTCCGCGCCGCTGAAACCGGGGCATAGGGCATCGTGGATTTATCTGACGTACAGCCGTTTACTCCTGATCGTTTCCAACTTGAGGCCATGGAGGCAATAGACCGTGACGAATCGGTTCTAGTAGCGGCACCAACCGGGGCGGGTAAGACCCTCATCGCTGAGCATGCGCTACGTCGGGCCATTGACGCCGGACAAAAGGCGTTCTACACCACACCAATCAAAGCACTGTCCAACCAAAAATTCCGAGATCTAGTTTCGGTGTACGGCGCCGATAATGTCGGGCTTCTTACTGGGGACAGAGCGGTCAACGGTGAAGCTCCCGTGGTTGTTATGACCACCGAAGTGCTACGCAACATGTTGTACGCGCGTTCAAATCGTCTTGACGACTTGGCCTGGGTCATTTTGGACGAGGTGCACTATTTGCGCGATCGGCACCGGGGTCCCGTGTGGGAAGAAGTAATAATCCATTCGCCGCGGTCGGTCAATATGGTGGCCCTCTCGGCCACGGTGTCCAATATCGATCAACTTGCCGACTGGTTTCGTGCTGTACGTGGCCCAACAACGCTGGTTGTGGAAACTAAACGGCCGGTCGAACTTACCCACTTCGAGCTCGTGGCTCTAGCGGGCGCCAAGCGCGACGTGATGCTCAAAATACTTCGCAAAGGCGAGCCC
>CAWKZT010000058.1:0-11148 GCA_963854565.1 Acidimicrobiia bacterium
CGTAACCGTGAGAACCTCATGCAGTTCTGCACCGACATAGCTGGCTTCGCCGACCGAATTGTTGCGTCCGACTCCCCTTCCGCGGCGGTACGCGATGCCGACATTGTGTACACCGCAACGACCTCCGCGACCCCAACTTTCCCCGGTGCAGATATCGGTCCAGGAACCCACATTGTCGGGGTGGGCTCGTTCAAACCGTCCATGATCGAGATGGATCAAGCCACCATTGCGCAGGCAACCGTGTTCGTCGATCAAACCGAGGCCTGTTGGGACGAGGCGGGCGAACTCATTGCCGCCCGATCCGCCGGCATTCTCGATCAAGTCATCGAACTTGGATCGGTACTCGACGGCACCCACCCCGGTCGGACATCCGATGCCGAAATCACCTTGTTCAAGTCCGTTGGCTTGGCGGCACAAGATGCCGCCGCCGCCCATCAAGCATTCGTCTCCGCCCAAGCCATGGGACTCGGAACCGAAATCGACCTTGGCGCCTAAGGTAAGACAATGAGTCTTCCTCCTGCATCACTTCGTTTCGTTGCCGCGGCCGAGGCCCTTGGATTGTCAGTCGACGTTCAGGAATACCCCGCTGGCACCAAGACCTCGGCCGACGCGGCCACAGCGGTTGGCTGTGAGGTATCGGCCATTGCTAAGTCGCTCATTTTTATGGCCGACGACAAACCCGTGGTTGCCATCTTGTCGGGCGATACCCGCCTCGATACCAAAAAGCTGGCGATGGCAATGGGTGCCACCAAGGTTCGGCGCGCCGAACTCGATGAAGCCAAAAATGCCACCGGTTTCGCGGCAGGTGGCACGCCAGCGTTCGGCTACCCGTCGCCCATCGCGGTGTTCATCGACCCCCAGTTGCGACGCCACGACGAAGTGTGGTCCGCGGCAGGAACCCCGACCACGGTTTACCGGATACCTCTGACTGATCTCATCGTCGCTTCAGGCGCAGTTGAGGTGGATCTCGCCTACGGGTGAGTCTTCAGACCCCAACAACGGTTAAGCCAATTGAGCGCCCTGCTTGAGCCTGGCGCACATCAAAGGTCAGAAAGGTCGTCCGTTCCCCTGCCCGCAACGCCGATGCCAGATGAATAGCGTCAAGCGTCTTGATTCCCGTACGTTCGGCGACGTGAGCAGCACTACTGCACAGGACCGCGTCCATAGCCATCAGCGCGAAGTTGTCGAGGTCAACAAGAAACTGCGCTTTCGCCTCAATGTGGTGCGTTCCCTCTAGTTGGACGGCCAGGTTCCGGCGGACCTCGATTTCGGAGATGCGTGATGTCGCAAGAACCGAATCACTTGTCATCAGATCGTGGGCCAAGGCCGAATCGTGTTCCGGTAGATAACGCTTAAGGATCGCACTTGAATCCACGTAGAGGGTCACGATCGATCCTCATTAAGAACGTCCATAATTGGTCGCTTTGCTGGCCAGCCTTTTATGGGCTGCAGCCCCGTGCGCTTGGGGGCATCAATCCAGCCCTCGTCAATTCCACGTTGGATCGAATCTCCTCCATCGATGGCGGTGAGGCGAGCAATTGGACGGCCTCGGTCGGTTACAACGATGTCTGTCCCTGAGGCGGCCTTACCCAAATATTGCGACAGTTTGGCTTTAAGTTCACGCACGCCTACATCCATGTAGTCACATTATCACTCACAAGTGACTACATCAATGTAAATGTGGATCATTACGGCGCGATTAGATTACGACTATGTCCGCGACAAACGAATTTGGTCAGCCGGTGGGTCCGAGCTTAGGCGACTGGGCGGGAGCCACGTTTCCTCCCGCGGAGCCACTTCAAGGCGAACACGTCACCCTCGTGCCATTGAATTCCGAGGAACACCGTCAGGCACTGTTCAACGCGTACGAACCAGCTGACGACTCGATGTGGACCTACATGCCATTTGGCCCCTTCGACACCCCAAACGACCTGGAGGACGCATTTGCATTTTTGCTTACCATGGACGACGGACAGGCTTATGCCATCGTGGTTCACGGCTGCGTTGTTGGCTTCTTGTCGTACCTACGCATAAACCCGACCGGCGGTTCGATCGAGATCGGATCAATTGCGTTCTCCCCCAAGCTGCAACGTACGACGGCGGCGACCGAAGCCCTATTTCTCCTGATCAAGCAATCGTTTGATCTTGGATTCCGTCGTTGCGAATGGAAATGCGATGATCTCAATGCGCCCTCCCGGTCCGCCGCCACCCGCCTCGGATTCGCCTTCGAAGGCACCTTCCGCAAGGCGACCCACTACAAAGGTCGCAGTCGCGACACGGCGTGGTTCGCCATCACTGAGGACGACTGGCCGTTACTATGCGACTCGTTCACCACATGGTTACAGCCCAAAAATTTTGACGACAACGGGCGACAACTTGCCACCCTCAACGTTGCCGGCACAACAAAGTAGGTTCACCGGTGAGCACCCCCACGACCAACCCAACCCGAGGAACAGGTTCCTACGAAGCCCTGCTCGTGGAAGCGAGCCTGGCTGCTTATTCTTGCGCTCGCCATCCAAACTCGACCCAAACAATCTGCGCTACCGCACTAGTCTGACCACCATGGACCTAGAAGTACTCAAGTCAGAAGTTGCTGCGGGTCATATAGACACCGTCATCGTGGCCTTCACCGACCACTACGGCCGGAGCCTCGGAAAACGCTTTGATGCCGAGTTCTTCATCAAAGAGGGCGCCGACGCAGGCACCCATTCTTGTAACTACCTGTTGACCGTTGACATGGAGATGGAACCAGTCAAGGGTTACGAGTACGCCAGTTGGGAGAAGGGCTACGGCGACTTTCACGTTGTCCCTGACCTCGCCACACTTCGTATGGCGGCCTGGACCGATCGCACAGCAATTGTGTTGTGCGACTTAGTCCACGATGGGCAACCGGTAACGGTTGCTCCTCGTTCAATCCTGCGACGCCAAGTCGCACGGGCCTCCGACATGGGTCTCGTTGCTAAGGCCGCTTCGGAGCTCGAGTTCTACCTCTACGACGATTCGTATCGAGATGCATTCGACAAGAACTACGCCAACCTTGCCCCCGCGGGTTGGTACATCGACGACTACCACGTCTTGCAGGGTGCCCGAGTCGAGCCCTACGTTCGAGCCGCTCGTATTGCACTTCGCGACAGCGAAGTTCCGGTCGAGAATTCCAAAGGCGAATGGGGTCGAGGACAACACGAACTCAACATTCGCTATGCCGCCGTCGACACGATGGCCGATCGCCACGTCATCATGAAACAGGCCATGAAAGAGATCGCCGATTCCATGGGAATTAGCGTCACATTCATGGCTAAACCCCACAGCGACAGCGCGGGAAGCAGTTGCCATATTCACATGAGCCTCTGGGACTCCGAAACTAACGCTCCCGTTTTTGTCGGTCTCGACGATCAACCCAGCCAGAAGTTCTACTGGTTCCTTGGTGGCTGGATGAAACACGTCAACGACTTCATGGTCATGTACGCACCAACCATCAACTCCTACAAGCGCTACGAAGATGGTTCATGGGCACCTACTCGCATTGCTTGGTCCGACGACAATCGCACGGCCGGATTCCGGGTGGTTGGCCACGGCAAAAGTTTGCGCATCGAATGCCGAATTCCGGGGGCCGATGCCAACCCGTACCTGGCTTTTGCCGCGTCGCTCGCTAGCGGGCTCGATGGCATCGAAAATCAGATCGACCCACCCGACGCGTTCCGAGGCGACGTGTATCAGGCCGCTGAACTTCCCCGTGTCCCCTATTCGTTAGCCGAAGCCCTCGAAAATTTTGAGAACTCAACGATTGCGCGAGAACTCTTGGGCGACGAAGTCGTCAACCATTACAGTCACTTCTACCGGAACGAAGTCCAGGCCTACGGCACCGCAGTCACTGACTGGGAACGCTCCCGCTACTTCGAACGCATTTAGGATCGCATTATGAGCGAAACTTCAGATCAGGCCAGCGAGCTTTACCGCGAATATCAAGAAGGTGGCCCCGACCGCTTATTCGAACAGGCCAAATCCATGCTGCGCACTGCGGTCAATGCTGACGATATGGATGCCGCAGCCCTCCTGGGCGAAATGCTCTTTGACGACGACCAAAACACCGCCATCGACTTTCTGGAACCCGCCGCCGAGTCCGGAAATGTGCGGGCCATGGCACTGTTAGGCCTCACGCTCTTCGACGACTACGGAGAACCCGAGGAAGCACTCCCGTGGTTGGAAGCGGCCGCCAATCTCGGAAACGCCGATGCCATGGTCACCCTCGGCAACATGGCCGCGGACAATGACCAGATGGGTACAGCCAAGACCTGGTTTCTTGCTGGCATCGAGGCAGGGGCCGAAGACGGCGAGATATGTCTCGGGCTCATACTGCTCGAACAAGACAAAATCGAGGAAGCCGAAGTCTGGTTGCTTAAAGCCGCCGACAAAGAGGACGATTCGGCGAAAGCTGCCCTCGGCAATATTTGTGCCGATCGCAACGAACCCGCCAAGGCCAAGTACTGGTGGGATCAAATCGAGAACCTTGACGACTACCTGGAGCAACCATGACCCATACCCATACCCCTCGTCTGGCTGGGAAAGTCGCTCTCATTACCGGTACCGCTGGTGGCATCGGACGCGCGAGCGCCTTGCGGTTCGCAGCCGAGGGTGCGGCGATCGTTGCGGCCGACATTACCGAGGCTGGCAATGCTGAGACCGTCGCGTTGGTGCAAGAGCAGGGCGCCCGGGCGGTTGCAATGACGGTCGACGTTACGAGTAGCGAGCAGCTCGCGGCTGCCGTTGCGCTAGCCGAATCGACCTACGGCAAACTCGATATCGTTTTCAACAATGCCGGGGTCATGTTGCCATCCGACGGTGATTCGGTGACTACAGACGAAGCAACCATCGATGCGACACTGGCTATCAATGTCAAGGGGGTCATCTTGGGTTGCAAACACGCCATACCTGCCCTGCGTCGGGCTGGCGGTGGCTCGATCATTAACACCGCCTCTTTCGTAGCCACGGTGGGTGCGGCCACGCCGCAGATTGCCTACACCGCATCAAAGGGTGCCGTGTTGGCTCTTACCCGCGAACTTGCTGTCATCCATGCACGCGAGGGCATCCGGGTGAACTCGCTCTCGCCCGGCCCTCTTCACACCGAGTTGCTGATGAGCTTTCTCGATACCGAAGAAAAGCGTCAACGGCGCCTCGTCCATGTACCAATGGGTCGCTTTGGAGAAGCCAGCGAAATGGCACAGGCGGCACTGTTTTTGGCTTCCGATGAGTCCTCCTACATGACCGGAAGCGATCTTAAGGTCGATGGCGGACTCACGGCTGCGTACGTAACGCCACAGTGAGCTCTACCCCGACAGAGACGTTCGACGTAGCAGTTATCGGCGGCGGTATCGCGGGCGTTACCGCCGCCTACCACCTCGCTCCTCACTGTCGGGTGGTTTTGTTGGAACGCGAGTCCCATCTGGCTCATCACACCACCGGGCGATCGGCAGCCATCTTTCATGAGCACTTGGGAGGTCCGCTCAATACCGCTCTCACTATGGCCTCACGCTCCTTCATCGAGGCACCCCCTGAGCACCTCGTCGATGGCCCAGTCCTTACCCCCGAAGGAGTACTAATTATCGGGGCACCCGGCCACGAGGCGGCCATCGAGTCCGATGTTCTACAAGCCCAGCAGTACACGCCGTCGACCGCGTTACTGACCACCGGTGAGGCCCTCGAACTTTGCCCTGTCCTTCAACCAGAAATGGTTGGCAACGCCATGTGGGAGCCCGATTCTGGGGCGCTCGACGTCATGGGTCTCCACCAAGCATTTGTGCGCGGGTGCCGTGCCGCAGGCGCACAAATCGTCCGTGACCAACACGTTGTAAGTCTCGATCGCTGCGAAGACAACTGGCAAATCAAGACCACCACCGATCGGTGGCAGGCACGAGTAATCGTAAATGCGGCCGGCGCATGGGGCGATGTCGTCGGGCAACTGGCCGGCGCCCAACCCATCGGCCTGCGCCCACTGCGTCGTACCGCCTTCACTGTGGCCACCGATTATGACACTTCTTCTTGGCCCTTTATTTATGCTGCCAATACGCCCGAACCTTGCTACTTCAAGGGCGAGTCAGGTGGACAATTACTGTGCTCACTGGCCGACGAAACGTTGAGCGAGCCATGCGACTCAAAACCCGAAGAGCTCGATATCGCTCTTGCCATCGATCACATAAACCGGCTCACGACTTTGGACATTCGCGCTATTAAGTCGTCGTGGGCTGGGTTACGGACGTTCGCCCCCGACGACTCTCCGGTCATTGGCTGGGACAATCAGATCGACGGCTTCTGTTGGATGGTTGGCCAAGGCGGCACGGGCATCCAAACATCACCCGGAGCGGGAGCACTCATCGCATCGGTGATTCTTGACACCGCTTTGCCGAAACATCTTCAGTCAATCGGCATCGAGAAGTCTGCGTACGCACCCCGTCGCTGACCATGCTGGGCCATGGCAACACCGACGTAAGTGCTGTAACTGCCACAGCGGAGTGCATCGAGTACTAACAGAACACAGTTCCCGCTAAATCGAGGAGGCGATGGTCGAAAGATCGGACCCTTCGCGATTTTGCGTTTTGAAGGTCTTCATGGACGCTGTGACGACCTGGGCAGCGGCCTGAATTCCCGATCCGCCTATGGGCGCACCTATGGTGTGCAGCGCCGCTTCGATGGTGGCCAACGTGCCCAGAATCATGGGCGGGTTGAGGTAGCCCATGTGACCGATACGAAACTGATTGTTGTTCGTGCGTGGAAGTCCGATACCAAGTACGAGTCCGGCATCGTCTTCGCAAACCTTCCGCAGGTGGTCGCTGCTAATCGTGCCCGCGTTGATGGTGGTCACCGCGTTGGACTGGAACCTTGGATCTGTCACGTTGAGACTCAGCCCTCCGTCAGTAGCCCAAGCGTTCACTGCTGCTCGCACCGCGTCGGCGTGTACTTGGTGTCGGGCCCAGGCTGCTTCGAGTCCCTCCTCATCAAGCAACATGGTGAGGGCCTCGCGCAGTCCAAATAGGTGTTGAACCGGAGGTGTTCCCGCGTAGAGGTGGTAGACGGCATCGGGGTTGGCCCGAGGTCGCCAGTCAAAATACATGGTGTTTAGGTCGGCGGTATCGGCTCGTTCAAAGGCCCGCTCGTTGGCCCATACAAATGCCATTCCGGGAGGAACCATGATGCCTTTCTGGCTGGCACCGACGGTGAGGTCGATTCCCCAGGCATCCATTTCGTACTGCTCACACCCCAACGAAGCGACACCGTCGACCATAAACAGGGCGGGGTGATTGGCGCTGTCAATGGCGGCCCGAATCGCGGGAAGGTCAGCACGCGCCGACGTTGCCGTATCGGTGTAAACCGTGAGCACCGCTTGGATTTCGTGGGCGGTGTCTTGGGCCAGTCGGTCGGCGATTGCGCGGGGATCCACCGGGTTAACTCCATCGCCAACAAGGGTGACAACCTCGATCCCCGATTGCTCGGCCATGGACGACCACGTTGCGGCAAAAGGTGAATCGGCGACCAGAATCTTGTCGCCTCGCGAAAATGTATTGTTCAGCGCCATCTGCCAAGCGCCATGACCATTGGAAATCATCATGAAAGCTCGACCTGTGGTGCGGACCACTGCAGGCAACCGTTCGACCATTTCCCACGAGATGTCGGCAACTTCGCCAGCGTAGATATTAGACATCGGCACGTTCATCGCCTGAAGCACCCGTTCTGGCGTAATCGATGGGCCGGGTATTGCCAGCATTTCCTGACCACGAGCCAGGGTTCGGAGTGTGGGGTCGGTGATCATTTACATCACCACCAGTGGGTCCGGGACAATGTCACGGGCCAGCCATTGGAACGTACGCCAACCCATCGCCGGGGCACCTATCGTTTCGGCAACGATACGGGCGGCTTCGTCAGAAATCGGGATGGCATTCGGAGCTTTCACATGAACCTCGGCCACTCGTTCGGCGGTGACAAACCACCCAACTGCAGCGGCGGGCGAATCTGCGGCTGTCAACAATCCGTGGTTGCGCATTATGACCAAACGGTTGTTACCAATCGCCTCGGCGATTCGTTCACCACCGCCAACATCGACGACCTCGAGATCTTCGCCTTTGTACATCGCCTGGTTATACACCAGGCCGCATGACTCTTGGCTTATCGGCTGGAAGGGCTTCACGTTGGCTGACCATGGCGTGCCATAGGGAGTGTGGACATGGCACGCAGATATGACATCGGGCCGAGCCTCGAAAATGGGGTGATGAATATTGAACGCAGCAAAGTTCACCCCGCCCGCGGTGGGCCCTTCCACGATCTTACGATCAGGTGAAATCAACACCAGATTAGACACTGTCGCTTCGCCGAACGGGACCCCGTAACGAAGGACCCAGAAGTGGTCGGTCAAGATTGGGTCACGAGCCGTCACATGGCCGTCGCCCAATTGTCCCCACCGATTCGCAGCCAAAATTCGGTAGCCAATCACGACCTCGAGTTTGCGCTGAAAACGCAGTTCTTCAAGATCATCAGGGGGGTGCTCGACCGCGTCGTAGGCGGTTGGCGGATAGGTGTAGGTAGCAGCCATGAGAACAGCGTATGCGAGCGAGCCTCACGGGACCAAGTACATTTCCCCGCCAAGACGCTGTGTCGTCCATACTGGTTCTGTGCCCACCGACTCTGACCTCATCACACCGCCGACGGCCATCGTTACCGGCGCCGCCCGTGGCATCGGTGCGGCTACCGCGATGACCCTGCGTCAAGCCGGATACAACGTCGTGGCCTTCGATTCTTGTCGCGATGATCCGGCCTTGTCCTACCCATTGGCAACGAGGGAAGATCTCGACGATGTGGTCGCCAACACGGGCGCAATTCCTTTCGTCGGTGACGTGCGACTTGTTTCCGATCTTCAGGCGGCGGTAGATCTCGCGATGCAAACCTTCGGTGGTGTTGATGTGCTGGTTGCTGGTGCCGGAGTAGTGATTGGCGGACAGTCGCTGGCCGATACCACCGATGAGTCGTGGCAGACACAATTTGATGTGAACGTCACCGGCGTGTTCAACCTCGTCCGCGCTGGATTGCCTGCGTTACTGGCACAGCCCACGCCGCGTCAAGGTCGAGTTATCGCCGTTTCGTCGGCAGCAGCGTTAAAGGCCAGTCCGCAAATTGCGGCGTACGCGGCTACAAAGGCAGCTGTTCTGGGACTCATCCGAAGCCTGGCAGCCGAACTCGCCGACACGGGGATAACCGCCAATGCGGTACAACCGGGCACTACTGATACCGCGATTCTGCAGCCCAGCCTCGACGCGTACGCACTGGATGACCCCGCCAGCTTTACAGCCCACCACATCGACAATCGTCTTATTCAGCCGGCTGAGGTGGCCGCGGCCATTGGCTGGCTCTGCTCCCCTGCATCCCAGGCCATAAATGGTGCGTTCATTCCCGTTGACGGCGGCATGACCGCCCGCTGATGGCGTGTCGCCCTTCGTGGCGCTCTACTGTGGTCTCATGACCGACGAAGCAGTAGTCCTAACCGAACGTCGAGGCCGCGTCCTTCTTATAACGCTCAACCGCCCCGACCAAATGAACGCCATTAACGCCGAGCTCGCTAACGGCCTCCAAGCGGCCATTGCCGAGCTGGACGGGGACGCAAGTCTTACCGCCGCAGTTTTGGCGGGCAACGGGAGAGGCTTTTGTGCGGGCATGGATCTCAAGGCCTTCTTGCAGGGCGAGGACATTTCGAGCTTCTTCAAATTCATCGTCGATGGCGCCACCAAGCCGCTCGTCGGGGCGGTAGAGGGCTTTGCACTGGCGGGCGGTCTGGAGATCGCTCTCACCTGCGACCTGCTCGTTTCTGCTGCTGGTGCCAAGTTCGGCATTCCTGAGGCTGGTGTAGGACTTTTTGCGGCTGCGGGTGGCCTGTATCGCCTACCGAGTCGAGTTGGTTACAGCAAGGCAATGGAGATGGCGTTGACGGCTGATCCCATTCGTGCGGAAGAAGCTGCTTCTTTAGGCATGGTCGCCCGAGTCACCGATAAGGGTGGGGCTGTCGCCGGGGCCCTCGAACTCGCCGAACGTATTGCCAAGAACGCGCCGCTGTCGGTGGCTGCGTCCAAGGCACTGGTGCAGGCCAGTCAAGGCAACACCGAAGCCGAGTTCTGGGAACTTCAAAAGCCTTACCAAGCCAAAGTCTTTACCTCCGACGATGCCAAAGAGGGTCCCCGTTCGTTCGCCGAAAAGCGGGCTCCCGAATGGACCGGCACCTGAGCCAGTCGCTCGACTAGAGGCCTGGTCACCATGGCTGGTCGGGCGTTAGCTCATAGTGATTTCGAAGATGGGGTTCAACCAATCGCGTCGAACGAAGCCTCCACGCCCTCAGGATCGATTTCGGCCACCAGTCGACCCGCTTCATCGGCGCGAGTGCGCGCATCAAGGTATTTGCGGTGTGCCTTAGTCGCGGCTGCCGCTGCGGCAACAACCCGATCGTCACTGTCATCGTTTTCCATGCGCAACATTTCTGCCGCAACCATTAACCCACTAGCAGTTTTATCAAGTTCTTCCGCACGAGCATTCGCCTCTGTAGCGCGGTCGCGGGCCTCGGCCAACGCGGTGGCCTCGCTCTCATCGGGCTGCACATCGAGTTGTACCTCAACCGCCGCGTGCACGAACACCGACATCGGTAATGCCGATACCAGATCGCCCAGCGGCACGTCATTGGGTCCTAGAGACTTTCCTTTTCGCACGCGCAACGGAGCAAGAACAAGATCAACATCTTCCATCGAATCCAGGAAACGATCAGCTGCCTGTCCGGGCATAACCCGAGCCGGAATCCGGGCATCATCGAGCAACTGAGCTACTCGATCGCTGCCGTCTTCACCATCGGCATCCTCGGCCACCCAAACGTGAATGGTTGCGTTGGCCCACGCTGGTGAGCGAGTACACATCCATCCCAACATCGTGAGCAACTGGCCACTGCGGTCATCTGTCCACCACACGCCGATAGTGAGCGCCGCTCCGGCCGCTCGACGAGAACCGACCCAGTCAGCATCGGCGGCATGCAATACACCCACATTGCAACCGAATCGAACGCCCGTGACCACCATCCGCTGGTACTCGGCACCGTGCGTTTGATCGGGGTCGGGAGCGTCGTACCAACTA
>CAWKZT010000059.1:0-11028 GCA_963854565.1 Acidimicrobiia bacterium
CAAGGCGGTTGAGCAAATGCGGAGCCGCGCCGGCATAGCGATAACCCGCAACCATGTCGATCACCCGAGGAAGCTCATCCACAGGCGAAGAATTAGGAAACAGGGCGTCAAAGGCGCCGCGGTCATAGGCCCCGACTCCCAATTTAATGACCGGGCCAGTGCTGTCGGTTGTAAGGCGGGCTACTTCGAGCCCCCATAACTCGCCCAGCCAAATCCCATGGTCGGGCACAATATCGAGATCCGCATCGACCAACGCCGACCGCAGTGGATGATCAGCCGGGCTGGGAGTCACCGGATCGAGGTCCGATGCCGAAACCGGAATCAATGTGCGTTCACTGGCTTGCCAAACCTGGACCGACTCGCTCAGTCCAGAAAGCGCATTGGCGGCCAACTGGGAGTCGTCGACCACGATGTTCACGGCGGCTACCTGGCGGGCCGCGGCCCATACCAAGGCCGGGCCCACTGCATCAATGTCGTCACCGGGCTGATATAGCCAAGCTCGATCCTCGATGATTGCGGCAGCTCCCACACCAGCGGAGACGACTTCGAAGGTCGTTTCCGGTAGGTGCTCACTCAGCAAGCCACGCAGCTTTATTGCCGCGAGCGCGCTGAGGCGTTCGTTATCCATTGTTCGCACTCCATGCACTGACCGACACGGTCAGCACCGGCGATTAGCTTTCGGCGGTCTGGCCCTTGCGGCGACCGTAGCGACGTTCGAAGCGCTCGACGCGACCAGCGGTATCGACGATGGTCATCGTACCCGTAAAGAACGGGTGACTCGAGCTCGAGATTTCGACCTTTTTGAGGGGGTATTCGACATCATCGATGGTGATGGATTCGTTGGTCGTGATTGTCGAACCGGTTACGAATACCTCACCCGAGGTGATGTCTTCAAAAGCGACCTGGCGGTATGTGGGGTGAATTTCTGTCTGCATGACGTCTCCAAGACGGCGGAATGATCGGTGGGAAACCGACAGACAAGCGTAACTACTTTTTACCAATTTCGGCAAGGAAGTCAGCATTCGTCGCGAATGTGCCTAAACGATCGATAAGCATCTCTAATCCAGCGGTACTTGCATGGCCGCCGTCGGACGATAATCCGACCAGGACACGGCGTAGTTTGTTGATCTGGTTGAGCTCTTTTTTATCGAGAAGGAGCTCGTCGTGGCGAGTCGAGGAGCCATCCACGTCGATGGCGGGGTAGACCCGACGCTCGGCCGCGCTGCGACTAAGGCGGAGTTCCATATTTCCGGTGCCTTTGAACTCTTCGAAGATGACCTCGTCCATGCGAGAGCCGGTATCGACCAACGCCGTAGCCAAGATGGTCAACGATCCACCATCTTCAAGGTTGCGGGCGGCACCAAAGAACTTCTTGGGCGGGTAGAGCGCCGACGCGTCAACGCCACCGGACATCATGCGTCCGGTGCCAGGTGCGGCCAGGTTGTAGGCCCGGGCCAGGCGTGTGATTCCATCGACCAAAAGGACGACGTCGAGACCCGATTCGACCAAACGTTTCGCCCGTTCGATCGCAAGTTCGGCGGCAAAGATATGTTCTTCAGTCGGGCGGTCGAAGGTAGACGAGAGCACTTCGCCATTCTTAAGCCAACGCTCCATGTCGGTGACCTCTTCGGGGCGCTCATCGAGCAACAAGACCACGAGCGTGCACTCGGGGTGATTGGTTTCGATCGACTTGGCAATCTCTTTCATGATGGTGGTCTTGCCCGCCTTGGGTGGCGACACAATCAGACCACGTTGACCCTTACCGATCGGCGCCAACAAGTCGACGATTCGGGTAATCATGTTGTGGGGGTTGTTGGGCCGCTCCAACGTGATTCGCTCATTGGGGAAAATCGGGGTGAGGTCACGGAACTGTGGACGACCTCGGGCATCGTCAGGCGGCCCGCCGTTGACGGTGTCGAGTTGACTTAGCGCCGGGTTCTTCTCGTTGCGGCTGGCCGGACGGGCCAAACCGGTGAGCTTGTCGCCCTTACGTAATCCATGTTGGCGGACCAATTTCAACGAGATGTAGACGTCTTTCTTGGATGGCCGGGCACCGTCTACTCGAAGAAAGCCAAATCCTTCTTCGCGTGTGTCGAGGTAGCCGTCCACGGGGAGGGGTTCAGCCTCTTCGCCTTCGTGGGTACGTTCACGATCGCGGCCTCGGCGACGTCGACGACGTCGATTGCCGCTTTCGTAGGAGGCATCAGAACCGTCGTCGTTTACGTCATTGCCGCCGTCGCCATTGTCATCTTCGTCAGCGTCGTCGTCGTCGTCGTCATCGCTGTCGGCCACTGTTTCGTCATGTTTGTTCTTATTGCCGCTCGCGGCGACCGCCTCGGCGCGCGACTTGTTCGTGGGCCGCTCCCTTGGGGGAGGCGGTTCGGCCGACGTCGACTCTTCGGCGGCTGGTTCGGGTTCGCCCGTGACCCCTGCCAGTTGCAAGATCAAGTCGACGACGTCGCCCTTACGCGCCCGCGAGCCAGGCTTGCCGCCCATCGCCTTGGCAATGGTGAAAAGTTCGTCGCGATCTTTCGCCGCAAGCGTTTGTTTGTTGAGTTCGGTTGCCATTGGTGGCAGTTACCTCGTGGCGATTCGACATCGCCGTAGCTTTGATTCCGACGCAGCAGTTTGGCCGTCGGATTTGATGAGAAGGTGTTCCTACCTAGCTAAACGCGCGAGTCACCTGAATAGTGGTCGGCGATTGGCCTGAGCAACATTGGCAACTGTAGCTAGCCCTGAGCTACACCGCAATCGCCATTACCTTGTACCCAACAAATGCCCCATCATGTGGTATCCGGGAATCGGCACCAGCCCGTCGATTCCGGTCTCGGTGTAGGTGCCACCGGGACCGTCAACCGTTGAGTCGACGAGGAGGTACGGGACGGCTTGAGAGGTGTGGGTGCGTAGGTCGAGTGGGGTGGCATGGTCGGGCATGACCAGCATCCGCCAGTCACCCATGGCATCGAGGGCCGGGACAAGATCTTTCAAAATGCGCTGATCCCAATCTTCTAGAGCCTGGACTTTCGCAGCAGCGTTACCAGCATGGCCGGCCTCATCGGTGGCCTCAACATGGATGATGAATAGATCGAGCCCATCTTGAAGGCCCTGGATCGCGGCATCACGTTTGCCTTCCCAGTTCGTGTCGTACCACGCGTTGGCCCCTTCGACCTAGACCATGGTCATAGCGGTGAGGCGACCCAATCCACGCACGAGGTCTACCGCAGTGACCATCCCGGCCGCCACTCCATAATGTTGATCAAACGGCTTCATCACTGGTTGCGACCCTTGCCCCCATAACCAAATCTGGTTTGCGTCCATCCCATAGCGCTGCACGATCGGACGACTGCGCTCCATCAAATCGATGAGCGGTTGGGCGGCGGGGCCGGTCGGCAGGGGCACCGTTCGACCGGTGAAATCGTGGGGTGGAGCGCAATCGACGTCGAGCCACGCTCGGGGTGCGACCAGGGTGTGTCGGTATTGCACGCCCGTATGAAAGTGGGCCTCACCGCCGAGTTCTGCTTCGAGCGCCTCGATTACCTCAGCTGCCGCATTGGTTTCGGGGTGTCCGCCACCAAAGTCCACCATCACACCGTCTTGCACCGTGACCAAAATGCAATTTCGTCGACGTTCAGAGTAATCCCAACAGCTGCCGCCTCGATGGGTGACCGTCCCGTATGAAAGTCGGCGGGGTTGTACCCCAGGATCGACATATTGCCCACGTCGCTTCCCGGTGCCATACCGGCCGGGATCACCGCAGCAGCACCTACCGTGCCGCGGGCGGCCAAGGCGTCAATGACTGGAGTGTTGGCTACCTCTAGAGGCATCTTACCATCGAGCATTTCGGTGGCGATATCAGCGCAACCGTCGGGGACACAAACAACGTACTTCACGGGCCAGCGGATAGAGCCAGCATTACCTAGTTGCGACCTCGACGACCTTGCGGTCTAGCGCCGAACGACCGATCCAATGTGTTGCTCAATCTCGTGAAGGTCGTTAGCCACATTGCTGCACTTCTCGGCGCGAGCAAATAGATCGCCTAAGCGCGCCGGCAGTTCAGGGCGAACACCGGTGGCTTGCTCTACAGCATCGGGGAACTTGGCCGGATGAGCCGTGGAAAGCACCGCTATAGGACCGTCGGTCGCGGACCGCAATCGCTGAGCGGCACCGAGTGCGACAGCCGTGTGAGGGTCGATCAGTCGACCATGACGACGGTAGGTGTCCTCGATAATCGCAAGCGTCTGCTCGTCGTCGACGCGTTCGCCGCGCCATAGGTCGGCCAGCTTGGCAAACACCTGAGGGTCTAGTGCTGCGGATCCTTCGGTGCGAAACCTAGTCAAAAGTGAGCTGACGGCATCGCCATCACGGTCGTGCAGTTCGTAGAGGAGTCGTTCGAGGTTACTGGACACTTGAATGTCCATCGACGGCGATAGCGACGGTTGCACGTCTTCCGCATCGAGGCTTCCGGTGGCAAAGAACCGGGTAAGGATGTCGTTGCGATTGCTCGCCACAATGAACCCGTTGATTTCGAGGCCCATGCGGCGGGCCGAGTCGCCGGCAAAGACATTGCCGAAATTGCCCGTGGGAACGGCGTAGGTGACCGGACCGCCCAGTTGGGCGCTTACCCAGACGTAGTAGACCATCTGCGCCATAACGCGAGCCCAGTTGATCGAATTGACCGCTGACAAATTGAAGGTGGTCCGAAACTCAGTGTCGGCGAACATGGCCTTAACCAGGTCTTGGCAGTCGTCAAAAGTGCCGTCGAGTGCCACGTTGTGCACGTTTTCGCTGGTGACGGTAGTCATTTGCTTGCGCTGGACGTCGGAGACACGACCGGCCGGGTGCAAGATGACGATCTCGATAGTGTCGCGATCTCGGCATGCCTCAATGGCAGCGGAGCCGGTGTCGCCCGAAGTCGCCCCCACAATGGTGACCGACTGGTCGCGGATCTGCAGTTCGTGATTGAGCAGTCGCCCAAGTAACTGCATGGCAACATCTTTAAAGGCCAGTGTTGGCCCGTGAAAGAGCTCGACGAGGTGAATGTCGTCTTCGAGTTCGACGAGTGGGATGACTTGATCGTCGACGAAGGTTGCGTACGACTCGGTGACCAAACGAGCGAAATCGTCACGCTCAATCGAGCCTTCGACGAAGGGCCACATAACTTCGATCGCTAGCTCGCTGTAGGACAGGTTGGCCGTGAGTAACGACGGATCGAGCTGGGGCCAAACTTGGGGAAGGTACAGGCCTCCATCGGTGGCCAACCCCGAGACCATGGCGTCGGCGAACGACAAGACAGGGGCGTGGCCCCGTGTGGACTCGTATTGGATTGCGGCCATCAGGTTGCGTCGATCACACGAAGCACACTGTTAATCTGCTTTACGACATTGAGGTTCTTGAGGTCGGCGAGGGTGGCGTCCATCGCGACCTCTTTGGCTTGGTGGGTAATGAAGGCAATGCGCGCATTGTCGCCCAACCCAAGTTGTTCGAGCGAACTAATCGACACCCCATGGGCGGCTAGAACACCGGCGACATCGGCCAAGACACCCGGCTGATCCGCAACATCGATGCTGAGGTAGAACGCGGAGAGAAGTTGCTCAATACTGACAACATCGGCCGGACCGGGGATGCCGAGAATTGCTGCGGTACCTGCCGCGGTATTTACCGATGCATCAATAAGATCACCGAGCACTGCCGATGCGGTTGGATCGCCACCGGCTCCGCGCCCGTAAAACATTAACTCACCGACGGCATCGCCCTCGACAAAGACGGCATTGAATGAATCGCGAACCGATGCAAGAGGATGCGTCTTCGGAACCATGGCGGGATGTACCCGAACTGAGATGGTCTCGAGTTCGACGCGCTCGATGATCCCCAGCAACTTGATGCAATAACCAAGATCGGCGGCGTAGGAAATATCTTCGGCGGTGATGTTCTCGATGCCCTCGGTAAACACATCAGCAGGAGTTACCGACGCCCCGAATGCAATCGTGGCAATGATCGCTGCTTTCGCGGCTGCATCGTGGCCACCGACATCGGCGGTGGGGTCGGCCTCGGCGTAGCCAAGTTCCTGCGCCTCGGCCAGAGCTGCCTCATAGCTCGTACCCAGTTCGGACATCTGGCTGAGGATGAAGTTGGTGGTGCCATTGAGGATGCCCATTACCCGTTGCAGTGGTTCGCCAACCAGCGATTCACGCAGCGGTCGAACAATCGGAATACCACCCGCGACGGCAGCTTCGAACAGCAGATCAACATTGTTTTCGGCCGCGAGACCGAATAGCTCGGCGCCATGTTCGGCAATTAGGGCCTTATTGCCGGTGATGACGGGCTTACCGGCGCGTAGGGCCGTCGAAACAAGTTGATACGCGGGGCTTATCCCACCGATAAGTTCGACGATCACATCAACTTCGGGATCAACAACGATGCCCTCGGCATCGATGGTGAGCCATTGGTGCGGAAGATTGACGTTTCGGACCTTAGTGAGATCACGCACGGCGGCGCGAGTTACCTCGATGCGCACACCACGCCGTTTGGCAATTTCGTCGCTGCGTTGCTCGAGCAACGAAACCAACGACGAACCAACGGTTCCGACGCCAAGGAGGCCTACACGTATTACTGGTTCAGACACCCCGTAAAACTACTGGCTGGATGAGGCTCCCGCTCCGATAATGGCGTGCTCCTAGTCACAGGACGATAGTTAGTCGCCGCAAGCTAAATAGTCTTACTTGCATATCGGTCCTTTTCATGTATTCTCTGTTTGATGAGCAGTTCCTCGCTTCGCTATGCCGCCAATCTGGCTTCGGCCCACGGTCAACAATGCGACCAGACAGCCCGATTACTTGAATCACGCAGCCATCAAATGGCTAGTTTGTTCGATCCACTGCTCCGCCTTCACATCCCCCAAACCTGGGACTCCCCTACGGCGACCGTTTCCCGTGATCGGCTAGCAACGCAGGCTCGCGAGTTCGAAGCCAACCGAGCCGAAATCAATCGCGTGGCCCGCTCACTGCGCCGTCGCGCTGATATCGACTTTTCTGATGCGGCCCAACTACGGCGCCAAGCCGACCACGCCGCTAATCAGGAAGCGAACACCCGGCGAGAGCACGCCACTGCACTAGCCGACGCTGCACCAAACTAGGCCCCATGCGCGGCCCGCGCCGCCCTCACATTGGTCCCATGTCGGACCGAACAAATCCCAAGGGGTACCGCCGTGCCGACCATGCGCATGAACCTGTGGGGAGCCGCGCAACTCGCCTCCACCTTTGTTGGCCTCGGCGACAGATGCCACAACCATCGCTCCCAGATTGCCCATCTTCTTGATGGGGCCGACGCTTTACTCGGCACATTCTCCACGGTTCCGATCCTGGCCAGCATCCTTGAAAGCGCCACCTTCCTGGGCGAGGTTGGTGTCGAACTGTTGGCGCGCATTTCGACCTACGAGCAGCACCCATTTGGCGATGCACTTATGAGTTCGAACGTCCCCTTAAAAGAATTGGCGGCATTGGATGACCTCGCCACGGCGCCTCTGGAGGAGTTCCTTGCCTCACGTGTGACGGCGGAGAGGTCCCATTCGCCATTTGATTGGTCCGCGAGCGGACTAGGTCCATGGGGTGCGTGCAACGGACCGGTGCCTTCGGTCGCCATAACCGCTTGTCTTCGTCACGATTTCATTTACCGTAATTGGCGGCGGCTTCGTGACCGCTACAACATCGCCGATGATGCCGGGTCCGGACTAAAGAATTGGGCTGACAATCAACTAGGTGACGCCACCGCCGATGCCGTTGAACGCAATGGCGGATCACCGATCGAACTGCTTAGCGTGGGACCCGTCGGTCTTTGGGTTTGGAAAGAATTGGTCGAACCAGTCGTGAAGACGTTTGGTGTCAGCTCGTGGAACGCCGAGTACCAAGCCCCCGCTCCAGGCCGCTACTACGGCGATATTGCGCCCGACAATCGCCAAACCCGGCACGGCAACCAGTGGCGCAGTTGACATTCAAGGTGTTTCATGTAGTTTAACTACACAACATTACATGAAACCGCATGAAATGATACATACGTTGCTTGGCAACGAGGAGACACCATGTCCGACATTCTCATCATGAACAAAGCCCACCTCGACACCTTGGTACAACGATTCCAACTCAAGGCCGACGAGGTGCAACAACTGCGCTCCGAAATTACCCAACTGCTCGGATCCACCACGTGGGACGGTGCCCGCGCCCGCCGGTTCCGTAGCCAATGGGAGTCCGCTTTTGCACCCAGTCTCCAGCAACTTCAAACCGCATTTACCGACAATGCCCAGTTCATTCGTCAAGAACGCACCAACGCCATGACTGCCATGGACTGAAATCACTCTCGATATCTACCCATGCGCGTCACGTTCATCCAACTGCCCCTCCAACCAGTCAACCCACCAGGTCGCCCGCACGTGTTCTCGATCGCCGTGCGGGCGGGCGCTGATCCGTCGATTGCCTCCCTACTCGAGGCGATTGACGGATCAGTCCTCCTTCCGAGCCACATCACCGTCGACGGATGCTCGGTTCCTGTGACCCAGACATTGAGCGAGGCAGGGGTGGTTGACGGCACCGTTCTGAGCACTGAACCGCCTCGCATCTCGGCGCCGAGCACGGCGTTCGTTGATGTCGTGGCCGGTTGTGACGCGGGTCGACGGTTTCCTCTTATCACTGGCCGCAACGTGATTGGCCGAACACTGCCCGCCACAATCCAGATCAACGCTGCCACCGTTGACCACAATCATCTTGCAATCGATCACCACTCCAGAGTCACGTCAATTTTCCCACTGACCCAAGCCAACGGCATTCTTTACAATGGTCAGTGGGTGCTCGACACCACACCGGTTTCCTTCGACCGTCCCATTGATTTGGGAGCCACCCACCTAGTAGTTCGTAGAGATGCGGTCGACGCCATCCCTGATCTGGCGGCGATGCTCGGGCGCACCTCTCAGGGCACTATTTCCTTCAACCGACCGCCCCGAAACATCGAATCGGACCCGTCGCCCACTATCAGTATCCCGACCCTGCCCACCCCGTCAATGAGTCAGACAGTATTTGGCTGGGCGGGGTTCCTGGCACCCCTATTGTTGGGCATCGCCATGGCGGTGCTTTACAACCCACTGTTTGCCCTATTTGCTCTGCTTAGTCCGGTGATGGTTCTGGCAAGTTGGTGGGAAAATCGACGACGGGACCGCAAAATGTCGTTGGCCAACCACCGCCGCACTCGTGCCGTTCAACGCCAACTAGCTGCGGCCGCACAGCAGTGGGCCTCGGTGCACGGCTTATGGCTCCGGCGCCGCTTTCCCGATCCCGCCGAAGTGATCGGTAGAACTACTCTGCCCAGCGTTCGTCTCTGGGAACGGCGCCTACCCCATGACGATTCGCTTCAACTTGTTGTGGGGTATTGCTCCCAGCAAGGCCACCCGAAACTCCAAAGCGAAGGTCCCATTCCCGACGAATTGGCTGCCATGGTTGCACAAAACTGTCGGCTCGATTCCGTTCCGTTCGAAATCTCGCTCGACGCCGGCCGCTGTATCGGTCTCGTCGGACCACGCTCGGTCACCTTAGCCTTGGCTAACTCATTGCTCATCCAGACCACAACCTTGCACGGGCCTGCCGATGTCAGCGTGGTAGCACTGCTCGCCACGACGGCGGCAGCGGAATGGGATTGGCTGCACTGGCTTCCCCATACCGCCGGCCACCAAGTTGGGCTCAACACTCGGACCATCGCCACCTCGGCTGAGGGGTGCGGCCAACTCGCCGCCGACCTTTGCGAAAAAGCCCACTCTGCTACCCAAACAACGGTCGTACTCATCGACGGAAACGATCTAGTCACTGACCGTCATTCTCCCGGTCGGTTGCTCCTAGCGCAGGGCGGTGGGCCTACCAGCGGAATCGTCATCGCCAATTCAGTTCACGACCTTCCGGCCGCCTGCACCGAGGTCATCTGTGTTACCGACATAGACGGCATCGTAGAGATTACTCAACCGGCATCAGGCCAATGCCAGCGCGGGGTGTTAATGGCCGGGGTATCACGCCAGACCGCGACACAGGCTGCCCAGGCTCTGGCTCGGCACCACGATCCCGAGATCGACATCACCCAAGCCGCTATTCCGTCCCAGGTCTCCTTGCTCCGTCTCCTTGGTCTACCCCAACCAACCGCTCCCACAATTGCCCAACGCTGGCAGTCCAACGCAACCGGAACCAACCTTCAAGCAGTGATCGGATCCGACGGCGACGGGCCGATCACCATCGATCTCGTAACCGACGGGCCCCACGCTCTAGTCGGCGGAACGACAGGCTCGGGCAAGAGCGAACTACTGGTGACGTTGATCGCATCGTTGGCCGCCACCACCAGTCCCACGCACCTTAATTTTGTGCTGATCGACTACAAGGGAGGAAGCGCCTTTGACTGCTGCGCCGACCTTCCTCATTGTGTTGGGCTAGTCACCGACCTCGACGACCACCTGGCCGAGCGAGCACTGAGAAGCCTCGAAGCCGAACTGCGTCATCGTGAACACGAACTTCGCCGGGTCGGGGCGAGCGACCTGATTGAGTTCTACCAACAAGGCCACAGCACGTTGGCCCGACTCGTAGTCGTCATTGACGAGTTCGCCACGTTGGCCAGCGAACTCCCCGATTTTGTAGAAGCTTTGGTAGGCATCGCGCAACGGGGGCGCAGCCTCGGTGTTCATCTCGTGTTAGCCACCCAGCGTCCCAGTGGATCAGTTAGTGCCAATATCAAGACCAACACCAATCTTCGCATTGCGTTGCGCACGCTAGATGCGTCCGACTCAATCGACGTCATCAACACGCCCGACGCTGCTCACCTTGGCCGTGACCAACCCGGACGGGCCTACATACGACTCGGCCCAGGCGAACTCGTTGCTTTCCAGTCGGCATTGATCACCGGACATACCACTCCGGGTGCCGAAGCCGACCTGTTGGTGCGACCAGTTGTTTGTCTGGCCGATGCGGAACAGCACACCACTATGAAGGTCGTCGACGGCCCCACGGACCT
>CAWKZT010000060.1:0-10734 GCA_963854565.1 Acidimicrobiia bacterium
AGAGGGGAAATAGTGGAGGGTGAGACATTGTGACGTTTGACCACGATGGCTTGTTGTCGGTATCTCCGAGGCATGCCGCTAGCCTTAATGGGTCGAACAAAGCGTTTGACATGTGCCTACAGCACAGGCGTCTGATCTAGCTCACGCTGATTAGAGGCCGGGTCCGAATACCCAGTAAGGAAATGATTATGGGAAACCGCTTGGCAGCAAACCTGCCTCCCAAAGCTGACACCATCGGTGATCACCGTACCCACGAGACCGATACCGGTTCTCCCGAGGTACAGATTGCGCTCCTCAGTGATCGCATCAATCACCTCACCGAGCACCTGAAGGTTCACAAAAAGGACCATCACAGCCGTCGTGGGCTTCTCATGCTGGTAGGCCGTCGTCGCCGCCTTCTTGACTATGTCAAGGGTCTCGATGTCGAGCGCTACCGTGCAATCATCTCCAAGCTGGGTCTCCGGCGCTAGTGTTGTAGGCGGACCTTCGGGTCCGCCTTCTCGCTTTTTGCGGGAAATCTGTTCTTTGAAAATATAAAAAGTCAACAAGTCCACCGATACAGCAACGTCGCGGAATTTGTTTTCAGCTGAAGCAAGCCGAATTGCCCCTGTAATTCGGCTTCCTCCACCTGGGAATGAGTTCCATAACTGCATCTGAGGCGAGTCGTCGCGACAACCCTCACGGTCATGTTGAACCAGTAGTCCAGATCTGATTCTCGCGAGAGAACCAGAAGATTTTGGATGATCTCCGTGGGAGCGCGCGACGCGAACTCACGGAACCCCAGCATTGCCAGCCGAGCAAAGTCTTGACTGGCGCAATCAATTGAAACCCAATTCACAGAGTGTGATTTGGGGTTTATCGAATCGCAACGCGCGATTCAAGAAAGAGAAGGCCATATATGGCTGAAGTAACAAAGGTCGAGGCAACAATCTCGACCACCGAAAAAGTAATGAGCTTCGAAGCTGGCCGCATGGCCAACTTGGCAAATGGCTCCGTAATCGCCACTCTTGGCGACACAAAGATTCTCGTAACCACCACCGCCGCCAACAGCGTCCGTGAAGGCATCGACTTCTTCCCCCTAACCGTCGACATCGAAGAACGCTCCTACGCTGCGGGCAAAATCCCCGGCTCGTTCTTCCGTCGTGAAGGCCGCTCTTCCGAGCACGCCATCCTTACCTGCCGTCTTATCGACCGTCCGTTGCGCCCGTCCTTCCCCAAGGGCTTCCGTAACGAGGTTCACGTCGTCGGAACCGTCCTCGGTGCCGACCAAGAAAACCCTTACGACGTCGTAACGCTCAACGCTGCTTCGGCCGCACTGTGCATCTCCGGCATTCCCTTCGAGGGCCCCATTGGCGCCGTACGTATTGCGTACTCCCAAGACGGCACCTGGATTCCTTTCCCCACCTACCAAGAAGGCGATGCATCGACCTTCGAAATGGTTGTTGCCGGTCGTGAACTCGACAATGGCGACGTAGCCGTCATGATGGTCGAAGCGGGCGGAACCGCTGGCGCCGTTGATTACTACGAAAATGGTGCTCCCAAGGTCGACGAAGCCGTCCTCGCCGATGGCCTCGAAGCCTGCAAGGTTTGGATCAAGGAAGCTATCGCCCTACAGCGCAAGCTCATTGCCACCGCTGGTGTCAAGCCTGCGCTCGACTTCCAAGCCCAGGTCGACTACTCCGACGACATCCTCGCCGCTGTAGCTGAGGTTGGTTCCGAGTCACTCGCCGCATCGCAGAAGATTGCCGACAAGGCCGATCGTGGAGCCGCCGAAAAGGCTGCCACCGCCGAGATCCTTGCTGCATTAGATGGTCGCTTCGATGATGTCGATGGGGCTGAAAAGCAGATCAAGAACGCCGTTCGGGCCACCACCAAGGCCATCGTTCGTAAACGCGTTGTCGACGAAGGCATCCGCATTGACGGTCGTACCGCTAGCGACGTTCGCGCATTGGCGAGCGAAGTAGCCCTTATCCCGACGGCTCACGGCTCTGGTTTGTTCCAGCGTGGCGAAACGCAGGTACTCAACATCACCACGTTGGGCACCGGCCGCATGGATCAGATGATCGACGGAATCGATCCTCTCACCCGCAAGCGCTACATGCACCACTACAACTTCGCCCCGTTCTGTACCGGCGAAACTGGTTTCATGCGTGGCCCGAAGCGCCGCGAAATTGGTCACGGTGCGCTCGCTGAGCGTGCGCTTGTGCCCGTCATTCCCAAGATGGAAGACTTCCCCTACACCTTGCGCCTCGTTTCTGAGGTAATGGCATCCAACGGCTCTAGCTCCATGGCATCGGTTTGCTCATCGTCGCTTTCGCTCATGGATGCTGGTGTGCCAATCCACGCTCCCGTAGCTGGTATTGCCATGGGACTCATCTACGAGGGTGACAAGTACATCACCATCACCGACATTCTCGGCGCCGAAGATGCCATGGGCGACATGGACTTCAAGGTTGCCGGTACCGCGGACTTCATCACTGCCTTGCAGCTCGATACCAAGATCGACGGCATCCCTGCCGACGTTCTTATCGCGGCGCTTGCTCAGGCCCGTGATGCTCGTTTGGAGATTCTCGGCGTCATGGCCGAGTCGATCTCTGGTCCTCGTGACGATGTTGGTCCTACCGCTCCAAAGATCGTGAGCTTCGAGATTCCGATTGACAAGATCGGCGAAGTAATTGGGCCAAAAGGCAAGGTCATCAACGCCATTCAGGCTGATACCGGTGCCGAGGTCAGTGTCGACGACGACGGTGTGGTCGGAACGGTTTCCGTTGCGTCCCCTGATCGCACCAAGGTCGAAGAGGCCGAGCGTCAGATCCGTCTGATCCTCGATCCTCCGACCGCCGAGGTTGGCGCCACCTACATGGGCAAGGTTGTCAACATCACCAACTTTGGTGCTTTCGTCAACATCCTTCCTGGTCGTGACGGCCTGCTCCACATCTCCAAGATTGGTGGCAAGCGTCGCATTGACAAGGTCGAAGACGAGCTTGAGCTTGGTCAAGACATCGAGGTCATTGTCGAAGACATCGACCCCAATGGCAAGGTCAGCTTGAAGGAAGCCAACTCCAGCGAGGGCGACAGTTCCTCGAAGAGCAGCTCCGATTCGAAGCCAGCCAGGTCTGAGAAGCCAGCCAAGTCGGACGATTCGTCCTCCGATGGTGCAGACTTCGATGACGACAGCAGCTCCGACGATGACGATTTCGATGACAGCAACTCTGACGACAGCAGCTCCGACCAGTCATCCGAAGCAACCGAAACTGTTTCATTTGACGATGAGTTTGATGCTCAGATGTCATCCGAACACGGTGATCTCGGCCCGAAGTCCAAGCGTACCGACCGTGGCGATCGCGGCCGTGGACGCGGTGGACGTCGCGGTGGTCGCGGCTAGCAAAATCTGCCGAGACGAGCTAAGGCACAAGAACTGCCGAGGCGAGCTAAGGCACAAGAAGTAGTTGCCGCTAGCCCATAGGGCAACCGGCAAGCAAAGGGAGCCTTGGAATTTTCCAGGGCTCCCTTTTCGCGTTCTGCGGTGAGCACAAGAATTTGTCGGGGGTAATTGCTGTCTGTTGCCGCATCGGGACAAGTACTGTTGAACACATGATTCGTGTTGGAGTAGTTGGGGCCGCTGGACGCATGGGGGCCGCGGTCTGTGATGCCGTTGCGGCTGACCCACAACTTGACTTGGTAGCTGCCTTTGACCCCCACGGCGGATCGAATGCTGTCATCGAGATAGCAACTGACCTAGATTCCTTTGTTGAGGCCGAGGTAGACGTAGCGATTGACTTCACCTTTCTGGAGGCCGCACGCGTCAACCTCGATTGGCTGGCAACAAATGGTATTCACGCCGTTGTTGGTACGACCGGATTTACCGATGACGATCTCAATCGTCTTCGCTCCAGGTTCACCAGCAGCAACTGTCTCATCGCTCCAAATTTCGCTATCACCGCAGTCTTAATGATGCGCCTGTCGGAGTTGGCCGCACCCTTTTTTGACACGGTTGAGATTATTGAACTCCACCATGACAACAAGGTCGATGCCCCATCGGGAACAGCAATGATGACGGCCGAGCGGATTGCCGCATCATCGGGTGACTGGGCCGATGACCCCACCACAATCGAGGTGGTCCCGGGGGTTCGCGGCGGTAGTGGCCCGGGCGGCATCCCCATGCACGCCGTACGCATGCGAGGCATGGTGGCCCACCAGGAAGTCATTTTCGGAGCAGAAGGGCAAACCCTGACTTTGCGCCAAGACAGCTACGACCGTTCATCGTTCATGCCAGGAGTGATCCTTGCGGTGAAGAACATCAGCACGTTGCCCGGCCTTACCCTGGGCCTCGATGCGCTTCTTGATGTCTAAGCCCACTCTTGTTCCACAGCACTGGTTCGGTTAGCGGTAAATGGACAACAAATTATCTGACTACGGTTTTGCTCGCAGTCCGAAATGGATCGTCTCGCATTTAATTGTCCTGGCTTTACTCGTCGGCCTTTGCAGCTTGGGATTGTGGCAAATTAGTCGACTCCACGAACGCCAAGACCGCAATGATCGTGTACGAGAACGCACTCAGTTTGTCGCCGAGCCCGTGGAAGACTTAGTGGCTGGCGCGAGCAATGTGGACGACTTGGAATGGCGCCTCGCTGAGGCAACAGGCCAGTATCAGATTAGGGACCAAGTGTTGGTGGTCAACCGCAGCTTCGACGGAGGAGCAGGTGCGTGGGTAATCACGCCATTGCTCCTTAGCGATGGCTCAGCGGTCATTGTTAATCGCGGGTGGGTACCGTTTTCCGTGCAGGTGGCCGAGGATCGATCCAGTTTCGATCCGCCGTCTGGAATGGTGACCATCGGTGGCCTCGTGCAGTTGAGTCAGGTCCGTGGCCGCTTCGGTGCCGGCGATCCGGTTGAGCCAGACTTGCTCGCTCGGGTTGATCTCGAGGCCTACGCCGACGTTGTGGATTACCCGTTGTTGTCGGTCTACGTGCAGTTGGAGTCGGCGACGGGGGGAGTAGATGGTGGGCCAGATGTTCCGAGACTGGTCCCTCGTCCGGTGCTCACCAACGGCTCTCACCTCAGCTACTCCGTGCAGTGGTTCATCTTTGCTGCAATCGCCGCGGGCGGATATGGCCTCATTTTGCGCAGGCGTGCATGGGCGAAGCAGTAATACCGGAGTACTGCAAGCCAAGGCGAGTATCGTGGCTGCCTATGACACGTTTTGGGTCGGTTCTCACCGCAATGATTACACCGTTCAACGACGACTTGTCGTTAGATCTCGATGGCGCACAGAAGCTGGCGAACTGGCTGGTCGACCACGGAAACGAAGGTTTGATTATCACCGGCACTACAGGCGAAGCGCCCACGTTGAGTCACGAAGAACAAGTACAGGTTGTGGCCGCCGTCGTAGATGCGGTTGGTGACCGCGCTTCGGTGATCGCCGGGTCGGGAAGCAACGACACGGCGTCGGCTGTTAAGAACACGGTGGCGATGTCAGCAGCGGGTGCCGACGGCGTATTGGTCGTTGCTCCGTACTACAACAAACCGGGCCAGGCGGGCCTGTACGACCACTTCCGGGTGGTCGCGGCGGCCACTGATCTGCCGGTGATCTTGTACGACATTCCGGGCCGCACCGGGCGCAAGATCTCCACCGAGACAATCCTGTCTCTCGTGCACGACGTCGAGAACATTGTGGCGCTCAAGGACGCAGCCGGGGACCCGAGCGAAACAGCTGTGCTCATATCCCAGGCACCTGATGACTTCGAGGTTTACTCCGGCGATGACGCTCTCACCCTGCCGCTGCTAGCAGTCGGAGCGGTGGGAACAATCGGTGTGGCCACCCACTGGACAGCGCCAGAGCACCAGGAAATGTTCGCTGCTTTGGCGGCGGGCAATCTGGCCAAGGCGACCCTAATTAACCAAGCCATGCTTCCTTCCTTTGCGTTCGAAACAGGCGACGAGTTACCGAACCCGATTCCTACTAAGGCGGTAATGAAAGTACTTGGGCTTCCCAGCGGACCGTGTCGCCCACCCATGGGGCCGGTTCACACCGATCTCACCAACGAAGCTACGGCGATTCTGAGCACCACCGCTATTGGCCGCGAATACGGATTGGCATAAAGCATGGCAGCAGATGTAAAGGTCACATTCCTGGGCGGACTGGGCGATATCGGACGTAATTGCGCAGCAATCGAGACCGCCGGCCGTATTGTCATTTTGGATTGCGGGCAGCTCTTCCCCGATGAAATCACTCCCGGTGTCGACTCAATCTTTCCCGACTTCCGCTATCTAGAAGACCGCTGGGACGATGTCGAAGCCGTTGTTCTCACGCACGGTCACGAAGACCACATTGGGGCGTTGGCCTATCTCATGCGTCACGTGGAATGCAAGGTCTACGGATCTTCGTTCACCTTGGGCCTCGTGCGTCATCGACTGACCGAAGGTGGCACGATGGGCAAGGCTGATCTGCGCACGGTGCGCGATGGTGAGACCCACCAGATTGGACCATTTTCCATTGAATTTCTCCCGGTAACTCATTCGGTTCCGGGCGGGTTGATTTCGCTGATCACGACGCCACAGGGTGTCATACTGCATTCGAGCGATTTCAAACTAGACCCCACACCGCTCGACGGTCGAGTTACCGACCTGGCCCGCATCGAGGCGGTTTCGGCGGATACTGGGATTCGACTTTTACTCGCGGATTCTACCAATGCGGACCGACCAGGGAGTACCGCTAGCGAGACCGAGATTGGTCCCGTGATCGACAAAATTTTCGACGAATACCCTGATCAACGGATAATTACCGCCTGTTTCGCTAGTCATGTACACCGCGTTGCCCAGATTGTGACGTCGGCCTTGGCCCACGATCGCGTAATTGCCACTATGGGCTTGTCAATGAAACGCAATATGCAACTGGCCCGCGAGCTAGGCATTCTCAAAATTCCGGAGCGATCTTTCATCGATATCTCTGAAGTCGACGACTTCGACGATGGTCGCGTCTGCATTGTGTCTACCGGTAGCCAAGCGGAAGAGCGGGCCGCTTTGGCAGTGGCAGCGGCGGGCAACAGTCGTTGGATAAAGCTGACAGACAACGACGTTATTGTGCTTTCAAGCACGCCGATTCCTGGTAATGAGGCCGCGATTGCTCGGATGATCAACAACCTCACCGAGCGCGGTGCCGAGGTCTTACATTCGGGCAAGATGGGGATTCATACCAGCGGACACGGTAAACAGGACGAGTTGATTGCCCTACACAAGGCCACCAACCCCGAGTGGTTCGTGCCGGTACACGGCGAACACCAACACTTGGCGGCCCATCTGGATTTAGCTGCATCACTTGGGCTAAGCGATGACAACATGTTGTTGGCCCGAGACGGCGATCAGATCACCCTGGGAGATAGCGGTCTCACCATCGACTACAAAGTTCACCCCGGAGCGTACTTTTTCCGGCACGGCTTCGACTGCTCGTTTGACGACAAACCCATCCAGGATCGGCGCACGCTGGGCAACGATGGATTTGTCAGCTTAATCGTGCCGGTCGACTTCGATCATGACGAGATGGTGGGCGAGCCGCGGGTTGTTACCCGAGGCTGGCTTCCCGACGAATTCTCGTCCGAACTCGAATCCGATCTCATCGAAGAAGTGAGTCGTGCGGTGCTTGACGCGTTTGCGGCGGGGGCATCGGAGCCCAAGCAGGTTGAGAAGAAGATTCGCCGTGCCGCCGGCCGGTTCGTCGCCAATCGCACTCGGCGTCGTCCAATGATCGTGCCGGTAGTGCTTAGCGTCTAAGTCAGGTGCGTTGATTGCTTAGTCGATTGCCCAGAAAATGTCGGGAACCCCGACTAACCTGATTTGCACGGGTGGAGACCCAAAATTCTGGGGCCTAAGAAGAAACCTTGGAGGTTTCGTGTCCAAGAAAAAGTCTGCAGGAGCGCGTCCGGCGCAATACCTCAAGAAGTCACTCGGAATGGCCTTCGATGGGCACGGCGCTGACATGACTGGCCTGATCTTGATCATGGTTGGCTTCGTAGCAGCACTCGGTATCTATGTAGATGTTGTAGGACCGTTAGGCGAGGGTCTGGATTGGTTTGCCGGCGGGGCAGTGGGCGTCGCAAAGTTTGTTGTTCCATTGGCGTTCGTGGCGTTGGGAGTTCTGCTTATCCGAGGCCCAGACCTGTCTGAAGGTGCTCCTAATGGAGCGAAGACCAAGAAGGAAGTTGATGCACGACGCGATGAGTCGATCCGCATGGTGGTGGGGTCAATTCTTGTAACCGTGGCTGTTGCCGGATTGCTCCATTTGATCCGCGGCAACCCCGTATGGTCTACGGGGACCGAAGGTCTTGCGGACGCGGGCGGTGTCATCGGATTTGCGGTTGGCTCGCCGTTGGCGGCCGTCGCTGCCCGGTTAGGTGCTGGTCTGGTGCTCGGGGCTCTTGGAATCGTTGGATTGCTTGTCCTAACCCGAGGGCGTTTGAGTGTTGCTCTTGATGCGGTTACCTCAGTAGGTAAGGGCCTGAAGCGAGCATGGGCCAGCGTGGCCGACTCCTTCGAGTCCGCCCCAGCGGAAGACGAAGGTTCCACTCACCAGGTGCCTACGCACCAACCCGAGACTGCGCCAGCGAAGGTGGCAGTAATCCCGACTACGGCCCCCAAGGCGTCCAAGGTTAAGAAACCCAAGATAAAACTTCCTGCGATTCAGTCAGCTGATCAACTCGAAATTGACCTTCGGTCGACCATGGACGGATCTCCTTGGGTGCTTCCACCAATGGCGTTGTTGGGTTCAGGCGGCGATCAAGAAGTCGACCAAACGTTTGTCGAAGAAGCCGGCCGGATACTGGAGCATGCGCTTGCCGCTCACGGCGTAGAGACTCGCGTTGTGGGCATGGTGGTTGGTCCGACCGTGACTCGTTACGAACTTGAACTCGGACCTGGGGTCAAGGTGGCCCGTGTCACGAGCTTGCATAGGGATATTGCCTATGCCATGGCCAGCCCGGATGTGCGTATTTTGGCACCGATCCCCGGTCGTCAGGCCATTGGCGTTGAGGTTCCCAACCAGGAGCGTTCGCTCGTCGCCCTCGGTGATCTGTTGCAGTCCGCCGAGGCCCGCAAGGCCACGGGACCGCTTACGGTTCCGGTTGGTCGAGACATCACGGGTAAGACCCACATGATGGATCTGGCGAAGATGCCCCACATTCTTATCGCTGGTGCGACCGGCTCGGGTAAGTCGTCGGCCATCAATACGATCATCACCTCGATCCTCATGCGCACCACGCCAGAAGAAGTACGCATGATTCTCATCGACCCGAAGATGGTCGAGATGACGCAGTACGAACGAGTTCCGCATTTGCTAACGCAACCGGTTACCGATCCCAAGAAGGCGGCCAACGCATTAGCTTGGGCCTGCCGCGAAATGGATCGTCGGTACGAGTTACTGTCGTCGGTCCGATTCCGCGATCTCGACGGATACAACAAGGCTGTCGATGACGGCAAGATTAAAGTTGGAATCGGCGAACTTGGCCCCGATGGCGAACCCAAGACCTACAAACGTCTCCCGAAAATCTTGGTCGTTGTGGACGAACTTGCCGATTTGATGATGGTTGCCGCACGCGACGTTGAGGACTCGATTTGTCGCATTGCCCAAAAGGCCCGTGCCGTTGGTATCCACCTAATAATTGCTACGCAGCGTCCGTCAACCAATGTGATTACCGGCATTATTAAAGCCAATATTCCCACTCGGTTGGCCTTCGCCGTTTCCAGCCTTACTGATAGTCGTGTCATCCTTGACCAGGCCGGTGCTGAGCGCCTCATTGGTCAGGGCGACATGTTGATGGTCACGGCCGCATCTTCGATTGCAACTCGTATTCAAGGGGCTTGGGTTACCGAGGAAGAGGTCCGTGACATTGTTGGTGTATGGCGCAACCAGGAGCCTGAATCCGTTGAGAGCGAGTCTGTTCAGGCCGAATCTATTTTGGATGCTCAGCCGGGTACTGGCGTCCCCGGTACGGGCACCGGTGGTGGCGATGCAGGCAGTGACGACGAGTTGTTTATGCAGGCCCGTGAGTTAGTTGTTTCGAGCCAACTGGGTTCGACATCGATGCTTCAGCGCAAACTCCGTGTTGGCTTTGCCCGGGCTGGCCGCCTGATGGACATGCTCGAAGATGCTGGGGTAGTTGGTCCAAGTGTGGGTTCCAAACCGCGCGAGGTCCTGGTGGACGATGAAGGCAACGATTCCGAAGCCGATGACCCCGAAGACGCTATGTCGGGCGTCTGACGGGGACGATTGCCGGCGTTAATACCGGAACGCAGGCCCAGACAATCGATTCGATGGAGGTTCATTGGGTGGCACGGGTAGTAGAACGTATTGTGCGAGAGCAGTGCTGAGTGCACCTCTGCTCATGCCTGGTTCAACGGCAGTAGCCTAACCGGATGGCATCGCGTACCTATTGGGTCGAGACACTAGGTTGTCCCAAAAACCAGGTTGACTCGGACAAGCTTGTCGGCACCCTCACCGCCGACGGCATGGTTGCCGCATCGGCTCCTGATCTCGCCGATCTTGTAGTCGTGAACACTTGTGCGTTCATCGAAGATGCACGCGAGGAATCGGTCAACACGATTCTCACTTTGGGCGAAAATCGACGCGATGGTGCTGAGCTAGTGGTTACTGGTTGTATGTCGGAGCGCTACGGCGACGAGCTTGCCGCAGCAATTCCGGAGGCCGATGCTGTCGTAGGTTTCGGCGTCCCGGTCACGTTG
>CAWKZT010000061.1:0-10730 GCA_963854565.1 Acidimicrobiia bacterium
TCCGTGGACCTGGTTACGCCAGGTCCACGGAGCCGACGTGGTTTTGGTGCAACGAGCGGGCGAGAACGCTGGCGTAGATGCCGATGCAGCGGTGGTAAACGTCATTGATGCGCCTATCGCTGTCGGAACCGCAGACTGCGCCCCAGTTTTGTTGTGGCACCCCGATGGTCCGGTGGCGGTAGTGCACGCCGGCTGGCGCGGGGCAGTCGCCGGTGTGTTGCCATGCGCCGTTCAGCGACTGCTTGCCCAGACCACTGGTGGTGTGCCTGATGAGATTTGTGCGGTTGTCGGTCCGTGCATTGCGCCGGAGTCCTACCAATTTGGTGTGAGCGACCTTGGCATCATTGAGCGCGAGTTCGGTGATTCGGTCATTGGTGAAACCACCGATGGCGATGCGGCACTCGACCTGCGTGCCGCGGTCTGCCGCAGCCTCAACCAGGCAGGGGTGAACGACATTCAACACATCGTGGCCGACACGGCGGGTGCGGATCAGGAATACTTCTCCCATCGTGCGCGCCGCGATGAAGGCCGTCAGGTTTTGGTGGCATGGAAACAGAACAGCACGGTCGCAACGTGATCGCCGTCTCACCCGACCTTCGCCAACGCTACGACGATCTTTTGGCACGCATTGCTGCTGTCGACAGTGAGCCCGTTCAGGTCTTGGCTGTTACCAAAGGATTTGATGTCACCGCGGTGCGCCAAGCGAAAGCTCTTGGGCTCGAAGCGGTCGGTGAAAATTACAGCCAAGAACTTCTTACCAAGGCGACACAGTTGGCCGAAGCGGAGGAAACGGCACCCGATTGGCATTTCATTGGCCGTCTGCAACGCAATAAAATTCGACCAATGGCCGATCTGGTGACGCTATGGCAGACCATTGATCGCGTTCGCCTTATTGATGCCCTGGCCAACCATGCTCCAAACGCAGCAATACTGATTCAAGTTAACGTGTCGGGCGAATCACAAAAAGGCGGCTGCGCCCCAGCCGATGTTGAGGATCTGGTCAGTCACGCGCTCGACCTAGGCCTCGACGTACAAGGGCTCATGACCGTCGGAGTAGAAAATGATGCCGCAGCAACCTTGGCGGGCTTTAAGGCTCTTCGCGCCCAAGTTGATGCGCTCGACCTCGCTGTGTGTTCGATGGGAATGAGCAATGACCTGGAGGCAGCGATCGGCGAGGGATCTACAATGATTCGGGTCGGTACGGCGTTGTTCGGTCCGCGAACGGGTCGGGGATGACAGTGGTCCGCGATCCCACCCACTATCCGTGAGAAACTACGATTCTGTCAGAGGATGATTTATGTCTGTTTGGAATAAAACGAAGTTGTATTTAGGCCTCGCGGCCGACGACGAGTACGACGAATATGACGAAGTGGCCGAACGCCCGACTCCGAACCACGAGCACGGTTACCCGGACGCGTCCGGTGGCATGGTTGCTCCGAATGAGTCGATGGCGCACGGCGGATCAAGTGGGCATTCGGCATCGACGCCGCCGGACGAATTTGTGCTTCGACCGAAGCCTGTCTCGGGCATGTCTGATGCTCGGACCGCAAATTCGTCGGCACAGTCAGTCTCACCCGGGGCGAGGGCCG
Organism: Acidimicrobiia bacterium; assembly: GCA_963854565.1. Lineage (GTDB taxonomy): Bacteria > Actinomycetota > Acidimicrobiia > Acidimicrobiales > JAHEJN01 > CAWKZT01. Next base: position 1,590 of record CAWKZT010000061.1, read on the forward strand.
TCGGCACTGGTTCAGTAGTACGTCCTATTCCTGCGGCCCGTAAGACAACACCGCAAGTTGTTTCTCCGTCCAGCTTTAACGATGCGCAAAAGGTGGGCGATCACTACAAACAAAACATGCCGGTGGTCATGAACTTCCAGAATGTCGACCGTGCGCTTTCGCGGCGCCTTATCGATTTCGCCTCGGGCATGTGTTACGGCTCGGGAGGACAGATGGAAAAAGTCGCCGATTTTGTGTATCTCGTGAGCCCGGACAACGTCGAGATTTCCGAAAGCGACCGTGACGACCTTCGTAGTCGCGGTTTGCACGACGCCTAGCCTGTGAGCGGATTACTCTGTGAGCTGATTGGGCTCTACGTATTAATTATTTTTGCGTCGCTGATCCTGAGTTGGTTTCCTACCGACCCACAAAGCCCCGTGGGCAAGATTCGTTCGTTCTTGTGGCGCTTGACGGACCCGTTGTTCCGCCCGCTCCGTAGCGTGATCCCTCCCGTTCGGATCGGGAGTGGCGCCATGGACTTGTCACCCCTTATCGTACTCATTGGTTTGCAGGTCCTCCGAGCGGCTATCTGCGGCTAACGAGTATTTACAATTGTGTGACGGTGTCACCCATAGCTAGGGTCTGAGCGAGTTAACATCAGCGGATGGATCTAATACAGAAGCTCGAGTCCAGCGAATTTAATCAGCGGTTGCGTGGGTACGACGTCGATGAGGTCGATGCGTTTCACACCGAAATTCTTAGCGATATTGCCGAGATGCAGCGCGCGCTCGATGATGCGTATGCCGCAGGAGTAGCCCCAGCAGGGACTTCCAACCCTACGCACTCGCCAACTCCGGTGCGTCTTCACGATCCCGAGGGCACTTTGCAACGCATGTTGGCGGTGGCGCAGCGCACGGCAGACGAGTCGGTGCGTGAGGCCAAACTCGATGGGGCGAAGACTATTGCCAATGCCGAACTACGAGCCGCGAAGATCGATGCCGAATGCGAGCAACAACGTGCCGCGATCGTTTCCGGCGCCGCCGCTGAGGCCCGGCGCGTGGCCGAGGCCACCCGTGCCCCTTTGGTCGAAGAAATTGCTGGTCTAGAGCAACGCCGTGATGAACTCATGGCCGACATGGTGGCCCTTGAAGAGCACATCAAGGCCGAGCGCGGCTCGTTGACGACCTCGCTGGACCAACTCCAGTCCCTGCTGACCGACCCTGCCGCGTTTCGCAGCCTTCCCGCCCCTGAAACTTCACCGGTCGTTCGTGAGGCCGAGGTCGACACTTACACCGACGACAGCGCCGATGACAGCCTCGAGCGCAATGAAGATGAAGCGGTAACCCCCGAGCTAGCCGACGAGGCAGTCGTCGTATTCGACGACGAGATAGTCAGCAATGAGTCACCCGAACAAGCGGTGCCAGTCATGCGACTTGCTCCCGAGCCGGCACTCCGATCTGACAACGACGAAAATGTCGAAGTCGCGCTCGATGATGGCCCCAGTGGCGATTTTGATTTGGGCGGTTCGGTCACCGATCTGGCCTCTGTTCGCAACGAGGTCTTGCACGAAGCCGAGGCGCCATTGCCCGAACCCGAGCCAGTTTTTCCGGGCCCGCAAACCTCGCCATATCCCGAGGCCCACCGCGTGCCGATCGCTGATCGTTCGCGGGACGACCTAACCCCCGATTCGGGGCCACCAACCGAAGTGCACCTGCTGGACGACTTGTTAGGTGACGCGACGCCTGGTACGGCACGTGACGATCAGTTCCTATCCGAACTCCGCAAGGCAACCGAAGACGACTTCGTCGAAGATAACGACTCCGATGCTGCCATGGCAGCATTCTTCGACCGAGAAGAAGAAGAAGAAGAAAAATGGGGCAGCCGCTTCGGCAAGAAGTAGCCGCCTACCGGCAGTGCCTTACTCATTGTTCACTGCAATAGTGCCTTACTTATTGTTCACTGCAATAGTGAACTGCACCGCTGCGTCGCCAATGATGGCCTCGGTTGCTGATTCGTTCACTTGGCCGAAGTCCAGCGAGGTGGCCAGAACTTGGTCGGCTACGAACTGGAGATGTGGCTCGATGGCTGCGACGAGCGCGGTGGGCGCCGCCACCACAACAGTGATGCGATCGGTTACAACGAAATTCTGATCCTTACGAGATTGTTGGATTTGGCGCACGAGATCTCGAGCGGCACCTTCGGCGATTAAGTCGTCGGTAAGTTCGACGTCGAGGGTGACTACGGCATCGTTGGAACGAAGCGCCGCGGCAGTGACCCCCTCGGGAGATTCGAGGCCCAGGGAGAATTCGCCGACTTCGAGTGTGTGCCCAGCCACCGTGACTGTCCCATCTTCGTTGGCCGTCCAGTTGCCCGAACGGGCAGCACCAAACACCGTCTGGACGTCCTTGCCAAGCTTGGGGCCAAGAACCTTTCCGTCGGGTTGCAGCGCAAAGGTGGCTAGGTCACCGATCGCGTCGGTGAGTTTGACCTTTTTCACGTTGAGTTCGTCGGCAAGAAGGTCGGTAAACGGCGCAAGCGATGATGCGCCATATCCAGCTACGGTGACGCTTGCCAGAGGCAAACGAACCCGCAACCCTTCGTCTTCACGAAGCCGCAGGCCGGTAGAGGCTACGTCGCGCAATCGGTCCATTGCTTCGACTAACTGCGGATCGGACGGCAGTTGTTCAACATCAGGCCAATCGGTCAGGTGAACGCTGCCACCTTCGCTGAGGCCTGAGTAAATTTCCTCGGTCACCAACGGGAGGAGCGGAGCAGCGACACGACAAAGGGTGGTGAGGACGGTGTACAGCGTGTCGTAGCCATCACGCTTGTCACTGTCATCGGCAGCTTCGCCGGGCGCCCAAAAACGATCACGACTACGACGGATGTACCAATTGTTAAGGGCGTCAATGAATGACTGGATCTCGGTGCATGCTCCAGAGAGGTCGTAGGCATCGAGGGCCGATTCGGCCGACTCGACGAGTTGGCGGGTCTTGGCCAAGATGTACTGGTCGAGCACAGCGGTACTGTCGGTGCGCTCTTGGGCACGGTAACCGTCGATGTTGGCGTACAGCGTGAAGAACGAATAGGCATTCCAGATCGGAGTAATGACTTGGCGCACTACATCGCTAATTGCCTGATCAGAGATTCGGGCATCGCCACCACGCACAATGTTGGACGACATGAAGTACCAGCGCAGCGCGTCGGCGCCTTGCTTTTCAAAAATCTCGCTGGGCTCGGTGTAATTGCGCAGTTTCTTCGAGAGCTTCTGACCATCTTCGGCCAACAAGATGCCGTGACAGATGACATTTTCGAACGCAGGTCGGTCGAACAAGGCACCGGCCAATACGTGCAGCGTGTAAAACCAGCCACGCGTTTGGTTGATGTACTCGACGATGAAATCGGCCGGGAAGTGCTCCTCGAACCAATCCTTGTTCTCGAACGGGTAGTGCACCTGAGCGAAAGGCATCGAACCAGATTCGAACCAGCAGTCGAGAACTTCGGGAACCCGGCGCATGGTGGATTTGCCGGTCGGATCGTCGGGGTTGGGGCGGGTGAGCTCGTCGATGTAAGGGCGGTGCAGGTCGGTGGGCCGTTCACCAAAGTCGGCTTCGAGTTCGTCGAGACTGCCGTACACGTCGATGCGTGGGTAATTGGGATCATCGCTGCGCCACACAGGGATGGGTGAACCCCAAAAACGGTTGCGGCTAATTGACCAGTCGCGGGCGCCCTCGAGCCAACGGCCGAAGCGACCGTTTTGCACGTTGTCGGGAACCCAGTTGATTTCTTGGTTGGTTTCCAGCAATCGATCACGGAAATCAGTGACCTTTACGTACCACGAAGGCAGGGCGCGGTAAATGATGGGCGTATCGGTACGCCAGCAGTGTGGGTAGTTGTGGGTAATCGTGTCATTGCGGATCAAGCTGCCGTTGTCGCGCAGGTACCGGATGATTGAGGTGTTGGCCTCTTGGACCTGTTGGCCGGCCCACTCGGGGACGTCGTCGGTGAAGCACCCTTGATCGTTGACCGGAACAACCATGCCGAGGTCGTTGGCTTCGCCCAGCAACTGGTCGTCTTCGCCGAAGCCGGGGGCGAGGTGCACGATGCCGGTGCCTTCGGAGGTATCGACCCAGTCGGCGCCGAGAATGGTGAATGCGCCTGCGCCACATTTGTCGACGAAGTAGTCGAACAGTGGCTCATATCGACGACCGATGAGATCGGCACCAGTAAGCGTGGTGACGGGTTCGACGTCGCCTAGTTGGGCTTCGTGAGCGGCCGCGGTGGCGACGCCCAAGATGAGGTACTCGTCGCCGAACGGGTAAATGCCGTATTCGACGTCGGGCCCCACGGCGAGCCCGAGATTGGATGGAAGCGTCCATGGAGTGGTTGTCCAGGCCAGGATGCGTATCGGGCCTGGGTCGTTGTCCTGGGGTATGAGCTTGAAGCCAACGGTTGCGGTGGGGTCTTGGCGAGGGCGAGTGGCATCGTCGATGCGGATCTCAAAATTGGAGAGCGGTGTTTCGGCGCCCCATGAGTAGGGCATTACCCGGTTGGCTTCGTAGAGAAGTCCCTTGTCCCAAAGTTGTTTGAACGCCCACATAACCGACTCCATGTAGTCGGTGTCCATGGTTTTGTAGTCGTTGTCAAAATCGACCCACCGTGCTTGGCGGGTAACGGTTTCTTCCCACTCTTTGGTGTATTGCAGCACCGAGGTGCGGCAGTGTTCGTTGAACTTGTCGATGCCCATGGCGGTGATGGCTACGCGTCCCGATACGCCCAGTTGCTTTTCGGTCTCCATCTCGGCGGGTAAGCCGTGGCAGTCCCAACCAAAACGACGGTCGACTTTTTTGCCCTTCATCGCCCAGTAACGAGGCACTACATCTTTGACGTAGCCGGTGAGAAGGTGCCCATGGTGGGGGAGGCCGTTGGCGAACGGTGGCCCGTCGTAGAACACATACTCGTTGTCGTCGGACCGTTGATCAATAGAGGTCTGGAATGTCCCATCGGCGGCCCAACGCTCGAGAATTCGGTTCTCGATAACAGGCAAATTGGGCTTGGGATCAACGGAGGGGTATGGCTTCGACATGAGAAACAAATGCTATCTGGTTGAAATGCCGCAAGGCGGTACGTTGTTGACTGCTTTTAAGCGTTTACACTACGCCGACCGTTTCGGACCCAACAGGGTTGAGAGTATTTGCCGGTTCACTCCCTCTCGGAGCGATACCGGCCCAAGTGAGACACGCAGGCCGTGTCAGAAGGTGAAGAACAATGGCGCCGACCAGCAAGAAAACCACCAAAAAGACCGCCGCCAAGAAGACCGCTGCGAAGAAGACCGCCGCGAAGAAGGCCCCAGTCAAGAAGGCCCCAGTTAAGAAGGCCCCAGTTAAGAAGGCCCCAGTTAAGAAGGCAGCAGTTAAGAAGGCCCCAGTTAAGAAGGCCGCTCCCAAGAAATCGCCGTACGGAAAACGTTTCATTAACGCCCAGACCAAGTTGCTCCACGAAGAGCGTGCCCGTTACGTCACGTCAGCCGAAACCCTCAAAGCCGAAGCCGATGCTCTGGTCGAAAGCCGAGAACCCGGCGATGCTCAGTTCGATGAAGAGTCCGGCGAGGGCGATACTTTGGCCGTCGAACGCGAGCGAGATCTGGCTCTTTCCGCTCACGCCCGTGCTGCTGTCGATCAGATCGACGGTGCGCTCAAGCGTATTGAGGCTGGCATCTACGGTGTCTGTACCGACTGTGGCGGGACCATTCCCGAAGAACGCCTTGAGGCAATTCCGTGGGCGGCCCTGCGTGTTGAATGTAAGGCGGGCGGCCTCGGTCGTCGTCGCTAGGCAAATTGTGTCTCTACAAGCGGCGTCCACGCGGTGAGTTCGCTTGCCCGTCGCGCCTATGGTTTGTTGGTGGTTATTTTTGTCATAGACCAAATTACGAAGTCTTGGGCCGTTAGTGCGTTGCAAAACCCTGAACGCAATATCGATCTCATTGGTTCACTGCGGTTCAACTTGGTATTTAACGAAGGAATGTCCTTTAGCCAGGGCGAAGGTTTTGGCCGTTGGCTGGGCATGTTCGCCACGCTGGTTTTGATTGGCCTTGTGGTGTATATGTATTCCCAAACCGAACCGGCCATTGTGTACCCACTGGCGCTCGTTGGCGCGGGTGTAGCGGGCAACGGGGCGGACCGGATGCTCCGTGGCAACGGGTTCTTCGACGGTGCGGTCATCGACTTTGTTGACTTGCAGTGGTGGCCGGTGTGGAATGTGGCCGACGCCGCGATTGTCATTGGCGGCCTGGTGTTAGTCGTGTTCGGCTCACGGGCCATGCAAGCAGCAACCGAACCTGCTGATTCTCCCATCGACGGCGAGGTAGCCGATGTCCGTTGATCCGGTGGTCGCCGAACGGGTCCCCGCCGCACTCGACAAGGAGCGTCTTGATCGTTTTCTCACAATCTTGTGTTCGTGTTCTCGCAAACAAGCCAGCGACCTCTTGGCCGATGGAGTCGTCAAGGTCAATGGTCGGGCAACCACCAAGGCGTCCCTGCGGCTAAAGACCGAAGATCTTGTCGAGCTATCGGCTGTACCGAATAAAGGGCCGCAATTGCCCGAGGCCGACGATTCGATCGAGTTCACCGTACTGCATGAAGACGACGATCTCCTTGTGCTCAACAAGCCCCCCGGACTCGTAGTGCACCCTGGAGCGGGCAATGAAACGGGCACACTTGTTAATGGACTATTGGCTCGCTACCCCGAGATTGTGCACGTAGGCGAACTTCACCGCCCCGGCATTGTGCACCGCCTCGACGTTGGTACCTCAGGCGTCATGATGGCCGCTCGTACCCCCATGGCCTACGACGTTTTGGTCTCCGCCCTGGCAGTACACGCCATTCACCGTCAGTACACCGCCGTAGTGTGGGGCAGCGCCACCAACGATGAGGGAACCATCGACGCTCCACTCGGTCGTTCGCCTCGTGACCCCGTCAAGATGGCCGTTGTGGCCGACGGTCGACCGGCGGTAACGCACTATCAAGTTCTGGGCCGCTCGACCGCTAGTGATTCCGATGAGGCAATGGTCGGCGTGTCGACGTCGCACGTCGAGTGCACGCTGGAGACGGGGCGGACCCACCAAATCCGCGTACACCTGGCGGCCATCGGCCACCCAATAGTCGGCGACTCCCGCTACGGCGGCTCGCGCCACTCTTTAGTATTTGACCGGCCCGCGCTTCATTCCGAAGAGTTGCGACTTTCGCACCCATTGACCGGTGAAATTATGTCGTTCCAAGCCCCACCACCTGACGACCTCGCTCAGCTCATCAATTCGCAGCTGTTTGAGTAATTCGTGCGTTTAGGGGATCCCGCCGCCCGTTTATAGATAAGTGCCGGGACGCACATCTGGACCTGCTGCCGCTTGACCCGGCATTTGAGTGCCTGACGGAGGGCCAGCAGGTAAACCGGCGCGGACGCTGGCCAACTGTTGTTGGGCGGCCATTTGTTGGGCAAAGAGAGTGGCTTGAATGCCCTGGATGAGGCCTTCTAGCCATCCGACTAACTGCGCTTCGGCGATACGAAGTTCGCCTTCGGAAGGCGTTTCGTCGTCGCTGAAGGGCAGAGTCAGTCGGCCGAGTTCGTCGCGCAGATCGGGACTGAGTGCCGAGCCGAGTTCGCGGACCGAAATCTCGTAGATGTCGCGGAGGCGATCGCGTCCGGGTTCGTCGAGTGATGAGGCCCGTACCTCTTCAAGGAGTTGACGCATCATGGCGCCTACCCGCATGACCTTGGCGGGTTGTTCGATGGCCTCGATCACGGGCTCTTCGACTGTTTCGGTGTCGGCGTCGACTACTTCGGTGGCTTCGGTATCGACGATCTCAGGTGTAACGACTTTGGGCTCGCCTGTGTCGGTGTCAATATTTTTGCTAGGAGAGTCAGACATGGAGGTCCTTCGGTGAGGGTGTCGAACGGAACGTTTAACCTAACGCGTCGCGGGTACCGACCAACAGCGGAACATGCATTTCGGCACTCGTAAGTGACCCATGTCGGCCAATGAGGCGGACCTTGCCCGTATCAGTTGGTTCGACGAACGCGATTGGTTCAAACGGTATGAGCGCAACATCGCCGATCCGTTGCAGAACTTCCGGGATTGGGCGGGGGCCGAAGATGCGTTGGTCGAGGACTTCTTCGGCCGTCATGATCCAAGCAACATCGCTGTGATGCTGGCGAGCAGCAGCCGCAAGATCCGCCGCTCGGCCCGGCGCAGCATGGAGCCACCGGAAACGGGCTTCGCCAGACTGTGCGGTGCTAAGTGAAAGCAAGTCATCGTGCGGTTGCACGACGGCATCGCCGATGTGAAGTTGGCCATGATCGGCGGTGACGAGCAAAGCGGCATCGTCGGGGAGGGTGGACAACAGGTCGGCGACTAAACGGTCGACGTGGGCCAATTCTTGTTCGTAGTAGGTGCCAAATCCGTACTCGTGGGCGATCTTGTCGATGCCGTCGTAATAGGCGTAGATAAACGGAGCGCCATCGTTTAAATGGTTCTGCACCTCGACGACCAACGTTGATGTCATCTTGTAGCCCGCCAAATTGGTGCCCGCCAGGTGGGCTTGGGTAAAGCCGCTACCTGCAAACTCTTGTTTGGTTATCACGGGGACCGGTCGATGCCCAAAGGCGGGCACCGTTTGAAACGACGTAGCCGGAATTCGTTCGCGGGCATCGCCCGAGCCGGTGTTCCAGCGCAACACATTGAGCGTTTCTCCACCAGTGCGAATGCGATAGCCAATGATGCCGTGCTCAGCGGGCGAGACGCCGGTGACAATCGAAGTAAGCGCAGCTGAAGTTGTTGACGGCGCAACCGTAGTGATGGTGGTGCCGGTCAAAGAGGAAAGAGTGGGAGCGATATGGGCATGCGCCGCTAGCTGCTCGGCGCCGAGACCATCAATGACTAACAGCACCACCTGTTTGGCGTCGAGTGCCGCCTCGGGCATCCACGGACGACCGGCATCGGGATGCTCGAGTAATGCTGGAACAATATTGCTGACACATGGTCCGGCGTAGTTGGGGATAATAGGTTGGGGATGCTCAGCCACGAAACTGCGGCCCTTCGGTGGTGGTTGCCATGCGAACAGTGGAAATCGGCGCGTAAATACAAGGTTAGGCCGCGTCGATCATTCA
>CAWKZT010000062.1:0-9918 GCA_963854565.1 Acidimicrobiia bacterium
GTTGCGGGGGTCGCTATTGGGCTGCCCTACCCCGGTAGCGTGATCGGCCATGGACTTTCTTGATATTTCCTCCCCGCCTGCCCAGGTTCTTGTCATCGTGGCTCACCCTGACGACATCGACTTTGGCACCGCTGGCACCGTTGCCAGGTTGGTCAACGCCGGATCCAAGGTCGCTTACGCCCTCGTTACGTCGGGCGAAGCGGGAGCACCTGAAGACCTACCCCGCGACGAAGTAGCAACGCTCCGACAGGCCGAACAAACCGCTGCGGCGGCCATAGTCGGTGTCACCCAACTGCACTGGCTGGGATGGCCCGATGGTCGGGTCGAAGCAAACCTCGAACTTCGGCGCGACATCAGTCGAGTAATCCGTCAGGTAAAGCCCGATCTCGTCATTACCCAGAATCCCGACGCCAACTGGGACCGCATTTACGGCAGTCACCCCGATCATCTGGCCACCGGACTCGCAACCATGGCATCGGTGTACCCCGATGCTCGCAACCCTCACGCTCACCCCGAACTCTTGAGCGAAGGGCATGAGCCGCACATCGTTCCCGAGGTATGGATCACCAGTCACGAACCGCTCGACACCTTCATCGACATCACCGATGTATTTGATGACAAGGTTGCCGCCCTCAACAGTCACACCAGCCAAGTGGCCCAAATCGATACCGCCGGCATACTTCGCGACTGGTCCGAGAGCGTTCAGAAGAAGTACGACTTGCCCTACGGCCGAATAGTTGAAGGTTTCCACCGAGTCACTATCGGCTAGCTTTCCGTTCGACTAAGTGCCCGCAGCCCGGCTAACTAGTCGAATGTGGCAACGAGTTTGTCGAGCCACTCGTCGACTAGGACGCCGTTGGGGGCGACAGTCTTCCCAAGACGAACTACCACGAGGTCCGACGCTGGCACTACCCGAATGCGTTGCGTCTCGTACCCCTGGCATTGAAAACTGCCCCGGCCGTCGGGTCGCACCCACCAGTGCGCTCCGTATAGGTGTCCTTCTTCGTCAACACCATCGGGAGTTCGGGCGTAATCGACCCAGCCTTCGGGCAACAAACGATCGTTGCCCCACATGCCGTCCCGACCGTAGAGCAGGCCAAATCGGGCAAAGTCTCGGGCTGTCGCATAGACGAACGATGAACCAACAAAGGTTCCAGCCGGATCAAAAGTGGCGGTAGCTGACTGCATACCGAGCGCATCGAAAAGACGTGACTGCATCCACGATCGCATTGCTGTCTCACCACCCACCATGGCACCAAGCATCCGACTGAGCACATTCGTTGTCCCGCTGGAGTAGTTGAACAGCACATCGGCCTTGGCTAGCCGTGGCAGAGATGCGGCATACGCCGCAGTGTTGGTGTGACCTTCACCAAACAACATTTCAATACAATGACTAGTGGCCGCGTCGACGTAATCCTCCGTAAATTCGAGACCCGAAGCCATCCGAAGCATTTGGTCGATGGTGATGTCAGTTCGAGGATCACCATCGCTCGACCATTCGGGGGCACCCACACGATCACCGATCGCCAGTCGCCCATCCAGCACCATAAAGCCGATCAATGCCTGCACCATCGATTTGCCCATTGACCAGGAAATTAACGTGGTGTCGACCGTCGCGTCTCCGCCATACCCCTCGGCCACAATCTGGCCGCCTTGTACCACCAACGTGGCCAGAGATTCGCCGTGAAGTTCGGGCTGTGTCGCCATCACCTCATCAATCATTGCTTGGGCCGCCACGCCGTTTTCTGGCGCCTCGGGCCACGAATCAGTCGGCCAGTCCGTCGCTCCGTGTTCGTTTAGCAGCGTCAGCGGCTGACCGGTTCCATTGGGAATTAATGGCACAGGAAGCCCTCCTTAGAGCTACGACAAGTCGGCAACAAGTAACGGAATGATGATGGCTGCTAGCTCATCAACGTCGAGGTCGTAGGGAATCAGGTTGGTCGAGAACAACAGCGATAGGTCATATTCGGGGAGGTAGGCGGCGTAGCTACGGAACCCGGGAACGCCTCCGCCATGGGTGTAGACAGTGATGCCGTCAATGACATCCACGCTCACTCCAAGTCCATAACTCGTATCGAGCGTTGGTGCGATCATTTCGGCAATCGTCTCTTCGGTCAGACCTGATGAAACAAATAGACCTCGGAACATACGGGCACCGTCGAGTGGAACTGCTTCAATTCCTCCGCCCGTCCAACCAGCGGAGCGAAGTGCCTCCTGAGGAAACGCCGAGAGATCGGCATAGGTCTCACCGTTGAAGTCGACGAGGTTCTCTTCGGCTAGCAAACCCAGACCTTCAAGCGCTGCGCCCAAGGCGCCCCGGTTGTAGCCCGTTATTGCTTCTTTCGGCGGCAATGCTTGGGGCGGCAAGAACACTTGGGTAACGCCCGCCGGTGCAAATATGCGTGTCGCAATCTCTTCGTCAGCCGGATTGCCGGTAACCGCCTCAATTATCAGGCCAGCGGCGACGAAGCCGGATGTGGTGTAGTTGTACTCGGTGCCGGGTTCCGACAACGGCGGCTTGCTGGCGGTGTAGTCGAGAATTTCTTGGGGCTCAAAAGGCACCTCGAGCCGGGATAATGTTTGCGCATAGAAACCGAGATCGAACGCAAACTCGATGAAACCACTGGTGTGATTGAGCAGTTGACGAACGGTAACCACACCTTCGTACTCATAACCCGGTGCCCAAGGTCCGAGGTAACTCGACACCGTGGCGTCAAGATCGACGAGTCCTTCTTGCACCAACTGCAGCATCACGGTGGCAGTGACCGTCTTGGTTATCGAGGCAATCCGGTAGTAGTCATCGACCGTGGCTTCGGTGTTTGACTGAATGTTGCTAACACCCCGGGCAATGGCTAGGGCATCTTCGCCGTCCACGTTTACCCCCAGCGAAAGCGCCGGGATGCCGTTGGTCTCCATGAATTGGTCGATCTCAGCGGTAACGAGTTCTTCGACACTCGGCGTTGGCGTTGGCTCAGGGGTCGCCGTCGGTTCTGGGGTGGCTGTAGGTTCGGGAGTCTCGGTGGGCTCGGGAGTTTCGGTGGGCTCTGGCGTGTCCGCAATTGCACCCTCGGATGTGATCGTGCCTAAACCCCCCGACGCGCAAGCAGAGGCCAGTAGGGCAACCGTTGCAACGAGCGTAAGTAAACGACGCCAGAGCGACTGAATCATTGGACCCCTCAAGGACTAGCGCTAAGGAGAAATAGCGCCTACCGAGTATGACGGCGCATACCGGTCTTTGTACACACATTGGCCACAATTCTGTCTGTAGCCGATACAAAGGGATTCCGTATTGGTCCCGGGCACAAAGATCTGTTGTTATAGGGGTCAACATCGCAGAGGAGACATCATGTCGAATGCAGCAAAGGCCTACGAATTTCTCAAGGCTCAAGAAGGCAACCACGAAGGTGAAGGCGACTGGTTACTAGTCGACCAAGATCGCATCAACATGTTTGCCGATGCCACTTTGGACCATCAGTTCATCCACATCGACCCCGAACGTGCCCTCAACGAGACCCCCTTTGGTTCCACCATTGCCCACGGGTTCCTGACCTTGTCCTTGCTGGTTCACCTGGACGGCACCATCAAGCGGGAAACCCCACCGCTCGACGGGTTCATCATGGGCATTAACTACGGTCTTAACAAGGTTCGTTTCATCAACCCGGTGAATGTAAACAGCCGCATTCGTGCCAGCAGCGTCTTGTCCGATGTGACCCTCAAGGGTTCCGCTATTGATCAGATTCGCACCATCACCATCGAGATCGAAGGCAAAGAAAAGCCAGCCGCCGTCATCGAATCCATCATTCGTATGGTGTTCGATTCCTAAGAAGCTCACCGCACCCGTTATTTGCAAGTTGGCTAGGTGATGGTGATATCTATGGATTGGGTGAGGTTTCGGCTCGATTCACCGACATGGAAGCGGTAAGTGCCTACCGCTGTGGCCCAGTCCTTGGCAACGTCGTCCCAGCGCGAGAGGCGCCACGGATGCACACTGATTTGTGCCGCACTCGACTCGCACGCATCAACCGCAATCTTCTGGAAGGCCACAAGTTCGCGTAGTGGCCGACCTTGCGTGTCCGGATGTTCGAGGTAGACCTGCACCACCGTTGATCCATCACGATCGCCGGTATTACTCACCGGAACACCGAGCACAATCATCTCGCCGACCGATGCTTCGCTTGGACCTGTGATCGACCCAATAGCGTGCTCACCGTAAGACAATCCAAAGCCGAACGGGAACAACACATCGGTTCCCGCCGCGTCGTAACCTCGGTACCCCACCATCTGGCCTTCTCCATAGGGCATGACCAGATCCTCGCCGGGATAGAACGCATCGCTCGGATTGTCTTCAACGGCGAAGGGGAATGTCATCGGCAACCGGCCCCCCGGATCGGCAACGCCGACCAAGATGTCGGTGACAGCTTCGGCCATCTCCTGACCGCCAAACCAGGGGACGATCACGGCGTCAACCTCATCAAGCCACGGCATAGCTACTGGGCCGCCGATGTTGAGCACCACAATGGTCTGCTTGCTCACCGCCGCGACCGCAGCGACAAGTTCGTTCTGACCGGCCGGAATTTCGATGTCGGCTCGGTCGGTCCCCTCGGTCTCCCATTCGTCGGTAGTTCCTATAACCAAAATACTGCAATCGGATTTCTTCGCCAGGCGAACGGCATCGGCCAGCAAGTCGGCACTGCGCGGTATCACGCAGCCGATTCGGGCGGCATAAATGATGTTCGAACCGAACGAGATTTCCACCACAAGATCAACCGACTGACCCTGCTCGAGTTCAACTTCGGCAAACACCTCTTGTGAGCCAAGCGTGTAGTACGCATCGCCACGCGGCGTCAACCGGTCGATACTGATTATCTCCGTGCCGTCGATCAGCAGACGGGCTTGGTCGGTTCCCGATACCGAGAACCGATGTAGGCCCGACGCACTGACCACGTAACGGCCTGTGGCTCGCGCTGACCAATCCTTCGGGTCGACCGCGTCCGGAGCGCCGCCACGCCAACGAATCTCGCTATTAATCTGACTGCCGGTCTGCACCTGTTCGCCTGAAAACTCACGCCCGGCATAGGTTTCGACATCAAACCCAGGCTCGCCATTGGTTCGAAACACCTGGCCAGCCCCAAATATCGGCGCCATCTTGTCTATGTAGGAGCCTTCGGCATAGTCGGTTTCGATCTCGAACTCGTTGAAGAGGCGCGGGGCAATCGCCTCGTACGGCGTACGCCGGTAGATCGGGACCACGGCTGATGACCCACCCCCCATGATCTGCGCCCGACCAGCCAAGGGCCCAATTACCGCCACCTTGTCAATAATGTGGGTGTTGAGCGGAAGCACATTGTCGTTCTTTAACATCACCGTGCCCGAGATCGATGCCTCGCGGCAAAGGGCCCGCTCGTCGGGGGCATCAACAGTTTCTTCGGGCTCGTCTACACCAAATGACGTGTCGACCCAATCCAAAAGACTGAGGACCTCGGCGGCAAGCCCATCGATGACTGACACATCTACGTGGCCGGCAGTAACGGCTGCAACCAAGTGCTCGCCAAAGTGCGCCGATGGACCGGGCATCTCCATCGTCGTGCCACCTTCGACCGTCGGAATGCCAGAACGAACAGCAAACCAATCCGACATCACATACCCACTGAACCCCCACTCTTCGCGCAGCACCTCGCGCAACAGCGACTTGTTCTCGGTGGCATGAACGCCATTCACCTTGTTGTACGCAGACATGAGCGCTTTGGCATCGGACTCAATGACCGCAGCTTCGAACGGTCGCAGATAGATCTCGCGCAATGTGGTTTCGTCGACGACACAATCGATCCGGTGGCGCTCGAACTCTTGATCGTTGCATAAGAAGTGTTTGGGTGTGGCCGCTACCTTATTGGCCTGCACACCAGCGATGAAGGCGGCACCCAGGCGAGCCGTGAGTTCGGGGTCTTCGCTGTAACACTCGAAAGTTCGGCCACCAACGGCGGTGCGTTGGATGTTGATAGTAGGTCCGAGTAGGACGTGACACTTCTTGCGCAGCGTTTCCTTGCCCAAAAGGTCGCCGACGCGTCCGAGCAGATTTGGGTCCCAACTGGCGCCCAGCGCAATACCCGCAGGAACAAGAACCGCCGGCGTTCTTACCTTGGATTCACCCCGAGCCCCGTTGGGCCCGTCCGTCATCTTTACCGGGGGAATACCAAGTCGCTCCACCCCAAAATTGCGCCACATGCTGGCACCGGTGAGCAAGCCCACCTTTTCTTCGAGGGTTAACTCAGGCAACTTGTCAATGAACATGGGCCGAATGTAGCCCATCGAAGCTATCTGTTTGCAAACTCCTGGGCTTGGTTCACAAGCCACGCAAAGATGGGGTTCTCACTACGACCTCCGAGCATTTCGGGGTGCCACTGCACGGCGATCGCGGGGTGGCTATCAGATTCGAGGGCTTCGATCGTTCCGTCGTCGGCCACCGCTGCCACGGTAAGTCCATGACCTACTTTGGCCACCGATTGGTGATGCAGCGAGTTGACCTTGGCCGACTCGCCATACATTGCGGCCAATGTGGTGCCCTCCGCAAGAGTGACGCCATGAGAGGCCAGCAGTGGATCGCCCTTGAATTGGCGATGTTCAGGAAGATCCTGATGCAACGTGCCGCCGTGAGCGACATTGATCAACTGGATTCCACGGCAGATAGCTAGCACCGGGACACCTTGTTCGACCGCTGCGCTGTACAACGCCAATTCGTAGGCATCGCGTTCGGGTTCGGGACCGTACAACTCGGTTTCGGCCTCTTGGCCATACTCGGATGGATCAATATCGGCGCCACCGGTAATCAAGACACCATCGAGGCGTTCGACGACTGCTGCTGCGTCGGCATCCATCGAGAGGTAGACCGGCAAGCCCCCCGCTTCGGCAACCCCGCGTGCATAGTCGCTCCAGTACAGCGAGGCGTCACGGCCTGCCATGACTTTGGGGTACTTGCTGAATTCTTCAATAGGTGTGCGGCGCCCGTTGATGCCGATGAGTGGAGCGACCATCATCGACGGGTCTTGCCCAGTAGGCGCAAGATTTCCATGTAGAGCCATACGAGTGTCACCACAAGACCCATAGCAGCGAGCCACTCGGTCTGTTTGGGGGCACCGGCGCGTTCGGCCCGCTCGATCATGTCGAAATCGGTGAGCAGGTTGAAGGCAGCTAGACCCACAATTGCCACGCTCACCAAGATGCCTATTGGGCCCGATGAGTGAAGGAAAGGAACCTCAAGATCAACGTTGAGCATGTTCATGACGAACTGGAACCCGTACACAACCATAAGGCCCATAGTGGCCATCATGATGCCTCGCCGCAGTCGATCAGTTACCCGAATTATGCGGCTGGAATAGAGGAACAACATGCTGACGAATACGCCGATCGAAGCAACGACCGCTTGTAAAACGATGCCTTCGTACTGGATCTCGTAGATGTGAGAAATGGCGCCAACTACGGCTCCGTAGAGCAGCGAGTAAAGCGGCGCAATGAACTTGGCGAGATGGGGCATCTTGTTGGCCGCGAAGATGGCAGCAATACCGCCGATGAAACCTAAGAAGATCCACCCAGGGATTTGGGCCGGTTCGAACTCGGTAGGCGCTGCAACCTGGCCCCATCCGACCACGCCGCCGGCTACAAGCAACGCAACCATGATGGCCGCTTTCTGAACGACCCCGCCAATGGTGAAGCGATCGTCGGCGACAGGTCCGCCACCTAAATCATTGCCCATAGTCGACTTGGCAGCCATGTTCGAGAACGCGGCGCGCTCGCCGGCCGTCAACGGACTGCCATCGGAATGGCCCGTAAGACTCTGCGGGGTAAGAAGTGGGTTCGTTGTCATATTTACTCCTGGGAGATCGGACGTCGCCGCCTGAAACGCGTTCCCTATTCTCCCACGGCCAGCGCCGTATTGCACCGCTAGCATTGTGTAATGCATTTTTTGTTGGCGTCATCCGAAATTTCCGATGAACTGCGGAGCTTCGACGCTCCACTGTGGCTGTGGATTGCCTTCCTTGTCGGCGTTGGGGTCATGTTGCTTGTCGACCTCCTGGTGCTCAACAAGGAGGCCCACGAAACAACAATGCGCGAGGCGGCCATAACCAGCGCAGCATGGATTTCGATCGGTCTGTCTTTCACGTTTGTTGTCTGGGCTGTGCTTGGTGGTGACGCCGCCAATCAGTATCTGGCCGGATTCGTCATCGAGAAGTCGTTGTCGGTTGACAACTTGTTTGTCTGGGCCATGATTTTCTCGTACTTCTCGGTGCCGTTGAAATACCAACACCGAGTTCTGTTTTGGGGCATCTTCGGTGCCATCGGCCTACGAGCCATATTCGTATTTGCTGGCATTGCGCTGCTCGACACTTTTAGCTGGTTGCTCTATGTGTTTGGTGGGCTGCTAATCGTCACAGCCATCCGCTTAGCCCGAGCCGACGATCACGATCTGGAGCCAGAGAAGAACCCAATTTTGCGCCTGATCCGCCGACTCGTTCCTATCTCCAACGACCTCGATGGCCAGAAGCTCTTCACGCGTATAAATGGCAGACGAATCGCCACCCCACTCTTTGTCGTCCTCGTGATGATCGAGGGCAGCGATGTCGTGTTCGCCGTTGATTCCGTGCCAGCAATCTTGGCTATCAGTCGCGACCAGTTTGTGGTCCTCAGCTCGAACATCATGGCGATTCTTGGTTTACGCGCCTTGTACTTCTTGCTCGCAGGCGCCAAAGACCGCCTCGTCTATTTGGACGAAGGACTCGCGGCCATCTTGTTCTTTGTCGGTGTCAAAATGATCATTGCCGAGTGGTATCACATCGACACATTGATCTCGCTCGGGGTCATCGCCGCCATCATCACCATTGCCGTGACGGTCTCGCTGAAAAGCAACAAGAACCCGGCCGCAATCAGCTAACCCGAGCGACCATCAGAGTCGTTCAAATGTCCAGCCGGTTGGCTGGCCATTGCTGTACGGCATCACGCCATGAAAGGCGCGGGGGTCGTCGTCAAACACCATCGGGACGAAATGCCGATCACCCTCCCACACCGGTAGCCCCGCTTGCTCTCGTTGCTCGGGTTCCGGAGAACAGGCTTGAAGCAGCCGTTCAACCTGGTGCCACGCGAGGGATCCTTCGGGGTTATCAGACGGAACGTCGCCTTCGAACCCATCAACCAGGAAGATAAACCCAAGCCAATCCTCACCATTTTTTCCGAATCCTGGCCAGCTAATGGTCCCTCGAAGCGAAAGGGAGGTGAGCGTAAGGTTGGCTTCCTCCATCAACTCGCGGCGCACGTTAGCGACGACGTTTTCGTCCGCTTCGAGCTTGCCGCCCAGCCCGTTGTATTTGCCCAGGTGTTCATCGTCGGCGCGAGCATTGCGGTGAATCAGTAAGACCTCGTTGGTTTGGCGGTTGAACACATAGGCCAAGGAGCCAACGATTGGGGTATATGCCATGGCAGCAGGTTAGGTCTCCGCCGACCCTGGTTCTACGATGCACACATGACCAAACGTGACGCCACCGGCCCCTCCACTTCTAGCAACGAGCAAGAACGTTGGAACAATCGGTACAACGACGCTGATGACCCCGACGGTGTGCCCGAGGCGTTCGGCCGGCTGGTCGGTTTCCTTCCTACATCGGGCCGGGCGATTGACATTGCCGGTGGTCGTGGCGGCGTGGCGTGTGAGTTAGCGGCGCGCGGACTCGATACCACGCTGGCCGAGGTGTCCGACGTGGCGCTCGATCTCGCTGCGGCTCGGGCCAAGCGCCTGGGGGTGACAATCAGTCCCCTGTTGGCCGACCTAGCCGACCAACCGTTCCCGGCCGGCCCCTGGGACGTGATCAGCTGCCTGCATTATTTGCAGCGCGATCTCTTTCCCGTGATGGTCGAAGCGCTGGCACCCGGTGGACT
>CAWKZT010000063.1:0-9770 GCA_963854565.1 Acidimicrobiia bacterium
TATTGATCACCACACGGCGTTGTCGCATGGCCAAGCGGGCTGGGCGGCATCGGCGACGCTGTTTCTTGTTGCCTGGGGCTTCGGCCGACGGGCCCGCTTGGCTTCTTTGGCCTTTGTGTTCGCTAACGGTGTCACCGTAGACGCCGCGTTCGCCCTAGTCTCTGAGCCCAGCTCAGAACTTGTGCGTTGGGTCTTTGTCGCACTGGGTGTGTTCTTTATTGCCTTTGGTGTGGCCTTTGTCGTGCACAGCGGCGACGCCGGCGGCCCCTTCGAACTGCTTACCGATGTTGCGGCTGGCCGCGGTATTTCCGACCGGGTATTCCGCACCAGTATGGAAGCGCTAATTCTCGCCGTCGGTGTCGTAGCTGGTGGGTCATTTGGCCCAGCAACATTGGTTTTCGCGGTTGGAATCGGACCTCTACTTGGACTGATTTTGCAGGCATTGTCCGATCATGGCACCGGTCGTGATCTGCGACTGCAGCAATCGAACGATTAAGATCAGTACATGAGCATTCGCCTGGAACTCGACGAAGTAGCCGCCGCGATTACCGAGCGGGGTGCTGCGTGTTTCCTCACCACCGTTGGGCAGGATGGCCGACCCAAAATCGTGCACGTTAACGCCAGCCACGACGGCACCAACATCACGGTGGTATGTGGTCGCGGCTCAGCGCTCAATGCCCAGGATCGTCCGCTCGTAACGTTGCTTTGGCCTCGGGCGGCCGACCAGAAGCTCCACCTCCTTATTGATGGTTATGCCACTGTTACGCTGGCTGACGACGGCGGTCGAGATGGCAACACGATTCGCATTTCGCCTACCTCTGCCATCAAACACGTCGCGGTCCATTCCTAGAAACAAGTAGTGTTCGACCATGGCACTTCGTGAGACCTACCTCGATGGCATCGATGGCGCCCACTTCGATGTGCTGATCGTCGGTGGCGGAATTAACGGAGCAGTCTCTGCTGCCGTCTTAGCCGCCCGAGGGGCCAAAGTCTGTCTGGTGGAGCGAGGAGATTTCGCCGGATTTACCAGCCAAGAATCCTCCAACTTGGTGTGGGGTGGGTTCAAATACCTGGAAAACTACGAGCTTTTGTTGGTGCGTAAACTGTGTATGTCGCGCAATCGGCTCATCAAGGCCTATCCGGCTAACGTGACCGAAATAGGCTTTTTGGCGGCACTCGATCACACCTCACCGTTCCCTCCCTGGTTGGCAGCGGTTGGTTCGACTGCCTACTGGGCTATGGGAAATTTCAAAACTAAACGGCCCGAGTTCCTGAGCCCCGAAGAGATCGAAGAGCGCGAGCCGGTCATCGATACCAGTGAGGTGCGTGGCGGTATCGAGTATCGCGACGCCTACCTCAAAGACAACGATGCGCGCTTCGTATTTAGCTTCGTTCGTGGGGCACTTGATATGGGTGCAAGTTGCGTTAATTACGTTGAGCTTTGTGGCGCCGAGCGAATCGACGGCACGTGGCACGCCAAGCTCGCCGATGTCGAAGGTGGGCGGCAATTGGCTTGCACCGCCGAGGTCGTCGTCAACGCGGCCGGGCCATTCGTTGATGACATCAACGGCCCATGGGGTTTGCGGACCGAACATCGCGTTGTGTACTCCAAGGGAATTCACCTCGTCGTCCCACGCGTTACCGAAGCCGAACGGGTGCTGGCCTTCTTCGATGACACGCAGCGACTGTTCTATGTCATTCCAATGGGCAACCGGTCGGTCATTGGCACCACGGACACTCGCGTCGACTCGCCCGAGAGTTTCGTAACGGCCGAAGACCGCGAGTTTCTTCTCGCCCAGATTAACGAGCGCCTTGACCTGGCCAATCCGCTTGTGGCTGACGATGTCATATCTGAGCGGTGCGGGGTGCGGCCCCTCGTCGTCGAAAACGATGGTGACGACAAGAAAAATGTCGACTGGACATCGTTGTCGCGCAAGCACGAAATTGAGGCCGATGAAGATCTCAATGTCATCACCATTTTTGGTGGAAAACTTACCGATTGCCTCAACGTGGGGGAGGAGGTTGCCCTATGCATCGGAGCGCTTGGTATCCCGCTCGAGCGCGACCGCAAAGACTGGTACGGCGAACCCGGTCGAGATAGCCGTAAAGCGTTCTACAAACAGGCGGAGGGCATGGACTTAGACGGACTTCGTGTGCGTCCTGGTTTGGAGAAACTTAGCGACCGGTTGTGGCGTCGCTATGGACGCAGAGCCTTTCCGATGCTCGAAGCCATCCGCGAAGACCCTTCGATGGGCGAAGACATTCTTGAGTCCACCGACTATTTGCGAGTCGAACTTCACCTTGCTGCCCAGTCGGAGATGATCATCAAACTTGACGACTTCTTAAGGCGCCGGTCCAAGATCGCCATGGTCGTAGGCGACGCTGTTGTGAGCGAATCTGACGGGTTGCGTGAGGTAGCCGAAATTTTGTTCGGTGAGCAAGCTGACGAAAAACTTATTGAGTACTTTGGCAAGATGCCACCTGGAGCCATGGTCTCGGCGTGATCCCGCTCGTCGAAGGGGTGGGGCTCCTTAGGTGGCCGCTTGTAACACTGAGTGCCTTAGTACGGCTGTGATGTGGGAAATTCGTCGGTCAATAACATGCCGTAAGCGCTGAGGCGCAATTGCACACTTTGCCCTTTGTGCACCGCGGCGAGAAGCCCTGCTGGCCATTTGCCGGTGAACAAGATGGCGAAGAAGGCAATGATGTGAGAGACCCAGGCCACGATGAGCGCAATGATCGACATGATTAACGCCCCAATGAGCATGATGAGTCGGAAGAACACGGTGACGCGATTGCGGTCTTCGAGCGCTGGTGAAAAGTTGACGGTGACCGGTGTACCACCCGGGTCAGCCGCGGTAGTTTCGAACTCGAACGGCGGATACTCGGTATGGAGGAATCCGGCGTAGACGTTGGCTCGGGCGTTGTAGCGCAGGGCCATGCACCCGAAGTTGGCGATTCCCGCAGGCATTTTGCCAGTAATGAGGATGATGACCCAGGCAATAAATGAGAGCAAATTGGCGATGTAGCTAAGGATTCCGCCGATGATGATATGAGGTATGGCCATGAGCCATTGCACGAGAGGGCGCCAGTTGGCGACCTCTTCGGGGGTGTTGATTTCGATCGTCGCCGGGTAGGACATGAAGTCTCCTTGTTAGGTGTGGGGATGTTCCCCCCCCTTTTTAGTGGCAATGTCACTTTGGCGCTCAAATTGTTAGATCTGGCTTTGCTGAGGGCGCAAGCCATGTCCTATGGCAGGCTGGAATATGTTGAATTTTCAGAGTGCTGTGTTGGCTCCCGTTGCACTCTTTGCTTCTTCGTTGCTCTTCGAGGTGAGCAATGAAGTCAAGCCTGCCGAAGCACTCGATCGATTGTCCAATCTGGCCGTCGAATCGACCTGAGTGCCCTCAGCTAACGCCATCTCCATGCCTAGCTGGCGTTAAAACTGGGCCACGATGTCGAGCAATTTGGGGCCATGGCGCAGGCGGCGGATAGCGCTGAGGCAGGTTAATTCGGCCAATTCTTCGTCGGTCGATGGTCGCGTGTGGGCTACGGCATCGAGTACTTCATCACCGACGACTGCCTCAGGTGCAACGTTGGCCCCTCGGGCGGCGTCGGCCCGCCACTGGTAGAGCGCCGTAAGCAAGGTACTTCCCATGTCGATGACCGGTCGCTGCAGGGATTGGTGCTGCTCGCGCAATTCCTGAGAAGGTCTCGACGGCGGATCCTCGGAGTGATCCTCGCTCGGGTCAACATCAGCAAACCCCGCCAGGAACGGCGACTTGGCCCGTTCGGACTTGCGATCGTTGAACGTGCGCTTCTTAGCCCAATGCAGTGTCAACGTTTCGCGGGCTCGGGTCATGGCTACGTAGAGCAAGCGTCGTTCCTCGTCGCGCGCTGCGGCCGACGTGGCAGCAGCAATCGGGACGTATCCGGCTTCGAGTCCGGCGAGGTGCACGGTGGGCCATTCGAGACCCTTGGCAGCGTGGAAGGTGGAAATGTCGACAGAATCGCTGCGAACCCCAACGGAGTCGCCGCCTATCAGGGACTCGATGAGTTCGACGAACTCGGCGGCCGAGGTGCGAGTATCGATGTCGACTTGGTCGCTGGCGAGACGGACAAGCGTGTCGAGATGTTGGGCCGCATCGATTGCCGCAGGGCCCGATGGGTTGGAGTCGATCAGGTCGCGGAGGTCGATGATGGCAGTAGACAGACGGACGTCGGATTTCTGAAGCATCTCAATGGCCGAAGCGACCGTCGGGTGTTCAAGAAATGCTCGACCACCCCGGACGCGGTAAGGAATGCCGGCTTTTCCTAACGCCTCTTGGATGAGGGCGGTCTGGGCATTTGTCCGTACGAGAATTGCCTGCTGGGACCATAACGAGCCCGGCGGATGGCCATCGCGAACCAGTCGAGCGATAGCGGCCGCTTCGGCTCGATCATCGGCGTGCGCATAGTCGAGAGGTGAAGCTCCTTCGGGTTGAAAGGCCGATGCTGGGATGCGATTGGTATCTATAGGAAGCAGCACGAGTTCAGCCCGGCGCAGGATCTGAGGAGTTGATCGGTAGTTCGTTCCAAGGCGTACTGTGGTGCCTTCGTGATGGCGGTCGAAGTTGCGGATGAAGTTCGCCTCAGCACCGTTCCAGGCATAGATGGCCTGATCTGGGTCGCCAACAACGCAAAGGTCGGGCCGGTCCCCACGCCAGGCTTCGAGAAGTTTGTGTTGGAGAGGGTTGACGTCTTGAAATTCGTCGACAAAGAGGTGCCGGTATTTCCATCGCCGGGTATCGGCGTACTTGGCGTCGGAGGTGAGGTCTCGAAGCGCAAGTTCGAGTAGGTCGTCGAAGTCGATGACTCGTCGCTTTTTCTTGTCGGCGGCGTAGGCGTCGAAGGCGGTAGTAAGGCGATCGAGGGCTATCGGCGCTCGGCGTCCAGCTGCTTCTGCGGCCGCGGCATAGTCGGATGAAGCAATAGCACGAGATCGTGACCAATTGAGCTCGTTCATGGCATCGAACAAGACGGGCTGCGGCAGTCGTGGGAGATGCCGGGCGAAAACTGCTAGCGGCTTGTTGAGCAATTTTGGGGCAGCCATCCCTTTTTCGGTCCAACGGGCTCGTAGCTGGGCGTACGCCACGGAGTGAAAAGTTCCCGCCGCGAGCCCTTCGCGCATCTCGAGGTTGCGTAAGCGCGATCTAAGCTCACCCGCGGCCTTGCGGGTGAAGGTGAGAACCAGCGTGTGGTTGGGGTCAAGCGTCTCGGTGCTGGCGCGGTAAGCGATCCGACGAGTCAGTACCCGAGTTTTGCCGGAACCTGCACCAGCGATGATGCAAAGGGGCGCGGCGTCGGTAGTTACCGCCCGCGATTGGGCTGGACTTAGCCCATCGAGAAGCTCATCAGTACTGCGCACCTTCTCAATCTGCCACAACCGACTACGATTGCCTCGTGTCGTTCCCGAAAGAAATGCTCAATGGCAACGAAAAGATCGTCGTAGATCTCCGGCCGCACTGGTGGTATATCGCTCCCCAAGTCGCCACCTTGGCCGCTTCGGTGCTTCTCGGAATCGTCGTGGTGTGGAAGGTCGACTGGGCCCCGCTGAGGATCTTTGTTGGACTCGTGGTGCTCGGCGCATTGGCCATGTTCATGATGCGGTACATCCGCTGGGTCGGAATCAACTTCGTGGTGACTACCGAGCGGGTAATTTCTCGTACCGGTGTCATTGCTAAGAAAGGCATCGAAATCCCTCTCGACCGTATTAACACCGTCTTTTTCAATCAGTCTTTGCTCGGCCGTCTAATCGGAGCGGGCGACCTCGGAATCGAGTCAGCGGGCGAGCACGGCGGTCAGACCTTCGAAGACGTTCGCAAACCTCGGCACGTACAACAGGCCATTTATCAGGCTATGGAAACCGATGAGAATAATCGCATCAACCGCATGGGCGCAGCGGTAGCGGGCGGAGCCGCGGCGGGCTCATCAATTCCTGATCAAATCGAAAAGCTCGACCAACTGCGCCGACAAGGTGTGCTCACCGACGCCGAGTTCAACGAAAAGAAACAGAACTTACTCGACCGCATGTAGTGACATGGAGTGATGTTTCCCGCGGACACGACAGCCGTCTGGAGTGTCTGCAACGAAGGAAAAACTCCAAGTTAGGACGATGTCTAGGCTGGGGGTTCTTTCTGTTTTGGGTATCGTGCTCAGGCGTATCGAACGAAGCTGGAGTAGTTGAATGCCGAAAGTCGCGGTTGGTGACCTTGAGCTGTACTACGACGCATACGGGGATCCGAGCGATCAAACGGTGCTCCTCATACCGGGCCTAGGGGCACAGTGCCTTAGCTGGCCCGAAGAGCTCTGCGAAAGTTTGGCAGCCCGCTACCTGCATGTCGTTCGTTTCGACAATCGCGATGTTGGTCTCTCGACCAAGCTGAACCATTTGCCGTTCTCGCTCGACGACATGGTGGCGAAGATGGGGTCCGGTGAGGTCATTGAGGCCCCTTATGGGTTTAGCGAGATGGCGGCTGATGCCGTGGGACTCATGGATGCCTTGGGCATCGAATCCGCTCATGTCGTTGGACTGTCTCTGGGAGGAATGATCGCTCAGGTGCTGGCGATCGAGTCGCCCAATCGGTTGCTGTCACTCACGTCGGTGATGTCCGCCAGCGGCAACGTCGGATACGGCCAACCAACCGAAGATTCGCTAGCCATGTTGCTCGGAAATCCCGTTTCATCGGACCGAAGCGATGTCATCGAATTTCAGTTGCGCCAACGGGCAACCTGGGGAAGCCCCGATCACCTTGACGAAGCTGAAGCTGAGGCGTATTTCAACGCTTGTCTCGACCGCAGCGACGACTCTGTGAGTGGGAGCCGTCATTATGGGGCGATCTTTACGGCATACGACCGCGAACCGGGTCTTCGTGATCTGACTATGCCTACGTTGCTGCTGCATGGCACGGCCGACAAGCTTGTGCAGCCATCGGGTAGTGAGCGATTGGCAGAACTCATTCCTCATGCCGAGTTGGTCTGGCTCGAAGGAATGGGCCACGATCTGCCTACGGCCTACTGGGCCACCATCATTGAGAACATCACCCAGCACGTGGTTCGCGCTTCGGCATAACCGGTCGCTGGGATAACAGGGGGAAACACCCATGGGTCCACTAACTGGTTACAAGATCATCGAGATTGCCGGAATTGGGCCGGGGCCATTTTGTGCGATGATGCTGTCGGACTTGGGCGCGGAGGTCATCCGTGTGGACCGAGCGGCGGCGGCGCAACGCGCGGGACGGTCAGGACCCTCGGGCGACATTTTGAACCGCGGGCGCAAGTCGATTGCCGTTGACCTCAAGAATCCCGATGGGGTCGAAGCGGTGCTGCGGCTGGTTGAATCTGCCGATGCGCTGATCGAAGGCTTTCGTCCAGGTGTGGCCGAACGACTAGGAATCGGACCCGATGTTTGCGCCGAGCGCAACCCGCGTCTGGTGTATGGCCGCATGACGGGGTGGGGGCAAGATGGGCCTTACGCGTCGGCAGCCGGGCACGACATCAATTATCTGGCACTTTCGGGAACGTTGCATGCCATTGGTCGTGCCGGCGAGAAGCCGACACCACCGATCAACCTGGTTGGGGATTTTGGGGGCGGTGGCATGCTTTTGGCCTTAGGTGTCGTAGCGGCCATGCTTGAAGCGAAGGGGTCTGGTCAGGGTCAGGTTGTCGACACAGCCATGGTCGATGGCTCGGCCATCCTCAACACGATGACGCATTCACTGTTGGCCAGTGGGCTGTGGGAAGACGAACGTGGTGTCAACATGCTCGACACGGGGGCGCACTACTACGACACGTACGAAACGTCGGATGGCAAATTTGTATCGATTGGGTCGATCGAACCGCAGTTCTACGCCCAACTATTGTCGCTGACTGGCCTCGATGCTGATGACGAATTTCTCAATCACCAGCACGACCAGTCGATGTGGCCGCATCTCAGCGGACGTCTCACCGCGGTGTTCAAGACGAAGACGCGCGATCAGTGGTGCGAAATTATGGAACACACCGATGTTTGTTTTGCTCCGGTCTTGTCCATGACCGAGGCACCCCACCACCCGCATAATCTTGAACGCGGCACATTCGTTCAGCCGAATGGTGTGATGCAAGCTGCTCCTGCGCCGCGTTTTAGTCGAACGCCGAGCACCATTCAACGGCCACCGGCGGTACCGGGCGAGCACACCGATGAAGTGCTGGCCGACTGGGGGTTCGACGAGACCGAGGTCGGCGAACTACGCGACGGCGACGCAATCGCCTAGTCGCTATAGCGACCTAAAGAGCATATTAGTGCTTGCGTACGTCAGTTCTGTTTGGCATGTTTGTAGGTACTGAATCGGTTGTTTTGCTTCCCCCTTTGTGGCCTAGGTTTGGTCGCCTGTCTTGTTCGCTTACCGCAACTTTTTGTTGCCCGGTTGGCACCGATTTTGGAGGGAGCTTCACGTGTCAGATCAACTACAACAGCTGCAAGCAAGCATCGAAGCTCTCCGAGACATCGACGTCGTTTCGTTGTCGGGCCCGGAGTTGGAAGCACGTTTGCACTCCCTTGTTTCGGTGGCGCCATTGTTGGCGGCGGCTACTGCTGAAGCGCCGAATCAGACATGTTCCTATTTTGATCGCGCACTCAAAGAGATTCGTCCCCCGGAGAGCAACGACTTCTGTGCTTATTCCTGGCGCGGTCCTGAGCGAAGGACCGCTCACGGGCGATGTCTTCGTTGCTCGGCCCGTTCGTGGGGTTACTCTCGCGGGAGAGCCCGAGTCGCAGTTGCCAGGTTCGGAGTCGAGTACGCAGAGTCCCGTTGTTCATAACACGATGCTACCCGGAGGTAGTTGCAGCGCAGCCGTAAAAGCTACAGAGTCGGTCGCTGCTCGTTGTGGGTATAGCGCTCTCTGCGCTGTCCGGCGAGACAGTAGAGCCTGACGTCGCGGTCGAGTCCGCACCGACAGACCCGACACCGATCTCAACGCTGGACCCGGCACTGGCACGATCATGCCCCATCTGAAGCCCTCGACATGGCGTTGGGTGGTTGGGTGCGGCGCATGGTTATTGGGCCCAAAGGTCACATGATTGACTACGGTCACAAACAACGCCTATTTCCCAAACATTTGGGCGACACCATCCGCCAAACACAAACAACTCGCGGCTAGCTGTAGGTCGAATTCGGTCGATCGACAGCTCGGACACGGCAGACTGTTGCGATGTCGACGCTTGTTTGTTTCCATGCCCATCCCGACGATGAAGCGATCGCTACAGCCGGACTGATGATGGGTGCGGTCGATGCTGGCCATCGGGTGGTGCTTGTTGTCGCTACTCGTGGTGAAGGGGGCCTTGTTCCCGATGATCTCGCGGCCGGGGAATCTCTCGCTGATCGACGTACCGAAGAACAAGAGCGTGCGGCAGCGATGCTCGGTGTTCATCGGCTTGAGTGGTTGGAGTACGGCGACAGCGGAATGGCAGGCGATGCAGCCAACGATGATCCCGATTGCTTCTGGCAGGCCGATGTTGATGATGCAGCGGACCGCTTGGCAACCTTGCTGAAAGACGAAGACATCGATGTTCTTACTATCTATGACGACCATGGCGGCTATGACCATCCTGATCACATCGCTATTCATCGAGTCGGAACTCGCTTTGCCGAAGTGTGTGGAATCACCAACGTGTATTGGTCGACGATGAATCGCGATCTGATCACCAAGCAGATGGAAACGATGCGAGACGCTACGGCAAACATGCCCGATGA
>CAWKZT010000064.1:0-9581 GCA_963854565.1 Acidimicrobiia bacterium
AGAACGTTTAATAACGGGTTGGAACGGGTTGGCTCGAGTGCGAGGGGGAGGACGTTGGCCTTCGGATTCCTCTAAATACATGGCGTCATCTATTGTCATCCATGCGACAATGACCGCTACGCATCTGCCCTAGGAGAGTGACATGTCAGACGACCCCACCACGAAACCATTTGGTTCCGTTTTCGGCGACCTACTGTCGATCGCTTATCACGATGGCCAGACCTGGACCGATGCCGAGGTCCTACCCGTAGCCGACGTCAACTTTGGCCCCGCAACCCACGCTTTTCACTATGCGTCACAGTGTTTCGAGGGTCTCAAAGGCCACCGTCAGCCCGATGACTCGGTCAAGTTGTTTCGCCCTGACCGCAATGTGGCCCGCCTGCGCCAAAGCGCGACTGGCCTCTACCTGGGTGTCCCATCGGAAGAACTCGCCAACCAGATGTTCAACCTGGCCACCGAAGCCAACGCCGATATCACCCCCGCTCCGCCCGGAGCGCTGTACCTGCGTCCCACCCTCATCGGCACCGAACTCAACGTCGGTGCTGCAGGCCGGGCATCTATAAGCACTGCCTTCTATGTCCTCACTTGCCCCGTGGGCGAGTATCTCCCGCCGCACGCGTTGCGGATTGTCGTCGAGACCGAACACCCTCGCACCACCCCGCAATTTGGTGTGGTCAAAGCCGGCGCCAACTACGTGATGGCGCTCAGCCACCTCAACGCGGCTCGCGCTGATTGGAACGCCGACCAGGTGCTATTCGCCCCGGGCGGACTGATCGAAGAAACCGGTGCCGCCAACTTCATGTTGCTCGACGACGGCATCATCCGAACCGCACCGCTAAGCGACGCATTCCTACACGGCGTCACCCGCGACAGTGTCCTGCAGGTGTGCGCCAGCCTGGGCTGGACCATCGACGAAACACCGATATCGATCGAAGAGCTAGTCGCATGGGCCGCCCGCCCAACCGGCGAAATGGCCTTGGCCGGAACGGCAGCCATCCTCGGTGGCGTCGGCGAACTCGTAGTCAACGGCGAAGTAATCACCGTAGGAACCGGCCAGACCGGGCCATCAACGACAAAAATCCGCACCATGCTTACCGAAATCCAGCAAGGCCTTCGTAGCTTTACCTTCGCCTAAGTAGCGAACGATAAGCCCATACCTATGGCCGCCCTCTTAGCTGTTTTGTCCTCGCTTGCGTGGGGAACCAGCGATTTTATGGGCGGCGTAACGGCCCGAAAAGCCAACGCCTGGACTGTCGTCATCATCGCCCAGTTCGTGGGGCTATTCGCAGCCCTAGCACTCGCGCCAATGTTCGGCGGTCAACTCACCTGGGAGGCAACCGGGTGGGGAATCATTGCGGGGATCTCAGGGGCCCTGGGTTTGGTCGCTCTCTATCACGGACTGGCAACCGGACGAATGGCTACCGTTGCTCCCGTTGCAGCGCTAGTCGGTGCCGCCATCCCCGTCGTGGTGGGCGTCGTAGACGGCGAACGACCCTCCAATCTCACCTGGATCGGCATAGCAATCGCCCTCCCCGCCATCTGGCTTGTAGCTCGCGAAGAATCCGGAAACCTCCGCAATGGTCTAACCATCGCCGTTGCCGCAGGAGCCGGCTTTGGGTTCTTTTTCGTGTTCATCGCCTCAGCCCCAGACTCGGCGAACTTGTGGCCGTTGGTTCCGGCGCGGATGGGCGCAGTCCCCGTCGTGCTCGCCACGGCGCTCGTGACTAAGCAAGTCACCTCGAATGATTTTGTGTTCCGACGACCGGTTTACCTCGGCGCCGCGCTCGCAGGAGGTGGCGACATGGTGGCCAACATGCTATTTCTCGCCGCCGTGCAACGAGGTTTGTTGAGCGTCGTTTCTGTTCTGGCATCGCTCTATCCGGCGGTCACCGTGGTCCTCGCTCGTCTAAACGGTGAACCGGTGAAGCGAACCCAGTGGGCTGGCATGGGCCTGTCCCTAGTGGCCGTGGCCTTTATCGCCCTCTAACCAACGAACTCCAATCGACTGTGGGTTAGCCAAACACTGCTTTGCGGTTTGGGCCAACGCGCCGTACCCCGTCCAGGCAAATGCTCCGCCACCGGAGATTCGTCCACTGCTACCCGCAAGCCGGGTCGGCGGACGTAAAATCAAGAAGTGAATGCACCAAACCTTCATCGCGGCGGACCTACGCCTGCCTTCCTGATCCCCATCAAGGCTTTCAATCTCGCCAAGGGTCGGCTCGCGGAATCACTGAGTTCCGCCGACCGCCGCGACTTAGCCAACTACCTGGCGTTATGTGTCTTCGGCAGTTGCGACCAAACCGCCAACTATGTGGTTTGCGACGACGAAGACGTATCCGATTGGGCTTTTGTTATCGGGTCCACACCACTGTGGACACCGGCTGATGGACTTAATGATGCGGTGACCAAGGGACGAGCCCGCATTACCGAACTTGGCCACGACCGGGTCATCGTGATCCACAGTGACCTTCCTCTCGTCGTCGATACCAACTGGCTCGCCCGGTTTCCTGCGGACCGGTGTGTGATTGTTCCGGACCGCCACCGACAAGGAACCAACGCCCTCGTTGTGCCGAGCGGCACCGACTTCACCTTTCAGTACGGCCCCGGCTCATTTCACAAACACATCGCCGAAGCCGCCCAACGAAACCTGCCCATCTCCATCGTCGAAGACGAGGCCGTCGGATGGGACCTCGACACCCCCGACGACCTAATCGCTCCCAACGGCGAAAACTTTCTGGGATTGATCGAAACATATCGATCCTGGCAAGCCGACCGTGAGCAGCACTAGACCAGCGCTTCACCAGCCCAAGTGGTGTCGAACAGACCACAATCACGTCGCTAACAGCCATTCAATGTGCACGGCAAATTGACTACGAACTAAACTCATACGCCCATGAGTAACGCGGCTGAAATCTCAACAAATCTGCCTACCCCGGAGCGGGCCCTGGCGATCGGCGCCCACCCCGATGACATCGAGTTCGGCGCTGGCTCAACACTCGCCAAATGGGCCGCCGACGGGTGTGTTGTGTCCATGGTCATTTGCACCGACGGGTCCAAAGGCACCTGGGACCCAAACGCCAACACTGCGGCATTAGCTACCCTTCGCCAACTCGAACAAGCCGAGGCGGCCGACCATCTCGGCGTAACCGGCGACGTGATATTTCTCGGTTGGACCGACGGTGAACTTGATTCCAGTCTGCGTCAACGGATACAGGTGACATCGGCCATTCGGCGACTCCAGCCCACGGTCGTCTTGGGCCATGATCCGTGGAAGCCATATCGACTTCATCCTGATCACCGCCATGCAGGCCTGCTTGCGGTTGAAGGCATCGTGGCGGCGCGTGACCCGCACTTCTTTCCCGAGATTGCGCTTCCCCACCACCGGCCCGAACACCTTCTCCTTTTTGAGGCTGAAGTCATGGACCATGTTGAGTCAACCGACGGGTTCGAAACCCAGAAGCTGGCCGCCCTCGAAGCCCACCAAAGCCAATTCGAGTCAACCATGTTCGTCACCGACGATGATGACGGCAGTCAGATGGACCAGTTCCGTCAGGTTGAGACCGATCGGCTCATTGCCCACGGAGCTCTTGTTGGTTTCAGCCGCGGCGAGGCCTTCAAACGGATAAGTGACCTGTAGTCCTGGTCCTCGTGATGGGACGCGATGGCCGAACGCGGCGCATCTTCGAGACTGCCTAGCTCACCAACGACCTCACCGCGAACGTCTACCGGTCGCGCCACCCACCGATGGTTCCCAGTTGAACTTCTTGAGAGCAATGACGCCGCCAACTACTCCCCAGGCGGCCACAACGGCCAGGTTTCCCCACCGAAAAGCAGGCGCACCTTCTAGGGGGTTGAAGGCCACCTGAAAAGCTTCGGCGAAAGGTTTGAGCGGAAAGATATCGCCAACCACTTCGAGCCAGCGAGGCGGGTCTTCCAGCGGAATAAACACGTTGGAGATAAACGCTAGAGGCAAGATCGTGGCATTGGCTACGGCCGGAGCGGAACTGGCATTAGGAACCAGCGAGGCCACCGCCAAACCCAGCAAAGAGAACGAAGTCAAAGCAACAACGAAGGTGACCGTGGCGGCCGGCATCTTCGCCATGTTGATCTGCAGGTCATAGAAAACCACTCCGAGAAACAACATAATTAGCGTTCCTACGATGGCTATACCTACCGCCGAGAGCACCAGACCCCCGACATAGGCCGAAGGCTGCAGCGGCGTGCTGCGAACGCGCTTGAGGATGCCTTCATCGCGACGAATGGGAACCATGTTGACAAGATTGGTATATGTGGCCGATACAGCAGCAAATGCCGCAAGACCCGCGGTATAAAACTGGCTGATCTTGAACGAACCGGCATCGGTTTCGACATCACCATCAAAGAGTGTGTTGAACAACACCAACATGATGAGCGGCAAGAAAAGCGTGAAGAAAGCGGCAACAGGAGTACGCCAAAAAACCCGCGTCTGTGCCTTCCCCTGACGCAGCACGGATTGGGTCCACGTCGGCCACGATCTGGTCATGTCCGCGCCTCGTTCTGGGCTGCGTCGGGCACCGCAACCGCTCCACTATTTGGTTCGGTTAGTCCCAGGTAAATGTCTTCGAGCGTCGGCCGATAAACCGAAAGTTCGTCGAGTTCGACGCCCTTGTCGACCGCCCAATTCGTGAGTTTATGCAATGTGTCCGTGGGTGCCGATGTGGTGAGGGCAACTACGCCGTTGAGCACAGTCATGTCGTCCGCCATTGACTTGACGTCGTCCGCGTACGCGTCTCCGTGTAAGCGGAAAGAAATCGTGGTGTGTTCTGTACCAGTCGCCAATTCGGCGGGGGTTCCCATGGCCACAATCTTGCCCGCAACAATCACCCCGACCCGATCAGCCAAACGTTCGGCTTCTTCCATGTAGTGGGTGGTAAGGACAATGGTGGTGCCCAAGTCTCGCAGACTGCCTAACAGGTCCCATGAGGCTCGCCGCGCGGCGGGATCAAACCCGGTGGTGGGTTCGTCGAGGAACAACACCTCGGGGTTACCAATCAGACCCAGTGCCAGATCGATCCGACGCTGCTGACCTCCAGAAAGTGTTTTCACCCGGTCGTGACGCTTTTCGTTCAGACCCACAAGGTCGATGATTTCATCAACACCGCGCGGCGACCGGTAGCTCGATCGATACAAATCGATCGCCTCGGTCACGGTGAGCGTGTCTTCGATTCCTGAGGACTGCAACACGATGCCAATGCGGTCACGAAACTCGCGGCCACCGTCGGCCGGCGAAACGCCCAATACCGAAGCCGAACCGGACGTTGCAGTGCGATGCCCTTCGAGGATTTCGATCGTCGTAGATTTGCCCGCACCATTAGGTCCTAACAAGGCGAACACCTCGCCCTCTGCAACATCAAAACTCACTCCGCTAAGGGCATGTTTCTCACCATAAACCTTGGTGAGGTCGCGGACCTCGATCGCATGGGCCACGGCCATTACCAGTCGATGTCAGACAGATGCGCCATAGCTTTCACAATGGCCTGTGTACCGTTGAGTCCGCCCCCTTGACTTTGCAAGGCAACATACATTTGGTGGGCTAATGCCAACGATGGCGTCGAAAGCTGCATTGCTCGGGCCTCATCAAGCGCAATGCCCATGTCCTTGACGAAATGGTCTACGTAGAACCCGGGGTCAAAGTTTCCATCAACGACACGTGGCGCCAAGTTAGACAACGACCATGACCCAGCGGCACCACCGCTAATAGATTCGAGCACGGTGGAAAGATCAAGCCCGGCCTGCTTGGCGTAAAGCAACCCCTCGGCAATGCCCATCATGGCGCTGGCAATGACGATCTGATTGACCATTTTGGTGTGTTGACCCGCACCAGGACCACCCTGCAAGACAATGGCCTTACCCATGAGTTCGAATAATGGCCGGGCGCGAGCAACGTCTTCTTCGTCGCCGCCAACCATGATCGACAAAGCTGCGTTCTTGGCACCAACGTCGCCTCCCGAAACCGGAGCATCGATGGAGCCAACGCCCTTGGCCCGCGCGGCGTCGGCTATCTCTACCGCCAGCGATGGTTCACTCGTGGTCATGTCAATAATGAGTGACCCATCGGTCGCTCCAGCAACAATGCCGTTGTCCCCCAGGAACACCTCTCGCACATCGGACGGAAAGCCCACAATGGCGAAAGTGACATCTGAGGTCGCCGCGGCTTCGGCGGGTGAAGCAACCCAGGTAGCACCCCGGGAAATAAGGTCGGTGGCCTTTTCTTTGCTTCGGGTATAGACGGAGACCGGGTGACCGGCAGCTAGCAAGTGGCCGCACATTGAGGCACCCATTACTCCGGTACCGACCCACCCGATCTTCACGTCTGACACTGCATTCTCCGTTCGATTCAACAACTGAAAGTTCAGGTGCCGAATCTACTAGGAGTTACGCAATTGCTCACCAGTCGGTTGCTTCTTCGGCAACATCAGCTGCTTCTTCGGCAACATCGGCTACTTCTTCGCCCGCGTCGGTTGCAGCAACGGCTGCTTCTTCGGCAACATCGGCTACTTCTTCGCCCGCGTCGGTTGCAGCAACGGCTGCTTCTTCGGCTGCGTCGTCGCCACGGCCCATAAGGTCTTCGACCTTGTCCTTGGCATCGCCGGCTACGTCCTTGACTTTGTCAACAACATCGCCAGCTACGTCGGCTACCTTCTCAGCTACATCGCCAGCTACGTCGCCAGCGGTGTCTTTGGTCTTGCCAAATAAGCCCTTGAGCTTGTCCATAAATCCCATAACAAACCCTCCTTCGATTCGGTTTTTGGAGTGTTACGCCGCGAAGTGTACGGCATGTCAGCGTAGTTACCCCCAGAAAGCCCAGGGTCAACTCTCTTTGGTGGCCTCAGCTTGTTGTTCAATCAAGGCCAACATGCCGGGAAATCCTGGTATTTGAGCCAACCGCCGACTGGCCCAGAACATGGCCACTCCCAATGAAACCGTAGAAATCGGCCACGAAACAAGAAACCGGATAATGACGAAACCATTGGCCGATGATTGGCTGAGTAACCACACATCAAACAGACTGGTGAGCAACAAGAAGGCGGCCCAACCCAATGTGAGGCGAGCGGTCGTAGAGATATAGATTGGATGCTCGGTGGTCGACCTGGTGAGTGGCAGGCCGTAGGGAGCGAGGCGGGCCAAAGCGTTCTTTCCGACCACAACCGAACCCACCAGCGCCATCGCCACCATAACTTTGAGGGCAATGCCGGTACCGAAATAAACATCTTTACTGTCCGTAATGATGCCAATTGCGCCCCGAATGATTAACGAGGCGGCCAAAATGGGGATGAATTTGCCTATTCCTTGTCCCGTCTTCCATCGACGCCACATGGCAAACAATGACGCAAAGGTCGTGCCGGCAATGGCCCACCCCAAACCCTTGTACGAGTTCAGGCCAACAAAGGCCACCACAGGAAGCAGGGCATTGAGATTGTCCGACGGCCCCCAATTTGCTGGGCGAGCAGGCTCGTCCTCGGTGTGTGCGTCGACCATCCCCCTAGTGTGCATCTACCGACGCGCAATACGGCGGCACCAACGAATCGCGAGCCGATAATTGTGCACCGAACCGAAGCGGCCGGCCGACCCTTCGACTCATCGCGTCAGATTGGTCCACGAGGCTAGTACCTCACTGTCGCCGAACACCTGGAGATCGTCGGAATCCGGCGCCACTCGTTCCCAGAGAAACAGATTGAGATCACTCGCAGAACCCTTGACCGCAGCATCGGCTTTGGCATGTTGCTTGGCGACCACTATCTCCCCGTCAATCACCGACGCGGTCCACTCGCCCTCACCATCGGTGCGGTGCAAATGCAGACTTCCCGTGGGTTGGGGAATTCCTCGGGTCAAAACGTTGGGGTACAAGAGGTCGAAAAGCTCACTAATGCCGTCGCAGGCAAAGTCGCCGTCGAGCGGTTCGGGGGTTCCCACAGCATCAAGCAGATCCCACAAATGCACCGACGTCTCCTGCACCATCCTGCGGTAGTAGAAACCCATCGTCTTGTCCATTGTCCATGACCAGGCCGGATCATCGGACGCGGTTGCCCTCAGAGCATCAGCAAGCGCGTGGTACCGCTGCGCCAGTGTCCCGATTACGTCACCCGTCGGGTCGCCACCATTACCAATCGAGGCCGGGTCGGCTGGCTCCATAGAGCCACTGACCACATTGACGTGAACGAAAGCATAAACCTCCCCCAGGTGGACCGCCAGTTCGCGGACGGTCCAGTCACCACAATTGGCTACCGGATTTTCGAGGCAGGTACTGGCCACATCGAGAAACCGAAGAGCATCGGCGTTGAACTTGGAAAGATTGGCGGCACACGAGACAGTCATGGGGTAAGTCTTGCAGAATTTGATCTATTTCAGACCATATTCATACGCAAGGTGGGGCTACCCTCGCCCCCGTGAACTTTGACGTAACAACGATCCGCCTGTTCTTGCATGTTCTAGCAGCAACCGTGTGGGTCGGCGGACAAATCGTGCTTGCCGGGCTGGTTCCCACGCTGCGAAATATTTCCCCCGACGCGCCAAAGGCCGCTGCGCAACAGTTCAATAAGATTGCGTGGCCTGCATTCGGGTTAGCAATGATTACCGGAATCTGGAACTTGGCCGAGATAAACGTCGGCGACCGCTCTACCGGATACCACGGTGCCCTCATGGTCAAACTTCTCATCGTGGCCCTCAGTGGCGTGGCCGCGTTTCTTCACTCCCATGCTAAAACCAACACCGGCAAAGCCATCTGGGGTGCCCTCACCGGTCTTAGCGCCCTCGCGGCACTTCTTTTTGGCATAATTTTGCAGACCTCGGCTTAGGTTTGCCGACTTTATGACTTCTGCTTCCCCCCCAACCGCACTCGGAATCGACATCGGCGGCACCGGCATGAAAGCCGGCATCGTCTCCCTCGAACGGGGCGACCTGATTGGCGATCGTGTTCGGATTGATACGCCTCACCCAGCAACGCCTGAGGCCATGGCTCCGGTTGTCGTAGAACTTGTCGAGGCTCTCGATTTTACCGGTCCCATCGGTGCTGCCTTTCCCGGCATCGTCCAGAACGGCATCATCAGTTTGGCCGCCAACCTTGACGACAGTTGGCTTAACGTCGACGCCGACGCCCTCCTCACCGAAGCGCTCGGCCAAGACGTCGTCATGCTTAACGATGCCGATGCCGCCGGCCTAGCCGAGATTTCCTTCGGTGCTGCCAAAGACCAAAAGGACGTCGTTTTACTGATCACCTTAGGAACCGGAATCGGCAGTGCACTGTTCATCGATGGTGTACTCGTACCCAATACCGAACTCGGCCATTTGCATCTTGATAACCACCACGACATCGAGAGCTGGGTCGCCGCGAGCGCCCGCAAACGAGACGACCTCACCTGGGATGAATACGGCATGCGCCTCAACCGTTACCTCAGCCACCTACACAAGATCTTCTCTCCCAGCCTCATCGTGCTAGGTGGAGGTGGCAGCAAAAGTTTCGACCGCTTCGCCGATCAACTCAACAATCTCTGCCCCATCGTGCCAGCCAAGCTTCGCAACAACAGCGGGATAGTAGGCGCCGC
>CAWKZT010000065.1:0-9394 GCA_963854565.1 Acidimicrobiia bacterium
GACCGCTTTTGGGCGACCGGTCCTTTCGGCGATAGACGATGCGGTAGTGGCTCTGGGTCAGCGTTCCGAGGTTCGCTACGATGCTGTGGTCGGCGGTAAGGCAGCCCCTTTCTCGTTGCGTGACCTCGACGGCAAGATGCACCAGCTGGCCGATCACGCTGGCAAGAAAAAGCTGCTTATTGCTTTCGCCAGTTGGTGAGGATGCCGCTACGACCTGCCCGGGTGGCAGGCACTTAACGACGAATTAGCGGAGTTCGGTTTCCAGGCCATAGCGGTGGCCTTCGATGACACAGTCGAGGCTGTGCAGGAGTTTGCCGAGGGGATCACCATTCCGGTGTTGCTCGATCGCCAGCACGTGGTTTCGGAGCTATACGCCATTAGTAATGTCCCGACGGTGATCTGGATTGATGAAGACGACAACATCGTCCGTCCTAACGGCGTGGGTTTCAGCATCGATATGTTCAAGGAGTTCACGGGGTTCGACTCAACCGAGCATCTCGATGCCATCCGGGCTTGGGTACGCAACGACGTGGTCGATGTCGCTTTCGCTGATGCGAAAGACGAGGTCGGCGATCTGAGTGACGACGAAGTAAACGCGCGTCTACATTTTCGCGTTGCGGCCTATCTGGCACGCCAGGGCGACGACGTGGCCGCGGCCCGTCACTTCGCTGCGGCAGGCGAGTTGGCACCCAACGACTTCACGATTCGACGAGCGGCGATGCCGTTGCAAGATGTTGATCCCTTCGGCGAAAAGTTCTTTGAGCTGTATGGCGAGTGGGCGTCCAATGGATCGCCCTATCACGGCATCCGTTAAACCCGAGTTGTTTGGTCGGGATTAGCGGTATACCCTCGACAACGTGAAAACGTTGTTCAGCTTCCCCGACCCAGTCAACGAGGTGTCAGCCCGCTTGGTGGCCACCGGCGTGGTGCTGTTGACACTCACCTTGTTACTCACGACGACACCTTGGCTGTTGTGGCCGTTGACGTACGGCTTCGTGGCTCGCGCGCTCACGGGCCCGACACTTAGCCCCTTGGGGCAATTCATTACCCGGGTAGTTACCCCTGCGGCCCCATTCGCTGTGAAGGACGTTCCCGGTCCGCCGAAACGCTTCGCCCAAGCCATTGGCGCCACACTGTCGGCGGCCGCTCTAGTGGCTCACACTGTGTTCGGGGCCACCACACTGGCTTATGTGTTAGTAGCCATGATTACCGCCGCCGCAAGCCTCGAAGCTTTTGTGGGCTATTGCCTGGGCTGCAAGATCTTCGGTCTGCTTATGCGCGCTGGCGTTATCCCCG
Source organism: Acidimicrobiia bacterium (assembly GCA_963854565.1). GTDB lineage: Bacteria > Actinomycetota > Acidimicrobiia > Acidimicrobiales > JAHEJN01 > CAWKZT01. The sequence continues at coordinate 1,297 of CAWKZT010000065.1, forward strand.
AGGAGATCTGCGAGGCCTGCAACGACCTCAGTAGGTCGCCTGCTTTCGCCCAATAGATAAGTTGTCCTAGACCTGGGGCATGAATCGCCGTATTTTCCGACGGTAGTTTGATCTACAAGATCTGACTCAGGAAAAGCTTGGTGCGATCGCTCTCTGGGGCGGTGAAGAAGGGCTCGGGTTGGTTGATTTCGACCACCGCACCTTCCTCCATGAAGACCACACGGTCGGCTACTTCGCGAGCGAAGCCCATCTCGTGGGTCACTACGATCATGGTCATGCCTTCGCGGGCCAGCACCTTCATGACGTCCAATACCTCGGAAATCATTTCGGGGTCAAGGGCCGACGTGGGCTCATCGAACAACATGATCTTGGGTTCCATCGCCAAAGAGCGGGCAATTGCAACTCGCTGTTGCTGACCACCGGAAAGCTGACCGGGGAACTTTTCGGCCTGCTCGGGGATACCAACGCGCTCTAGAAGCGCCATGGCCAAGTCGATGGCCTCGGCCTTTGGCTTCTTGCGAACCCAGATCGGCGCCAAAGTTACATTTTCGAGCACCGTTAGGTGCGGGAACAAGTTGAAACTCTGGAAGACCATTCCGACTTCGGAACGGACCTTGTCGATGTTGCGCAGGTCGTTGGTGAGCTCAATGCCGTCAACGATGATGTCACCTTCTTGGTGAACCTCAAGACGGTTGATGCATCGGATCAGGGTTGACTTTCCCGAGCCAGATGGTCCGAGTACGACCATTACCTCACGGTCTTTGACCACAAGGTCAATGCCATTCAGGGCCTGGAAGTCACCAAACCATTTCTTTACGCCTCGACAGATGATGATGTCGTCGCGGGCGGCCATTTCGGGGGTTAGAGCTGTATCGGGCGCAATCATGAGGCTGCCTCCAGGTGGTGAGCGAGTGATGGGAAAATTGAATGTGAGATTAGGGAAAGAGTCATGGTTAGCCTTAATCGCCTACGTCGAGTTTGGTCTCTAGTCGTCGAGACGCTCGAGACATCGAGTACGCGAACACCCAGTACACGAAGCAAACAAACAGCAACGCTGGCCGTTTCTGGCCTTGGAATACTGACTGGGCTGGGATTGTCGAGTTACCAATACGCAACAGGTCGAATCCGCCGACTATGGCGATGAGCGACGTTTCCTTGAACGTACCAATGGCCTGACCAACCAGGTTAGGAATGGTGACCCGCAAGGCCTGCGGCAACACGATAAGCAGCGTTCGTTGCACAGTGGTAAGCCCCAAAGAATCGGAGGCCTCGTATTGCCCTTTGCGAATCGCCTGTAGCCCGCCACGAATATTCTCCGCCATATAGGCGCCTGAGAACAGCGTATAGCCGACAAAGATGGCTCCGAGTTCGGAGATCGTCATGCCATTAGGCAAGAACAGGTTGAGCATAATCGAGAAGAAGAACAACACCGTAATAAGCGGGATGCCTCGAATGAACTCGATGTAGACGGTCGACATGACTCGGAACAGTGGCAGCTTGGACGTACGAGCCAAAGCCATCAAGATTCCCAGCGGGAATGAGGCGAGGAACACGTAGTAGGCAATAGCCACTGTGAGCACGAATCCACCCAGGAATGGCGGAGCAGCGATGTCGAGGGTGGACGGCGTGTTGACTCCGGTGATGAGCCAATGGGATATGGCTATAAAGCCAATCCAGCCATAGGCAAAGCGGCGTCGGGCCGCTGGTTCACCGGAGAAGGTGGGTGCCATCAATACGGCAAAGGAAAGCATCAGGAAAGTGATGCGAGCTTTTTGCAGCATTGATTCCCAGCCGAACAGATGCCCGCTGCCAAGGCCGGCGGTAAGCCAGTTGTAGGCCGCAAAGAACAACAAGACGGCGCCGACGACCCGGGCTAGCTCGCCTCGTCCGGGTTTGGCTAGTGCGTAGAGCAAAGCACCGCCCCCGAGACCGAAGGCCAAGGCCATCGGGATATCGACACGGAACACGTAACCCATGTCGAACGCTGGATCGCGCAACACATGGAAGATGAGGAACGATGGTCCCACGATCCACCAAATGACCATCACCATTCGGTAGCTCCCTTCGGGGATGAACTGGCGGAGCCAGCGACCCACGAAGTAGGCACCGACGAGGAGCAGCATCATGTAGGTCCAGGGAACCTTGGTGCTGGTCGCCACGGTGCCGCTCTCGTTGATGACTTCACCATCAGCGAACTCGTAGCGGCCGAAAGGAACCAGCCACAGGAATGCCACAACTGCTCCAGCAAAGGCATAGAGCACGGTGGTGAACTTAATCCAAATCTTATGTGGTTCGTGAACGAAGTTCAGTACACCGAGACCGAGTGCTATGAGTAGTGCGGCCAGAAGGAAGGTGCCCAACCGCAGGCCCGACGGCATACCGTCGACCTTTTGTAGTGGTGCAAATCCGAATCCGACGGTGCACATGAACCAGATCATCGCTAAGAACCCACCGCCAGCAGTAGTGCTGATGGCCATTTTGCGGAGCGAGAAATCGGGTTTAGCGTTCCAGGCTCCCATGGTGAACATAGCTGCCACGATGATGACGCCTAGACAGAACCAAACACGGATGAACTGTTCGGCCGGGTAGTTGTACCCGAACAGCAGTCGCATATTGGTCGTTACCGATGTCCAGTCAGACGCTTCGGCGAAGATCAAACTGAGCAACCAGCGCACAATCGACAACATCAGTCCGGTGAACAAGAACGTTTGGATCGTGTTGGACTTGCTGGAGAATAGGTTCTCCTTTAGCCAGCGTCGCGGTGCAACAATAGGAATCTCGGGCCGAGTGTTTGTTAGTGGCTCTTCGGAATCGTCAGCTACGAGTATTTGTGTGTCGCTCATATCATCGCTCCACGATCGCTAGTTTGCGGTTAATTGTGTTGACCACGAAGGAAATAGTCAGCGAAAGACTCAAGAAGAAGGCGATCCAAATAGCGAAGACTGCCAAGGTCTGATTGTTCTTGTTGTAGACCGACTGGCCTACCTGCACCACATCGGACAATCCCACCGCGATAGCTAGCGAGGTGTTCTTGGTGATGTTGAGGTACTGGTTGCCAAGCGGTGGCATCACAACTCGGAATGCTTGGGGCAAGATGACCTTGCGCAGCGCTTGTGAGCGGCTAAGCCCCACTGCGGCGGCGGCCTCGGACTGGCCCTTAGGCACTGCCAAAATTCCACCACGCACGATTTCGGCAATGAACGACGCCGTGTAGAACACCAGGCCCATGAACAAGGCCGTGAACCCCACCGTCATGGTGAGCCCCGTCTTGGCGTAGTTGGTGATGTTGTTGTCGGTAACCGAAGGCAACATGGCATCGAATGGGCGAGCGCCGCGGCCACCGCCGAACTTGTCGCCAGCGACGCCAAAGAAGTCGCTGCCGGAATGGATAATCCAGCTGGACAATCCCGGCCATGCCTTCCAGAAGAATGCGACCGCGAGCATTGCCATCACACCCGCAAAAATCATGCGGAACCAGTCGTCATCGTCAAGCTTGGCTAGGCCAGCTGGGGTGCGGCGGCTGTTGAGGAAGCGACGGATGAATTCTACGGCGCCAGCAATGGCGATAAGGCTGAGCGCTGTCTGCATCAGGCCGCGAGGGATATCGCCCCAGATATCGGAGATCTCGTCGAATACGGGTCCGAGGAACGACATGATGGGATTGATAATTGTGGCTACTACGGCGGCAACGATCGTGAGGACGAAGAGCTTGGTGGCGATCCTTTGGTTGCCGCCTTCTCGATCCTGCTTGGCGTGCAACTTCCGTCTGGTAAACAAGAGGCCGGCGGTAAACACCAGCATGAGTGTGGCCCACTGGTAGAACCCATCGGCCAAGAAGATTCGAGGGACGGAGATGCCCTTCTTCGTAAAGAAGAATGATCCACCCAATTTTCCGGACTCGGGCGTGAGCTTGCCGAGCTGGGAGATGATGGCAAACCACAAGATGATCTGCACTAGTACGGGGATGTTGCGTAGCGTCTCAATAAAGATACCAGCGGCCTTGTTTGCTACCCAGTTGTTGGACAGACGGGCGAGACCGACCATGACTCCTAGAATCGTGGAGGCAACAATGCCAAGCCCGGCGAGACGCAGGGTGTTGACCATGCCGACCCAGAGTGCTCGACCTGCCGTGTCGGGTTGGGTATCGATGCCTTCGCCTGGTTGAAAGTTGGCGGGACCTTCGATGAAGTTGAAGCTGGGATCCAGGTTCTTATCTATCAGGTTCTGCCGGGCCTCTTTGGCTAAGAACCAGAACGCACCGACGACCAGGGCCAGCACAACGATTTGGACGGCCCATTTAAGAAACGTGATATTGCGCCAAATTGGCGGTTTATGTCCGGCTGTGTGCGCTAATGAAGATTGAGCTGTATCGGTCACTCGGTCTATGCCCCCAGGCTTCGACGTTGGCGAATCGAAGAAACGTAGCGCAATCACCCAACTCGCGCACATTGAACGTGCAACAGCGCATAAATTTTGTCGAAAACGACGAAGGCTGGCCCTCCCTCGGGAGGACCAGCCTTCGCAGATACTGCTAACTAATAGCTAAAATTAGCGAGCTGGTGGTGGGTAAATGAGACCACCATCGAGCCAGTTAGCGTTGGCCGAACCCTCACGGGTAAGACCAAGTGGTACAAGGCTACGACTGAATATTTCGTCGTAGTTACCAACCTGGCTAATGACGTTGTAGAACGCATCGGCACTGAGGCCCATGATCGTCTGCAATTCGCCTTCGCCACCAAGCAAACGAACCATTTCGAGGTTCTCGCCGACAAGAGCGTCATCTACGTCATCCATGCCAACGTTATTTTCGTCAGCAATGAAGGTGGCGTATACGGCCCAGTTGACTGCGTCAGACCAAGCGGAGTCGTTCTGTGCGTAAACAGGACCAAGTGGTTCCTTGGAGATAGGCGTGGCTGGGAAGATGACCCAGTCCTGATCGGCCGGCTCTTGTACAGCCTTACGACCTACAAGGCCCGAACCATCAGTGGTGATGATGTCACATACGCCATCGATGTAAGCCTGTGTTACCTGGTCGAAGTCCTCGAACGTGTTCAAGGTGATATCGATGCCAAGCTGGCCAGCCTGCTCGGAGATGTTGGTCTCGGTGGTGGTACCAGCGTTGGTGCAGATAACGGTACCGTCGACGTCAGCAACGCCAGAAGCAGTGGTGAAGCCATCGCTGGCACGGCCCATAAGCTGCTGACCGTCGAAGTAAGTGGTGGGACCGAAGTCCATGCCTACTTCGGTGTCACGGCTCTGGGTCCAGGTGCTGTTACGCATGAGAACGTCAACGTCACCGGTCAAGACAGCGGTGAAGCGCTCGGCTGCGGTAAGAGCAATGAATTCAACGGCATTGGCATCACCAAGAACGGCGGCTGCTACTACACGGCAGTAGTCAGCGTCAAGGCCGGAGATGGTTCCGTCAGGAGCGGTTTCAGAGAAACCAACCGACACGCCGGAAACACCACAGTTAAGGGTTCCACGAGCCTGAACAGCAGCAAGAATGCCACCGTCCTGGGTGAGTTCTACGTCGTCGGCTGGTGCGTCGGCTACAGCGTCGGGTGATGAATCGCTACCACAGGCCGCAGCAAGCAGGCCAAAGGTAACGAGGACGGCTAGAAGACCTAGCCATTTACGGTTTAACATGAACCCCTCCAGAGGGTGTTGAAGATAGTAAGAGACTGCCGCACGCGACAAACTACTTACTTGATTAGAGCTACAACAGTACTCTGTCTGCATGACAAGAAGCAATTGTTCCGGTGTCGTTATCAAAACGGTTCCGTTGCAAGACGCTGAACTGGTTGACAGTTTGAGCGATCGGCGCGAATAGTAGAACGAGTCACTTTGGAGGGTGTCCGCCTAGCTTCCACAGCTTTCTTGCAAACAACGGCCCCTTTGGTGGGTGCGATAAAGAAAGACACTTTGGAAACGTTAGGGCACTCAATATTGTGACCAGTGAGCGAACTCACCCGGGAGTGTTGGGTTCGCTCACTGCGCGAATTACCGACGGCGGGTCTAACGTGCCAGCGTGGCCAAACGACCAGCAGCACGTGTAGTTCTTCTCAATCGTGATCGCGAGGTGTTCTTAATTTCTGCCTCAGACCCGCTTGACCCCTACGCCCCCGAATGGTGGGAAATCCCCGGGGGCGGAGTTGACCGTCGCGAGAACCCGGCGGTTGCCGCGGAGCGTGAACTATACGAAGAGACAGGGATAGCCGACGTCGAAATGGGCCCTTGTGTCTGGACGCAGCAGGTGCAGTTCACTTTCGGCGGATACTTCTTCGACAGCGATGAGAAGATCTACGTGGCATGGTGCGACGGCGGCGAATGGAACCCACAAGGCCTTGAAGCATTAGAGCGGGACGCGTTTAGCGGAGCAAAGTGGTGGCCGGTCGAAGAAGTAGCCAATAGTTCGGAGAAGTTTTTGCCGGAGCGTATGCCCGAGTTCTTGGTAGCAATCGCCGATGGCCATCTTCCCAGCGAACCTATCGACATCTCACCGCGCACCTAACTGCGAAATACCTTCACGTAGGGGTGACGGCCGGTACGGTGTCGTGGCCGGACTATTCGCCGCGGAGGCCTGTCCAGGCCAGTTCAGCCACAACTTCAGCGAGTCGTTCGGCGGATAAGCCGTTGGTGCGTCGGATCCAGGCCCGGCCAGCACCCTCGGCAATGCCAACCACACCATTGGCAAGAACTCGTCGTTCTTCGTCGCTGAGTCCGTCGATCTCAATGAGGCCTGCGACCATGTTAGCGATTGACTCGACGGCCCGATTGGCTTCCTTGGCCATAGTTTCGTCAATGCGCCGGGCCTCGCCAAACAAAACTCGGGCACTGGCACGGTGGTTATGCAGAAAGCCAAAGTAGGCGGCGAACCCGAGTTCGACTCGTTCTCGCCCATCGGCGGCCTGGGCAACTGATGATTCCAAAGCCGTGCGCAACTTGGCACCAACGTGGCGCAAGACAGCGGTGAAAAGGTCTTCCTTAGAAGAGAAGTGCTGGTACAAGACGGGTTTGGTGACACCGGCAGCAGCAGCGATGGCATTCATTGAGGCATTATGAAACCCAACGTCACCGAAGGTCTCCGTTGCGACATCAATTAGTTGCAGGCGGCGATCGGCGGCAGGAAGGCGAGTGCTCATATCGGGAGCGATGCTACCCATGGGTAACCCAGGAATGCTCCTAGTGGAATGAGCCTCCACCGTTTTCTTCGTGGACCGCGGCCTTCACGCCATACGCCATGACGATTGCTGGTGCAAGCAGAACAGAGCCTATGACAAGGCAAGCGGTGATGGTGGTAACAATTGCCGGTCGGTACTCGTCGAAGAACCCAACAAAGAACAAGACGATGGCAATTGCGTACAACGAGTAACCGATGCGCTTGCCCATGACGCTCAGGTCGTCGATGCGTTGGCGCTTAGCGAGGATTTCAGCTTCGGTCATGGGTGCCATCCTTTCGCATCGAGTAGCTCGCCCAATTGGCGGCCGATCGTTGCATAAGAGAAGTGTGCCGCGACTAGTGCTTGATTGCGGTCGAGACGGTCAAGATTGGGCGAGGCGATGTCGGCGCGAAAGGCCTCGACTTCATGCGGGAAGAACCAGTCGAACCCCAAGCCTCGGAGTTCGGTAGCCACGGGGTAATCGCCAACGATCACCGGACGCCGGTGAATAGAGGCTTCCACCGGCGGGTTGCCGAATCCCTCCCAAAGAGAAGGGAACACGACGGCATCGGCGGCAGCGTAGATATCGGCGACATCAAGTGTGGAGCGGCGTTGGATGACTTTGCAATTGGCCGACGCCAGTAGCCAATCCAATTCTGGTCCGTACCCATCCTCGGCCTGACCAAGCAGCCAGTAGGTGCCCTGGAGTTGTTCGACGAGGCGTAGGGCGACAGGAATGTTCTTACGGGCAATGGCGCGCACGGGGTGGGCGATCAACAATTCGTCATCAGCTACGCCTAAGCGGTTCCGCATCATGGCCCGATCTCCGACCCGCTTCGTGGTGTCGAAGGCGTTGTAGATGGCGTGAGCGGCGATGCCTCGATCCTCAAACTGTTCGCGAGTGAGATCGTTGATCGTCACGTGGACCCATGCTGGAT
>CAWKZT010000066.1:0-9300 GCA_963854565.1 Acidimicrobiia bacterium
CCGGACCATTTGAGACATTTCTGCCTACTAGCAATAGGCCAAACTGACTACTCATCACGGCTACGGTGAACCCGTGCAACTTTGTGGGAACTCCTGGCGGCTTGTCGCTGCGGTCGTATTGGCGGGAGTGGTGTTTTCGGGTTGTGCCGGATCAGAGCGCCCCTCGTTCGGCGATGATGCTCTGACCGGATCAGTTAGCGCAGAGGCAACCCTGCCCGATAATCCGGCTAGAGGTAACGCGACCGCGCCAATCGAAACTGGGCCTACGCCTGCTCCCACAGGTGTGGCCATCGAGTCCGAAGCACCGCCGCCACCCACTATCGACGATTTTGGCAGTGTCGGGGACCTCAAAGTCACCATTGATGGGGCGATCGTGTTCGAAGTGCTGGCGGGCTGTGATCTCAGCACCCTTGAATCGTGGACCATGCGTTACCGCGGAGTGAGCGACAACGGCATCATTATTGAGGTCAGTTACGATTCGGGTCAACCTGACTTCGCGGTCTTCTTCGCCGATGCCCGGAATACGAGGGGTGGTCTTGCCTACGTAAACAGCGGTGGTGGCGACGACATTTTAACGATTACCGCGCCGAGAAATCACGCGTGGACCGCAGAGGTTGAGCTCGTTGACGACCAGGGGCAAAGTCATCAAGCTAAATTTGTCGGCGATTGCGTGTAACACCGAGCGGCTGGTTTAGGCCGTAACGGTGACGCCGATGGTGTGCCAACCACTAGCACCATCGGGTCGAGGGTCGGCCAACTCTGGGGTCTGGGTGTAGCCGGTGCCATCGGTGGCACGGCATTCAATGACATGTTGGCCAGGTGTTGCTTCCCATTCGACCATCCACTGACGCCACGAATCGCCGGAGACCTCTTCGCTGAGTGTGCTCGGCATCCAGTCACCACCGTCAATACGGACTTCGACGGCGGTGATCGACTTATTGGGTGCCCATGCCACGCCCGCGACTGGCGTGAGCCCGGCAGCAATTGGGGAGCGGGTTTTGGGAACCTCAATCTTGGACTGAGTCTTGATGGGGCCGTCCTTAGCCCAGCCTCGGGGGATCCAGAATCCGTCGAAATCTTCCCAGGTAGTGAGCTCGATTTCGTCGAGCCACTTGGTGGCCGACACGTAGCCGTACAAACCGGATACGACGAGGCGGACGGGGAATCCGTGCTGGACGAGAAGCGGTTCGTCGTTCATGGCGAAGGCAACCAGCGCGGTGCGACCGTCGTAAGCCGCTTCGGTGGGGAAGCCACAATCCCATCCATCAACTGAGCGGGGCACAATTTGCGTAGCCTCGGCTTTCACTCCGGCCAGATTGAGAACGTCCTGAAGCGGTACGCCACGCCAGATGGCGTTGCCCACGAGGTTGCCGCCAACCTCATTGGATACGCAGGACAAGGTGACGGATTTTTCGACGGTGTCCATGGCCAGCAGATCGGCGAAGTCGATCTCGATTTCTTGATCGACCAAGCCGGTGATTTTCAAGGTCCAGGTGTTGACATCAATGAGTGGGTAGGTGACGGCGGTATCGATGAGGTAGAACTCGTCAGCGGGAGTAACGAGGCTTGACAGCCCGTCGACATAATCCAAATTTGGGACGGTTGCTGCTGCTGGCGCGACAACCGGTACTTCGGTAGCTACGGGTGCTGTTGTAGGTATTGTGTCTAATGCTTCGGCGACGGTCGCCTGGCCAGCGGCGACATTGCGGCCATTGGTAAGAGATTTGCCAACCGCCGATGCGGCCCAGCCCGCTACGGCGGCCCCGCCACCCATGGTAAGAAATCGACGGCGTTCGAAAAGCGAAGCTCCACCAAGGCGGCCGACGGGTGCAGGGGAGCGGTGTGCGGACGCATAAAGCAATATCGGCAACGAGCCGGCACCGACAAGACCAGTAACTGCGGCGGCGAACCAGCCCCATTTGGTGTTCGCCAGATCATAAGACCAGGTAGCTAACCCGCCAACGACAGCAAAAGCGCCGAAGATGTAGATGCCGACCTTGTGATCATTTCGCGACATCACGCCGGCGATAGCGCCGAACACAATCGCGGTGATGGTGATGCCCGTGACCAGAACGGTCTTCTGGCTGGTCCCAAAGGTTGATCGGCTCCAGTTGTCCAACGCCTCGAATCCGTTATCGATAGTCCAGTCGGCGATCGAGTCGACGAGGGAAGGTACACGCTTAGATATACCGGACAAGAGTTCGGCAACGCCAAGAGCTAGGCCCGCCGCAAGTGCTCCCGCCAGTGCAGCCAGGTACCACGGTGTGGTCGTGGATTCGTCAGCTGGGAATGTGTCTCGTTTGCCATCGGATTCAATTGTCATGGGAAATCTCCTCGCTGAGCCTTCAAAGTAAGGCACGCTGGTAGTGCCATGTCTACAACGCAGCGACTGATTAAGTTCCCAGTTCTTTCTTTTCTATTGGTATTTGTCGATGGCTGAGTTGTCTGAAGCGCTTGTCCAATATGGGTGGGACACCCAGTGGGAGGCCACGCTGTCCGACCTAGACGCAGTCGATCAGAAAGTCGGACGGGTAACTCGCGTCGATCGGGGCGAGGTCGACGTCGCGACGGACGCTGGATTCTTGCGGGTTCTATCGGATTCGCAGCGGGCCCAAGCCGATACCGCGCCCGCAACGGGCGACTGGATAATTATCCGAGAAGACGCCAATCTGGGGCCGGTCGTAGGCCAGGTAATGCCGCGCCGAACCGCGATTACGCGCCGTGATCCGGCCGAAGGTGTGGTCCAACAGGTACTTGTTGCCAACGTGGATCTTGTCGCTGTCGTCCACGGACTAGATCATGACATCCGCCCTGCCCGCATCGAACGATTCATGGCCCTGGCCTATGACAGTGGTGCAAAGCCCATAGTGCTGCTCACCAAAGACGATCTGGTAGATGGCACCGAAGCGATGACGCTCGTAGAGACCTTTGTTGACACCGACTCCGTTCCCATACTTCGCACGAAAGCCCTCGAAGGCGGTGGCATCGAAGAGTTGCGGACGCTGATTGGCAACAAGACCATTGTCTTGCTCGGTCTTTCGGGCTGCGGCAAGTCGACACTCACCAACGCCCTCCTTGGCGACTATGTGCAACCCACCGGAGCAGTACGCGAAGGTGATGCACGCGGGCGACACACCACAACAAGTCGCGATCTGTTCCTTATGCCCGGGGGCGGTGTGCTCATCGATACGCCTGGTGTGCGCTCGATTGGGTTGGTCGACGCCACGGCCGGGGTCGAAGCTGTTTTTGCCGACATCTTGGCGCTTGGTGATGGCTGTCGATTCAACGACTGCACCCACCGCCACGAACCCGGTTGCGCAATTCGCACGGCCATTGCTGACGGCGAGATTAGTGGCGAGCGCGTCGACCGATACTTCGCCCTGATCGATGAACAATCGGAGCTTGATGATCAGCGCGAAGAGTTCGACCGTAAGAAGCGTCGTAGCGGTCGTCGCTAGTTGAGATTCGGAACCGTGGGGTAGTTGGCGTACCACGCCAAATCGCCAGGTTGCCGCTTGAGGACATCTTCCCAGAGGTGTTCTGGGGTCTTCGTGAACACATCGTTGGGGTGGAGTTCGACGATGAACCAGGCTTTTTCACGCAACTCTTGCTCGAGTTGCCCGGGAGCCCAACCGGAGTAGCCCGAGAACAGCCGGCACCGTTCGATTGCTAAGGAATCGCGATCGTTGGGTGCAATGTCGATGGTCCCAACCCGGTGCATGATTTCGGAGAAACTTTCGTGACCCTCAGACCCTGGTGCACATTGTCCGACAGCAATGGCAACCTCCGGAGACACGGGGCCACCATGGAAGATAATCGCGTCTTCGCCCGTCAACCAGGCCAAAGGGGACGCCGCATCGCCCACCGTGCGGTGGCCCGGTCGACTGAGGACAACACCTAGTGCTCCGTCGTTGGTGTGCTCCAACATAAAGATGACGGTGCGATCGAAATTTGGATCGTGCAGTACCGGCGTGGCGACGAGCAGGTGACCTCCGGTGTAATCCTCCACGGTGATTGGGCTAGGCAGTGAGCGCTTCGACAACGTGGTCGATGCACTGTGTGAGTGCGACAATTTCGTGGGGGTCTATCGCCGGAAACATGGCAATGCGAAGCTGGTTGCGACCCAGTTTGCGGTAACCCTCGGTGTCGACGATGCCGTTTTGTCGCAGTACCGCCGCGATCTCATCGGCCGAAACGGAATCATCGAAGTCGATCGTGCCGACCGTATTGCTGCGCAGCGTTGGGTCTGTGACGAACGGTGTTGCATAACTAACGCGTTCGGTCCAGCCGTACAAGTTGCTGGCCGATTGGGCGCACCGGGCGGCCGACCAAGCCAGGCCGCCGTTGTCGTTTATCCACTCGGTCATGTGCATGGTTAGGTAGATAGTGGACAGCGCTGGCGTGTTGTAGGTCTGATTCAGTACCGAGTTGTCGAGTGCTACCGCAAGGTCGAGCGATGCGGGACACCAACGATCAGAGGCCGCCAATGAGCGGATTCGATCGAGGGCGGCGGGGGAGCAGGCCGCAATCCAAATTCCACCCTCGGCCGCCAGACATTTCTGAGGTGAGAAGTAGTAGACGTCGGCTTGGTTGGTGTCCCATTCGAGGCCACCGGCACCCGATGTGGCATCCACTACTACCAGGCCGTCGGCATCAGGGCGAACGATGGGGGCCATCACGCCGGTGCTGGTCTCGTTGTGTGTGAGCGCATAGACATCAACGGCGGCATCGGCTACGGAGACAGGGACAGATCCAAAGTCGGAGCTAATGATGTCAGCACCGCTCAGATGCGGAGCGCTTTGTACGGCCTTGGCAAATTTGCTGGAAAACTCGCCAAACACGAGGTGCTGGCTGCGGTCCTCGATGAGGCCAAATGTGGCGTAATCCCAGAAGGTGGTTGCTCCTCCATTGCCGACCAGAATCTCCCAGTCGTCAGGAAGCCCGAACATGGCGTGTAAGCCAGAACGCATCCGGCCAACAATGTCTTTGACTCGAGGTTTGCGATGGCTAGTTCCGAGGAAGGTGTCCGCTTCGGCAGCTAGGGCAGCGACAGCTTCGGGTCGTACCCGGGATGGCCCGGACCCGAATCGGCCGTCGGCGGGCAAGAGGTCGGATGGGATGGTGATGGAGGAGGTAGCAGTCACCTTTTCACCGTAGTGGCGTGCGGCGCCCGCCAGACGGGAGGATTGGGGGCAAAATTTGGCTGGACCCAATCCTTGTATCGGTAAGATTTACTTCGCACCCTTCCCCGGAGTTTCCCGTGAGCCCAAAAACCCGTATCTCCCAACGCATCCAGGCCATCGCCCCTTCGGCAACTCTGGCTGTCGATGCGAAAGCCAAGGCACTCAAGGCTGCTGGCGAGCCAGTGATCGGCTTTGGTGCCGGAGAGCCCGACTTTCCAACACCGGCTCACATCGTCGCGGTCGCGGTGGAAGCCGCTCAAGACCCCAAGAACCACAAATATTCCCCGGCTGGTGGTCTACCAGAGCTGCGCCAAGCGGTAGCTGACAAGACGTTGCGTGACTCAGGGTACGCATGCACCGCAGACCAGGTCATCATCACCAACGGCGGCAAGCACGCGGTGTACAACACCTTCGCGGTGATGATCGATCCCGGCGACGAGGTAATCATTCCTGCGCCGTTCTGGACCACATATCCTGAACCAGTAGCTCTCGCAGGTGGTACACCGGTCATCGTTTCCACTGACGCGGCATCGGGCTTTCGAGTGACGCTCGAACAGCTAGATGCAGCTCGAACCGAAAAGACCAAAGCGCTGGTCTTCGTATCGCCGTCCAATCCCACCGGAGCGGTTTACCCGAAGGACGAGATTGAAGCCATCGGCCGCTGGTGCCTCGAACACGGCATCTGGGTGATTGCGGACGAGATCTACGAGCATTTGGTTTACGGCGACAATGAACACCACTCGATTGTCAGTCTTGTTCCCGAACTTGCCGACCAATGCATCATCCTCAATGGTGTCGCCAAGACATTTGCCATGACCGGATGGCGGGTTGGTTGGCTCATTGGCCCGGCTGACTTTGCTAAAGCGGCCGGCAAGTTGCAGTCACAGCAGACTTCAAACGTGGCCAATGTTTCGCAACGCGCCGCGATTGCTGCGGTGTCTGGCTCCTTGGATGATGTTTACAAGATGCGCGAAGCATTCGATCGTCGGCGCAAAATTATTCACTCCATGCTTAACGCAATTGATGGTGTCGAATGTTCCGACCCCGAAGGTGCGTTCTATGCGTTCCCGTCCTTCGAAGGTGTCCTTGGACGAACCATCGCTGGCGTGAAGGTCGATACGACATTGCAATTGGCTGATCTGATCCTCGACGAAGTGAAGGTTGCGTTTGTACCCGGCGAGGCCTTTGGCGCTCCCGGGTATGCCCGTTTCTCGTTCGCTCTAGGCGATGATGACATGATTGAAGGTGTTCAGCGCATCGCCGATTTCCTGGCCTAATCATGACAAAATTCGGAAGTTGGCCATCACCGATTACGGCGACTTCGTTGGTGGCGGGTGCGGTGGGGATCAATGAGGTCGTCCTCGATGGTGGCGACATTTGGTGGGGCGAGTCGCGCCCTGATGAGGGTGGTCGAACAGCGTTGATGCGTTGGAGTGATGGCCAGACCACTGAAATGACCGCACCGGAGGCCAACGTCCGCACCCGCGTGCATGAATACGGCGGGGGAGCTTGGTGGGTGCAAAACGGTGTGTGTTTCTACGTCGACTATGCCGACCAACGACTGCGGCGCCTCGACGGTGGTGGCGTTTTGTTTCTCACGCCTGAACCCGAAGTACGCGCATCGCTGCGTTATGCCGATGGCCGAGTGACGCCGGATGGTAAATGGTTTGTATGTGTGCACGAGACCCACGAAGCGGGTGGGGAAGTGCGCAACGAAATTGTGGCGGTTGCAGTGGACGGGTCAGAAACCATGCACGTATTAGCCAGTGGCGTCGACTTCTATGCATCGCCGCGGATCTCATCGGATGGAACTCAAGTTGCGTGGATCCAGTGGTCGCACCCCAACATGCCGTGGGACGTCACCGAGCTATGGATCGCCGATCTGGTAGACGGTGAGGCACGTAATTCACGCCAACTCGTCGGCAATGGCGATGAGGCACTGCAAGAACCGCAGTGGTCTGACGACGGGTCACTGCGCGTTGTGACCGACCGCAACGAGTGGTGGAACATCTTTATCGTCGACATCGCTACGGGAGAGCTCGCACTCGATGTCGGGGGCGACTTCGAAGTTGTTACTCCGCATTGGGTCTTTGGGCTGAGTCACTATGGCGAAGGCGTACATGTTGAGGCCACATCTAGTGGGCAGGTACTTCGTGTCGAAGGTAACGGTGACCCGATTGCTTTGCCGTACACAGTTTTGAGTTCGGTTCGACGCAATGGCGACATCTTGGTGTGCCTTGCCGGATCTGCGGCATCAGAAACCGAAGTGATCCGTATCGACCTGTCCCAGAACGTTCCGCACCCACACGTGATCCGCGCGGCCCGTGACCTAAAGCTGAGTGAGGCGTTCCTTCCCAACCCCGAAGCAATAACGTTCCCCACCAAACGAACACCGTCGGATAACCCCAACACCGACCCGGTTGCCCACGCATTGTTCTATGCGCCCGCCAACCCTGACCATCAGGCCCATCGCAGTGAGCGACCGCCGCTTGTCGTTCTTATCCACGGCGGCCCGACCGCCGCCGCCCGGCGCCAGTTGCAACTCGGCCACCGCTACTGGACGAGTCGCGGTATCGCCGTTGTGGATGTCGACTACCGGGGTTCGACAGGTTATGGCCGCACCTATCGTCACTCTCTCGACGATCAATGGGGTGTAGCCGATGTTGCCGATGCCGTCGCTGCAGCCCACTACCTGGCCGATCGCGGCGATGTCGACTCCGATCGTCTTATTATTCGTGGGGGCTCTGCCGGCGGATTTACTACCTTGGCTGCGCTGGCCTTTGACGATGTTTTTGCCGTGGGCGGAAGCCGGTATGGCGTGGCTGACCTGTCTGCCTTAGCCGAAGACACCCACAAATTTGAGGCTCGCTATCTTGATCGGCTCGTGGGCCCGTACCCGGAAGCGGCCGCGGTATACGCCGAACGGTCACCGATCAATCACATCGACAAGTTCAATGTCCCCATGATTGTGTTGCAAGGCGACGAGGATGAGGTTGTCCCACCGAATCAGAGCGAGATGATTGTCGACGCACTGCGAAGCAAAAATATCAAAGTACAATACTTACTGTTCGAAGGCGAACAGCATGGATTTCGGCAAGCGGGCAACATCGTTGCGGCGCTGGAAGCCGAATTGAAGTTTTATGGAGACGTGCTTGGCTTCGAGCCATCGTTGTAAATACTTTGGTAGCGGTTGGAACCTAGAAGCGTTGATTGCGCGATGCTTAGGTAATGACAAACTCCGAGGACCACGCCGAAACGCTTGATGAGTTCGCCAAGAGCTTCTTTTATGGCTCGCGTAGCGACATCAGTCTGAAATTTGTGAAGGACCTCACCGAAGCAGAGGTCGGGGACTTCCTAACGGAGATGCTCACAGGAGTTGTGGCCGCGATCGATGATGGAGATGTCACGGGTCTTACCGAAAAGTTTCTCCACTGGCAAAAGCATGCCTACGTCGGACACCTCGGTAAGTTCCGTTTCCAGTACGACGATGTGCCATTCGTTAAGCCAAGCAAGCCTTTGGCCGACAGTCGGGTGGCACTGTTCACGTCCAGTGGCCACTTTGTTCAAGGTGATGACCCCGAGCCGTTCGGGGTCAAGGATATGACGCAGCAGGAGGCCGAGAATCGCATCGTTGAGTTTATTGGCTCTGATCCATCGCTGTCGGCTATCCCTGTGGATACTCCGGGAGCCGACATCCGGGTGCGACACGGGGGTTATCCCGTGGGTCCGGCCACACAAGATCACAATGTTGCGTTGCCGCTCGACGTACTCAACACAATGGCCCAGACGGGTTTAATTGGCGAAGTATCAGCCAACGCGTACTCGTTTGTGGGGGCCACATCCCAGATCGGTTTACGCAAGAAGATTGCTCCGCAATGGGCTCAGCAGTTACTTGATGACGATGTTGACCTTGCTTTGCTTGTTCCGCTTTGACCGATTTGCCACGTGTCGGTCGGACACGTTCAGCGGGCCATCGAGACGGTTGGAATCCCGACGGTCAGCATCATGGTCGAGAGTTTTGCGCACATTCCGGGATTGATGAACCTGCCCCGTACGTTGGTCACGCCGCATCCAATGGGTCGCCCTACCGGCGCTCCCCATGACATCAAACGACAAA
>CAWKZT010000067.1:0-9202 GCA_963854565.1 Acidimicrobiia bacterium
AAACCCCCAGGCCATTGCCCCTGACAAAGCACAGTTGGAGAAATCCGTTATTAACGATGGCGCTATGCAGTTTTCCTAGGAACTAAACGGCAACCGCTAAGCCTTCTTCACAAACATGGCCTTGAGGAGGATGCCGAGACCATCGTATTTGCAATCGATCTCGTGATCGCCAGGGATCAGTCGTATGCCTTTGACCTTTGCCCCGACCTTGATGGTGGTGGAACTGCCCTTGACCTTGAGATCTTTGGTGAGCACCACGGAATCGCCGTTGTGAAGTTGAACGCCGTTGGAGTCAAACACGTTGAGTTCATCGTCGACTGCATGCTCTTCGCGTGGCCATTCGTGGCCGCAGGTAACACATTCATGGATCTCGGGGAAGTCCAGGATTTCGGTCATCGTGCAGATTGGGCAGGCTTGCATCGCGCTCATGGTGTAGTTCTAGCCGGTAGTTTCTGAATCGCCACGAAAAAACGTAAGGCCCTCGTAATCGCCCGATTTGCGCCATGTGTCGATGTAGTCGAAAAAGGCAACGGGTCCTTCGGGATAGCCGAGAGTGCTAACAAAATTCCCGCCTTCATCGTCCTTTCCTTCGTTGTTGTAGTAGCCCGGTGTGCAGTCCGCATTTCCGCCAAAGCGTCTACCACCCGCCAGAAGTTTCGCCACCCAGGCTTGCTCGGCGGCCTGGTCGACCTCGACCGCATCGGCTCCCGTTGTTTGGGCCTCGCAGATGATTGCCGCGATAGTTTCGGCCGCATCGGTGAGATTGTGCGGAATGTTCGAGATCAGGTTCGCGCCTTGGGCTGGGCTCACCATAAAAGCGTTGGGAAACCCGTGTACGTGGATGCCATGCATTGACTGCATCCCATTGGCCCAATGGTCCGAGAGCTTCACACCATCGCGCCCGACCATGTCGAAACCAGATCGGCGGGCGTAGTCAGTACCCACCTCAAAGCCAGAGGCGTAGATCAAACAATCCAACTCGTAGTGCACGCCACCCACCGAGACACCGGTTTCGGTGATGGCCTCAACGCCCTGCCCATCGGTATCAATCAGGTGGGTGCCAGCAGTGTTATAGGCCTGCAAGTATTCGTCGTGGAAACAGGGGCGTTTGCAAAGCTGGCGGTACCACGGCTTCAGAGCATCGGCCGTTGCTGGATCGGCGACGATCTCATCAATGCGGGCCCGAATCTCTGCCATCTTTTCGTCGTCACTGTCGTGGTAAGCCGCCTCAAAGGACTCGGGGCTAAAATCTTGACTCGGGTCAGCCATGACACGATCACGAATGCGCTTGGAGATATCGGTCCAGCCGTCCATCACCAGATCCTCGTCGGTAAAGCCACCGGTTTGTAAAATGGTGAAGTTCATCAACCATTCTTTTTGCCAGCCGGGCCCAAGCGCGGCGAACCATTCGGCGTCGACATCGTGATTGTTGCGGACATCGACCGACGATGGTGTCCGCTGGAACACAAAGAGGTCAGCGCAAGCTCGGGTCAACGGCGGAATGCACTGCACCGACGTGGCACCCGTGCCGATGATACCCACCCGCTTGTCCGCCAGATTAACCATCGGCGCTCCCGCAGGGTCGCCTCCGGTGTAGTCGTAGTCCCAACGACTGGTGTGGAAACTGTGACCTTTGAACGATTCGATTCCCGGAATTCCCGGGAGCTTTGGACGGTGAAGTGGACCAGTGCCGAGCGCAATAAACTTCGCTCGCATTTCGTCACCGCGGTTGGTACGAATAATCCACCTTGACGTGGGAGCTTCCCACTCGACTTCGGTCACCTCGGTCGAAAATAGTGCATTATCGTAAAGTCCGTAATGGCTGCCAATCCGGCGGCAATGTTCGAGTATCTCCGGGGCGTGGGTGTATTTCTCCGTGGGCATGTGCCCGGTTTCTTCGAGCAATGGTAGGTAGATAAACGAGGCGGTGTCGCACTGCGCTCCTGGGTATCGATTCCAATACCAGGCGCCGCCAAAATCGCCGCCCTTTTCAATAATGCGGACGCTGTCGATGCCCGCCTCTTTGAGCCGTGCGCCCGTCACGAGTCCGGCGAAGCCACCCCCAACAAACGCGACCGTAACCTCATCGTTGTACGGAGTCCGTGGTTTGGGCTCGACATATGGATCGTCCAGGTAATGGGCGAAGGCGCCAACCGGCTCGACGTATTGTTCATTGCCGTCCGGTCGGATCCGCTTGTTGCGTTCCGCCTCGTATTTAGCCAGGAGTGCGGTCCGCCCGTCGGGCTCAGAGGTTGTGTCATTTGACATGCCAGCATTTTGGCAGTCCCGGCGACCGAGAGCTAATCACGCACCATACGGTCAGTTCTCACGAGCAAACGCAACCCCGTGAAGGAGTTGATCCACCGCTTGCTGCCATGTCGTAGGGCTAATGGCATCGCCATGGGCTTCGCTCGCCTCCTTTGTGGCTGACTCGATTTGCGCGCCCCACTTCTCGACCATCTCTGTGACCGTCGGTTCAGAGAACGGCCCGGCGAGAAATTCTTGTCGCAACACTTGATACCGATCATCGAGTTGAAACCAGGCCGCAAAGACTGGATCGCAAAGGGCAGACCGCTGCGGAAGTCCGAAGGCACCGTAAGAAAATGACTTACATCCGTCGGTAATTTCCCCCCAGTCGTCGGCTACCGGCGTAATCGGATTTATATCAGCCTCGATGTTCTCGAAAGCCAGGTCGAGGTCCCAGGGAATCAGGTGCAACTTGTCGTCACTAGGGTCCTCATACCAATAGAAATTGTGCGGCGCACACTCCCCTAAGCAATACCAGTGGAAAATGCCATCGTCATGGCGGATCGTTCGATCGACCACCAACATGCGAAGTGTCTCATCGACATCGGTCCATTGTTCAAGAACATCTAGGGCGGCATATTCATCCGCGGCCGCTATTGCCTCTGCGAACCCCCCGATAATGTCAAATGAGGGATCGTCATCTTCATTGGTGCGAAGGGCATCTTCGTACGCCGCATCGTTCTGGACCATTCCACCTGCGTTGGTAGGCCAGACCTCCTTGTAAAGATTGCCATCATCAACATCGAAATTCGCACCAATGAAACGTTTGTCAATTTGCTCGACAAGCAGGAACAACCCCACATACTCGCCATTGACAAGCAGTCGACTGTGGACCGCTCGTGGAGCGGGCACCCCCATCTCACGGAACAACCAGTAGCCAAGCCGATCGCGCATTTGACTTGGGTCCAGGTTCATGGAATGGAACTGAAGCCGGCGTTGTCCAAAGAAATCCGCATCGGAGCCGTCCCAGTTGATCTTGAGCTTGACCGACAACTTGGTGCAGGTCTTCTCTCCAGAAGGGTTCGCCAAATTCGAACCTGCGACACAACCAACCCAAGCGCCGACCGAGCCCTTGTAGCGGATGCCCACGGTCAACGTCTCGCCCTCGAAATTCAACTGACCTTCGACGTACTGCTCGGCAGTCGGGTCGTTATCAATTTCTGCTAACGCTTCTTCCGAGAGGACCAGTTCGTAGGTCCGGAGCTCGTCGTCATCGAACAGATAGTCCGAATCTCCGGTGAGAAAACCGGTTGCCGTCGCGGTATCGGGCGCATCTACTGCTGGATTGGATTCGGCCACCTCAGCGGTTGGAGTTATTCCGTCAAGCTCTGCGCCAGTGCTTTGTTCGGACCCTGAGCACGCGCCGATAGCAATCATGACAAGCACCAAAGCAACCAGAACTGCGCCATAGCGTCGATTAAACGTATTCGTGTTCATTGTCCGCCGATAATAGCCCGCCAAAACATCACCGTCGATTGTCCCAGACCGCTGCCGCAACCAACTTTTGTAGGGCCCGACCTCGGCTGTGGCACAATCAACAAGCCGCCTGCCAAACGGGTGGTCTATACCGGATTCGGTGCAGCTATTTCGAGGTGACACGTGCCCATTGCTCAAAGTCCAACATTCACCACTTTAGTAACTTCCGCCGAGGGCGACATTGGTCGACTTGTGCTGAACCGTCCCGACAAGCTCAACCCACTATCGACGCGCACGTTACGCGAACTTGCCGATGCAGCAGTCTGGTTCGACACCCAACGGGCCATAAAGGTGGTCATTGTTTCTGGTGCAGGTCGCGCTTTCTCCGCGGGTGCCGACCTATCGAGTTTCGGTGACAACGCCGCCAACGACGGACTCACCGCTCGCGAAGCGGCCGAGACGGGCTGGCTCATGGCCCGTGCTTTGGAACAGATGCGGGCCATCACAATTGCCGCCATCTGGGGGCCATGTGTGGGCGGAGGTGTGGTGCTGGCGGGAGCTTGCGATTTCCGCATCGCCGCCACCGATACCTATTTCTCGATTCCCGAAGTCGACCTAGGTATCCCCCTGGCGTGGGGAGGAATCCCACGCCTGGTAAGAGAGATCGGGGCCGTAGCCACCCGCGACCTCGTACTCACGTGTCGCCCGTTTAGCGCCGACGAAGCAAAGTCCATTGGCTTCTTACACTCAGTCACCGAGACCGACGAGGTCATGACCGAGGCGAACGCTCTGGCCAAACAGCTCTCATCCAAATCGTCGCTCACGTTGTATGCAACAAAGACGGCCATCAACGCGGCCCAGGAGGCCATGATCCCAACGACGACAGCCTGGTCCGATGCCGACAGTCTTGTTGCGGCTCTGGCTGACCCTGAATCGCGCGAGGTTGGCGCCCGCTATCTGGCACGCACTCGCAAACGTTAGAGCGCTAGGAGCTACCAGTCGGTGGATCGGTAGTCTTTCAAAAACTGACCCCACACGTGGTCGCCGGTTCGGATTCCGCCAATGATTGGGTCGGTTATTCGCGCCGCTCCATCAACGATGTCGAGCGGCGGATGAAAGCGATGCTCATAGGTCTTTTGCTGAGCTATTTCTACGGGATCTTCGTCGCTCACCCAGCCCGTGTCGACACTGTTCATGTGAATGCCAAACGACTGGTAGTCCGCTGCTGAAGTGCGGGTCATCATGTTGAGCGCTGCTTTGGCCATGTTGGTGTGGGGGTGGCGAGTGGTTTTAAAGCGTCGGTAGAACTGCCCCTCCACGGCCGACACATTAACGATGTGTTTGTGATCGCCGACTGTCCTGGCCATTAACGGTTTCAGACGGGCATTCAAAATGAATGGAGCAACAGCATTCACGAGTTGGGTTTCGAGCAGTTCCACAGACGACACTTCGTCTAAGAGCAGTCGCCACGAATTCCGGTCACGGAGGTCGACTTGCTGCATGTCCTGATCCAATTGTCCAGAGGGGAACAATGCTCCTTGCGCTTCTCGTTCTTCGGGCAGCAGGCGGATCTGCGAAAGCTCCGCCGAGTGGGTCATGCCCATTGCGTCGGCCTCGGCAACGGTCGCCACTGAGGTGGGGTCGGTCGCCTCGGCGCTGGGTAGCAAGTGGTAGCCCCGTAGACCTTCATAATCTCCGAGGAGTCGCTGCTGAGCGGTAGATAGCTCGGATGCGGCAACGGCCTCACCGGCCATCATGTGTTCATAGAAATCGGGCGGGCGGCGTACCGTTTGGCAGGCATTATTGATGATGAAGTCCAGGCGATCGCTGGTCTCGATTACATGCTGCGCAAATGCTTCGACACTGGGCGTATGACGGAGATCAAGACCAAATATCGATAACCGGTGTCCCCACTCTGCGAAGTCGGGTTCAGCCGCGTAGCGTTTGGCCGCATCACGGGGGAACCTCGTGGCCATGATCAGATCGGCACCGCAACGAAGCAGTTTGATACCGGCTTGATAACCGATCTTTACTCGCCCACCAGTAAGCAACGCAGTCATTCCTGATAGATCCGCAAGCTCGGACCGCTTGGCAAAGTTTAGGTCAGCGCAAGTCGGACACAGTTGGTCGTAATAGTGGTGCACATCGACATAATTTGCCTTGCAAATGTAGCAATGTTGTTCCTCGTCGACCGTCCGGAACTCGGGTTCGAACGCCCCATTGCTATCTTGCCAATCTTCGGGAGGAAAGACATTCGGCGTTGTGAATACGGTCTTGTCTCGCAGTTTTCGTATTCCGGTTTCGGTGAGTACTGCTTCGGCCCGAGCCAATTTTTCAGCTTTGTGTTTGCGGCGGTTTGCTTTGACCCGCATACGCCGTTCAGCAGGATCGGCACAGAAAATATCGCCGGCAGCATTCACGAACTCGATCCGTTCCGCCTCGCTCAGTTGTCGCATCAACTCCTTGTCAGTGGCGACTCGGCGCATCAGGGTCGTAGCATCAAGCAGTTCCTGACGCCACGCTCCAGAGCCTGAGTCCGGTTTTGATTCGGGGCCATCGTTGTTCACCCCACGAGTATGCCGCTAACCCACGCGGCCGACGCCACGATCACGTGGGGCCCTCGAGTCGTAGGCCCCAGCCGGGTTCAGCAGGTGAGGCACCGTGTGTGAGAGAGTTCGTCGCTGCGCACGATGTCGCTGGGTTCGCCGCATAGCTCGCACGTGAGACTGCTGCGTTCTTGGGCTGCCTCGATGGTCTCGCGCAGCACGGCATAATCGCGGCTGGTCCAGCTTCGTCGAGAGGTCCGGAGTTTGGGGTTGGCCTCAAACACCATCGAGCCACGGTCCTGCGACAGCGCCAGCAGGTGATACTCGGGAAACTCGAGTTCAAGTGAGCCGTGTAAATCCCACAGCAACGTCCACCAGCCTTCACCGAAACTTAACGCAATATCAACGCCATGCGCATGGGCGTTCAACGCCGCAACAATCGTTTCCTTGGAAGGGGTGTCCGTACCGGATTGATCCATATGCTCACTCTACTCAGCCGTCCCCGAAGCAGCGGGTACGGCGCTCGCTCCAGAACCAGTTGCCCATTGCAAACCTCACCAGGACCACAAAATCAATGAAAAAAACTTACCCACAGCACGTGTTCGAAGCCCCAGGCGGGGCGACCACCGTCGTGTTGGTGCGCCATGGTCAATCCGCTGCCGCTGACCTTGAAAATCCGGCCAGAACCATTGATGGACACAGCGACCCTGAGCTATCGGCGCTAGGCGAACGGCAAGCCGAAGCGGTTGGCCAACGACTCCGCTCCGAACCAATAGATGCTGTGTACGTCACAAAGTTGCAACGCACCGCTCAAACGGCCGCTCCCCTGGTGCGACACCTTGCTGTGCAACCGACGGTCCAACCTGATCTCCATGAGATATTTCTCGGCGATTGGGAAGGTGGCATCATGCGGAAGATGTCAGCGGAACAACACCCGACGTTTACGAAGATGATCTCTGACGGCGAGTGGGGCCATGCTCCTGGAGCGGAGACAACCCAGGCCCTCGCCGACCGTACCGTCCCTGCATTAGCGCAGATCCATCATGATCATCCCGGCGGGCGTGTTGCGGTGTTTGTTCACGGGGGTGTGATTGCTGCGCTGCTGCACCATGCGACCGGGGCCCGCCCGTTTGCCTTCCTTGGCGCAGACAATGGGTCGATCCACAACCTGGTCCTTGATGGAGACCGGTGGCTTCTACGCCAATACAACGACGTTACACATCTCGCTCATTTGAGCTAAACGAAGAAGTCCCGGCCCATGGGACCGGGACTCTTTGTGTCGAAGGCGGGACTTGAACCCGCACGCCCCGAAGGGCACCAGCTCCTTAGGCTGGCGCGTCTGCCAATTCCGCCACTCCGACAGGATGTTTAGCGTTGCAAACGGCTGTTTATCGTAGCGTCGCGTTCCGCTGACACCACCCGCAACCCGCCGTTGGAGTTCGACGAGAAAGCGCTCGGTAACTCCTATGCCTCAATTGCGGCAGAGGACGAGCAAGCTATTCGTCGAGGAGAAGTGCTAACGCCAGTGTGGTAAAAGCAAAGACGAGCGCCACGAGCACAGTAATGCGATCGAGGTTGCGTTCTACGACGGTCGAGCCAGCGGCTACGCCACCCATTCCGCCGCCCAACATGTCCGACAACCCGCCACCTTTGCCGCTATGCAGCAAAACAAGGCCAAGAAGTCCGAGGGCTGAGCCCACCTGGAGGATTACGACGATAATGGTCACGGCTACAAATCCTAGCGGCTACTAAGGCAAACGATGCTGCACAATGCGAGCGAAATCGTCAGCATCAAGACTCGCTCCACCAACGAGAGCGCCGTCAATATCAGGCTGACTCATAAGCTCGGCAACATTTCCGGGCTTAACGGAGCCCCCGTACTGAATTCGAACGGCGTCGGCCGCTTCGTCGCCGAACTTCGTGCGCACCACAGAGCGAACATGGGCACACATGTCTTGGGCATCAGCCGATGAGGCGGTCACTCCCGTACCGATACACCAGATGGGTTCGTAGGCAATGACCATGGCACCGACCTGGTCGGCGGGAACCCGTGCCAGACCACCAAGAATCTGGTTTTCGATTACCGTTTCGGCCATATTGCGGTCGCGTTCTTCGATGGTTTCACCACAGGCCATGATCGGAGTCATGCCAGCCTTAAACACCGCCTTGACCTTGCGGTTGACGTCCTCATCGGTTTCCCCAAAAAGCTGGCGGCGCTCTGAGTGGCCCACGATGACGTAGCTGACGGCCAACTTAGCCAACATGGTTGGGCTGATCTCGCCGGTATAGGCACCGCTGGTTTCCCAGTGACAGTCCTGCGCTCCGAGTGCGATGTCGATCCGGTCGGCATCAAGTACGGTCTGCAGCGATCGGAGATCGGTAAATGGAGGGTGGACCGACACATCGCAGGCGGCGTGGTCGTCAGCATCAATGGCATAACCCAACTTCTGGATCAGTTGGATGGCCTCAAAGTGATTGAGGTTCATCTTCCAGTTACCGCTGATAAGTGGTTTGCGATCGTTAGCCATTGTGGACTCCTCGTTCGTGCATCAATTGCGAGCGATGGTTCGGTGGGTTCAGGTTAGACATTGCTGGCGTGTCGAAGCGCTGCCAACCCGGGAAGATCGCCCTTTTCTAACAATTCGAGCGAGGCGCCTCCACCGGTGGATATGTGATCAATCTCGTCGGCGAGACCAAACTGCGCTACTGCCGCGGCAGAATCGCCGCCGCCCACAATAGTGAACGCCGAGGTCTCGGCCAACGCATGGGCCACGGTCTTTGTACCAGCGACAAACCTCGGGTCTTCAAATGCGCCCATCGGCCCGTTCCACAGCACCATTCGTGCATCAAGAATAAGGTCGGTGAACGCCGCTGCCGTTCCGGGACCAATGTCGACGCCTTCCCAGCCATCGGGGATGTCGGTGCCGAATTGG
>CAWKZT010000068.1:0-9172 GCA_963854565.1 Acidimicrobiia bacterium
CACCAATGGCGGCATGGGCACACCGCACCGAAGGCTCTTCGCTGTGATTAGAAGAATCGCCAATGGTCTTGAAATAGCCAAAATTTGTTTCACCCAGATGGACATCGTTGAGGGTGGCAAATCGGAATAGCTCGTCGCCGGCCGGATGCCCCGGGGTGCGGAAATGATGCGTAAAAGATGTCGACCGATCGCCGCGAATAGAAAGCTCGTACGACGAATCGGGGGTTAGCCCATTGAGAATCAGACCACCCGGGCGGCTATTGGTCGCAACGGTGACTTTGTGGTCGGCGACCTGGACGGTCAACTCCGCGTCGGGGACCGATTGCCAGGTGACCTGAATACGGTCAGGCTCTACAGCAAACAATTCAACGAGTGGGCGACGGAGCACCATGGTCGGGACTAGCCCTCGAAGAACGGGACCGCCGCCACGAAGGGGGCAACTTCCGCGTTAATCCGATGGCGCAGGCCAACATTGATGCGCTGGCGTTCAAGAATCTGTTGCAGGGTCTTCTCACCTTGTTCGACGGGGTGATCGGCGAGGAAATCGGCCACACGATCCACCATGGGCGCGGTGGACAGTGCCTTGGAGCCATCAAGCATGCGCACGATGCTGTTGGACGGGAAGGTGTCGACGATCGTTTGCCAGTTCGCCTCGACGAATTCCCAGGCCATTGTTCCGTGCGTTCGATTGCTCAGAGCCCGTCCAAGAAGATAGGGCGCATCTTGTGTACGGATGGTGCCGTCGATGGTCATCTTCAGGAGACGAGCAAACTGGTCGGGTCCGGGAACGATGGCCAGAGCGAACGAGTAGCGTCGTTCGTCTTGCGGGGTGGCTGCGTTTTGGAAGCGAGCAACAAGATCCTCGAAGTCGGCGGCCGAAGCGACACTAGCTACGACGCGGGTAGCAGCTGCTCGCAGGCTGGGATCGGCGTCATCGTTGGCGAGTAACTCGCGGGCTCGGCCCACCGTGGCGGGGTCGCCGCCGACGGTCCCGTTGAGGTCAAACAACACCGCCCGTCGTTCGCTCGTGCGATCAGACTCGCCCGAGACCGGTTCGTCGCCGGTGGCGGCAAGAACAGGTCGCACGAAGGTGCGTACCCATCGTTGGAGGTCAGTGAGGTGTTCGTCGGCTAACAGGTGTTCGATCGAACCAAGCGCGCCGGCAATGCGGGTAACAACCGATACGTCTTCGTCGCCGATGAATTGCTCGGCGAGCGCCATGAACGTGGCTGGTGAGGTCGTGCCAGACACCACAGATGCCCACGCGTCATCGATGATGCCGTACCGTTCAATCGGCTTTATGTCTTCAGGACGCTGGGTCATAAGCGCTGCCCTGCTCGCCTCGTCATAACTCACGCGATAGAAGCCGCTGGCCTCAGCGTTGACCAGTACAGCGTCATGTTCACCAACATCGAGGTCGGTTGTGTTGTTGCTAAGGAGTACCCGCAGCGTGGACGGTGTGCCGTCGCGGAATGTCTTGAGCACAATCGGGACGCCCCATGTCTCGCCTGACTGCACTCCGTCGTACCGGAAGCGTTCCTGGGAAAGTCGAATGGTGGTGTCGTCGATCTCGCTGACCGACACGATGGGGTAGCCGCCCTGATAGATCCACGAGTCCATAACAGCCCGGACTGGCTGACCCGATGTCTCTTCGAGTGCATCCCACAGGTCGGTGGTCTCGGTGGCTCCGTAGGAGTGCTTAGTGAGATAGTGGCGGACGCCATCCCGAAACGTTGTCTCCCCTAAGAACTGCTCGAGCATGCGTACAACCGCGGCCCCTTTTTCGTAGGTGAGGATGTCGTACATGCCTTCGGCATCAGCCGGTGAGACCACCGGAAACTCGATAGGGCGAGTGGATTCGAGTGAATCGGTGTCAAATGCTGCGGTTCGGCTCAGTCCAAAATCGACCCAGCGCTCCCAATCGGGACGCCAGGCGTTGGTGGCATGCATTTCCATAAAGGTGGCAAAGGCTTCCTTTAGCCAGATTCCTTCCCACCATTTCATGGTGACCAGGTCACCAAACCACATGTGGGCCAGCTCGTGGGCAATGACGTCAGCGGACCGTTGTTGTTCGGGCTGCGTCGAGGCCTCGCGATCGAGCACCAACAGGATTTCGCGGAACGTGACTGCTCCCAGATTCTCCATGGCACCGAAAGCAAAGTCCGGGATAGCCAGGAGGTCCAGTTTGTCACCCGGGTAGGGGATGGCGAAATAGTCCTCGAAATGGGCCAAAGAAAATGTGGCAGCCTCCATGGCGAAGTCGACCAGGTGGCCTTTGCCCATGGGGTGCACGATGCGAACCGGCGTGCCGTTGACGTCGACGGGATCGGTGGCCTCGAATGGGCCAACGATGAACGCCAAAAGGTAGGTAGACATCAACATGGTGGGGGCATACCGAATAGCGACCGTGTCGTTGCCCATTGGCGTCGAGTCGACTTGGGCCGCACACGAGATGGCCATCAAATTGTTGGGCACGACCAAGGTGACTTCGAAAACGGCTTTGAGGTCGGGTTCGTCCCAGCAGGGGAAGGCTCGTCGGGCATTGGTTGATTCGAATTGAGTGGTGGCGATGACGTGATCGACACCATCGTTGTCGGTGAATGTGCTGCGGTAAAAGCCTCGCAACTTGTCGTTCAGGATTCCAGCAAACGTGGTGGTGAGGATGTATGTGCCGGGATTAACAACCTGAGAAGCGGTGAGCGTGGCTCGTTCCAGATCTTCGTTAAGGGAAATCGAAAAGTCGGTTCGTCCGTCGGAATCGCTCAGGAATGCTTCGGTGATGTCGAGTTCTATGGCGTTGAGAACAATGCTGTGAGTGGCGGCCGTAACTTCGATGGATACCTCGCATGTTCCCGAAAACGTGGCTTCGTCAAGGTCGGGTTGAAGCGTCAGGTTGTAGTGCGATGGCACCACGTTACGAGGGAGGCGGTAGGGGTTGGTGTCGGTTGGTACTGAGGCTGCGGAAGGATCGGTCACTGTCAAATCGTACAGTGCGGGCCGAGCGCTGTAGGGTCCAATCGGTAATCCGCAGGAGCATTCGTGAAGTAGGAGTGAGACGTGACCAAGTACGACGTCGTAGGCATCGGAAACGCAATTGTCGATGTCAGCAGTCGAGAGGGCGCCGAGTTCATCGAAGCGCAAGGACTGACGAAGAGTTCGATGCAACTTGTCGACGCAGAAACCGCGACACACCTGTACAGCGCCATGGCCTCAGGCTCGGAGACCTCGGGCGGTTCGGCGGCCAACACGTTGGCTGGCCTTGCTTCCTTTGGCGCCCAGGCCGCCTTCATTGGCAAGGTGCACGATGATCAGTTAGGCGAAGTGTTTCGCCACGACATTCGTGCCTTGGGGGTCGATTTTGATGTGGCGCCGTCCACCACGGGATTGCCCACGGGCCGCTGTTTGGTGGTCGTTACGCCCGACGCTGCTCGGACGATGAGCACGTTCCTTGGTGCTGCGTCGATTCTCGATCCAGACGATATTGATGTGGGCCTCGCTGGCGATACGAAGGTGCTCTACTGCGAGGGCTACATCTGGGATATTGATATTTCGAAACAGGCCATCCGGAAGGCCATTTCTGTCACGAAGGCAAGGGGGAACAAGATTTCGTTTACGGCCTCGGACAGCTTCTGCGTGACCCGTCATCACCGCGAATGGCTCGATCTAATCGATGGCACAATTGACCTATTGTTTGCCAACGAGGATGAGATTTGCACACTCTTCGATACCGACGACTTTTGGCACGCTGTGGAGCAGATCAAGGGCAAAGTTGAGATAGCCGCGATTACCCGTAGCGAGAAGGGTTCGGTAATTGTCACCGCCACCGAGACCATCGAGATTCCGGCCGAGCCTATTGACGAACTCGTCGACACGTCTGGGGCGGGCGATCAGTACGCGGCTGGCTTCCTCTACGGTTACACCCAAAATCTCGACCTTGCTACCTGTGGCAAACTCGCCTCGGTTGCTGCCGCCGAGGTCATTCAGCATTTAGGGGCCCGTCCCGAGGTCAGCCTGGCGGGACTCGCCCGCAAGTTGCTCGACGTCTAACTCCGGCGGCATCGCATCATCTCGAAGGCGTGCTGTGGTGTCGAACTTTGTGGGTCTGAGTAAGTTTTTGCTTGCGTTAGCTAGATAATAATGGTTATTATCAAGAAATGCCTGGGGAAGCACTATCAGTAGAAACCGTTGTTGACGACCCATTGCGGGATCGTCTAATCAACGCGGCTATCGAAGTTTTTGGCGAATGTGGCTACGACGGTGCCGGTGTGCAACAAATCGCTCGGACCGCGGGTCTCACCACTGGTGCCATCTACAGTCGGTTCCGCGGCAAAGACGATCTATTGCTCGAAGCAATCGACGCCATTGTTCCCCAAGAAATTGAACGACTCCTTGCAGGACAAGTCAACGACAACGCGGTCGACATCCTGGCCCAACTTGGCAGTTACTTAGTAGACGAGCAAGACGAATCATCCATTCTGCTCGAAGCAATCGTGGCCTCCCGACGAGAACCAGCATTGTCCCTACAGCTTGATAAGCGACTCGACGAAGATTTCATGCGCCTGGGCAAACTGATCGAAGAAGCCAAAGCCGCCGGGTTGGTTGACGCCAAGTACGACACGCACGCGCTCACCACCTTTTGTTCATCAGTATCGCTCGGGATGCTCGTTCACCGCAGCCTCGGACGCGAAATGCCGAGCCACGATGACTGGAACGCCGTCATCGGCGACCTCATTACCGCCCTTTTACCAAAACCACTTGCCCCAACTACCCATGTCTCTCCGGTTTCAGCCGGGGGCACTGTCTAATAGGAATAATCATGGCCCTAACCGAATCTGATCTCATCAACGATGTCAACGACGTTGACCGCATAATGGAAATTGCGGAGTTCAACACCAATCCTGACGAACTCATCCACGCGGTACAAGACAACGCTGAGGCCATCTTTACGTGGAATTACGACAAGGGCGAACGGGCTCGCCTCGACAAGCTATACGAGAAGGCCAAGACTTCCCAGTGGAACGCTCAGACCGATCTCGATTGGTCAATCGATGTTGATCCATACACCGCGCTGGGTGTGCTGGCTGAGGGCCAGGGCAACGATTACTTCCAACGCCCAGAGTCACCTTTTGGTCATTTCGGCGACAAAGAGTGGAACGAATTTAGCTATCAATCCTTTGCTTGGCGTCTAAGCCAGTTCCTCCATGGTGAGCAGGGTGCACTGCTCTGCACCGCCAAGATTGTCGAGACGGTCCCATGGATCGATGCTAAGTATTACGCGGCCACTCAGGTTGTAGATGAAGCCCGCCATGTCGAGGTGTTCGACAAATACCTCAAGGAAAAGGTCGAGACCGAATACCCCATCAGCCCTCACCTCCGTGTGCTGCTCGACGACATCATCACCGACAGTCGCTGGGATATGACGTATCTGGGAATGCAGATCATGGTCGAAGGGCTGGCCTTGGCCGCATTTGGCTTCATGCAGCAATTTGCCGAGGATCCTTTGCTCAAGAAACTCCTCCGCTACGTCATGGCTGACGAGGCCCGCCACGTTGCTTTCGGGGTGCTGTCTTTGCAGGAGCTATACCCGCAAATGACCCAGGCCGAAATCCGCGAACGGCAAGAATTTGCTTTTGAATGTGGCCTACGTATGCGCGATCGTTTCTTGCAGCAAGAGGTTTGGGAACGCATGGGTGTCGATGTCCGCAAGGCTGTCAAATACCAGCTGGATGCTCCCGCCGAGATGAAAGAATTTCAGGCGATGCTCTTTTCCAAGATCGTGCCGAACACCAAGAAGCTTGGTCTTCTCGATGCGGGCGACGGTTGGTTGCGCAAGCGCTACGAAGAAATCGGCGTCATCCAGTTCGAGGATTGGGAAGACACCACCACCGAGTACGAAGCGCTCGATGGCGTGGCCGCCGACCGTGAGGCTGGCGCTCTCGCCTAGCTCAAATTTCGACCATCAAATCGCAGCAATGTGGCCTAAACACTTGGCCAGGTTGCTGCGATTTGTCGGTTTTACTGGAGTTTGAGGTCGCCGATCTTTACGAGGGTTGACGCAATCCATCCGCCCATGGCTGCGAAGTGTTGATCCAGCGTCGCCCCGTCGAGCAGAGCGGCCTCATCAAGTTCGTAGTTTCCTTCGTAGGTAATTTCGATCGCATGTGACTTGACCGTGAGATCGTCGGCGTAGTGGGTTTCGGTTGTGGGACTGGTTCGGGCCAGGATCTCGCGTCCGATGGGCGATCCGGTATCGGGTAAGACACTGAGTAACGCTTGCGGATCAGGGGCACCAGAAAGATGTTGGATTCGCAACGTGATACCGACTTCGATAATGGGCCTTTCGCCTGCGTCGGTGAGCGGGTCATCGATACCGTTTAGCCATGACCGGTAGGCGCTTTGTGCCCAGGTAGACCACAACAGTGTGATGTCGGCGCGTATCTGTGCGGTGGATTTCTCACCTGGTATTCCGTAGGACGTCTCCCAACTGGTGTCACCCAGGAGCACATCGTTTTGGAACCGTTCCTCAGCATTGACGCGTTCGAGCATGGCGCCTTCAATGGCATCGCGTAAGGCGCCTATGGCGTCGGTAAACACATGGTCCAGCATTGTGCTGGATTATACGCAGTTAGTAGGAATGACTTCGCCGGATGACTTGGGAGGCCCGATCCAGGTCGGTTATTGAGTGGTTGGGTAGGAGCAGACGGTGCGGGGCGACTACGGTCAGGCCATGACACAGAACTCGGTGGAGTTAGCAGTTATTCGAGCCTGGATCGACGCCGACCCCGACCCTGTCACTCGCGACGAGCTGGAAAAATTGGTCGTTACGATGCCCGACTCCATCAGCGAGCTGGCCGATCGTTTCGCCGGTCGCTTGCAATTCGGCACAGCGGGGTTACGCGGCGCAGTAGGCGCTGGACCGAATCGGATGAATCGTCTGGTGGTGCGCCAGGCGGCGGCGGGGCTCATGGACTGGCTACCCGGCGGAGCCAAGGTTGTCATTGGCTATGACGCCCGCACAACCAGCGAAGCATTCGCTATTGAGACGGCCCGGGTCGTCGAAGCGAAGGGCGGCACTGCGGTGCTTGGCAATGGGTTCGTGCCGACACCAGCATTGGCTTTTGCGGTCACCAATCACGAGGCCGATGCAGGCGTAATGGTGACTGCTAGCCACAATCCGGCCGGCGACAATGGGTACAAGGTGTATTTAAACGATGGCGCCCAGTTGGTATCGCCCGCCGACACCGAGATCGAAGAAGCGATTTCCATCGTGGCCGCAAACGGGTTCGATCCAGGCGATCCCTATATTGCTGATCCGGTCGACTTCTTAACGCCCTACATCGATGCAATGCACGCCGTTCTTGGTGCATCTGTGCCCGGTGCGAGGCCGCTGAAGGTGGTGTATTCAGCGATGCACGGTGTCGGGTCTGAAGGCATACACAAGCTGTTCGGGCGGCTGGGCCTTGACGAACTTATTGTTGTTCCCGAACAAGACGAACCCGACGGAACGTTTCCAACTGCACCGTTTCCCAACCCGGAAGAAGCGGGGGCCTTGGATCTTGCCTTTGCTCTGGCCAAAGAGGTCGAGGCTGACTTTGTCATTGCCAATGATCCCGATGCTGACCGGCTGGCTCTTGCCGTTAACGGTCCTACTGGGTGGGGCCGGCTTACCGGCGATCAACTGGGTCTATTGCTGGCGGATAGTGTTCTCGACCACACCGACGGTGATGATCGAATTGTGGCGTCGAGTTTGGTGTCGTCGTCTTCGTTGGGTGTGCTCGCCGCCGCCCGTGGTGTGGCTTATCAAAGCACGCTGACGGGTTTCAAATGGATTGTGAAGGTCGGCCGACCCGGTAGTGGCAAACGTCTGGTGTTCGGTTACGAAGAAGCCCTTGGGTACTGCGTATCTACCAAAGTTCTCGATAAGGATGGCATCAGTGCTGCGGCCGAACTTGTTCGCCGAGCCCAAGAACTCAGCATGGTTGGGAGCGACCTTCCTGGACGATTAGCCGAGATATTCGCCGAGATCGGCGTGTTTGTCACTGATCAGCATGTCGAACGGGTCGAAGGGTCTGGAGCCCAGGAAAAACTCACGGCCATCATGGCGTCGTTGCGTAGCGATCCTCCGACGACAATTGGCAGCCGCGTCATCTCGGTCGAGGACTTGTTGGGAGATGTCGACAAAGACGCCGATGTGTTGACCTACCGTCTCGAGGATGGTTCACGGATCATCTTGCGCCCGAGCGGCACCGAACCCAAGTTAAAGGCTTATCTGGAAGCGACCGCACCTCCGACAGGTGACGTCGCACAAGTGGCCGCTGTCGAGATTGAGTTGCAGCAACGACTCGACAAGCTCAAAGGCAGTGTCGCGGAGCTAATTGGCAACCGAACCTAGGGAAATAGTTACAAAAGGCGCTGAGTTGCACACTGGTTACCCGGCGGGGTGCCGCATTTGGAGGTCGAGAACGTTCGACCAGACTGCATCAAAGTAGGCCAAGTACTGATCTTGGCTAATCGATGCCAAATTGACGGTCGCCGGCGTCGCCTAGTCCGGGGTAGATGTACGCGGTGTCAGTGAGGTATTCATCGACAGAGGCGGTCACAACGCTGATGTTGTCCAAGGCCGCGTCGAGCGCTTCTATGCCCTCAGGGGCAGCAAGAACACATACGGCGGTGATGTGGCCGGCGTCGCGTTCGCGCAGCAGTTTGGCCGCATCGATCATCGAGCCACCGGTAGCCAACATTGGATCGAGCAGGAAGGCCGCGCCACCGTTGAGCATCGGCACGGTCTGCATGTAGACGGTTGGCTGGTGGGTTTCTTCGTTGCGTTTTGCACCTACAAATCCGACGGGGGCGGAGGGCAGTAACGTGCGGCCCGCTTCGAGCATGCCAAGGCCGGCGCGTAGCACGGGTACAAGTACCGGAGGGCGGTCGATCGTGCTGCCTCGGGTAACCCCAAGAGGGGTGGTGACATCGATTGTGGTGACGGGGTAGTGGCGCATTGCTTCGTACAACAGGAACGTCGAGAGGTCATGCAGCGCGGCGCGAAACCTGGCGGTGGGCGTGTTCTCGTCGCGTAACTGCGTCAAACGGTCGTCGGCGAGCGGGTGATTGACAATACGTACATCCATGACGACCGACCATAGCCGGATCCCCGTCACCCCAACCAAGCGTT
>CAWKZT010000069.1:0-9142 GCA_963854565.1 Acidimicrobiia bacterium
AGCGGCTATCCGACACCGAACTCAAGGCCAAGACCGGTGAGTTTAAACAACGCATTGCGAATGGTGAGTCCCTGCACGAACTGCTCACCGAGGCCTTCGCGGTCGTCCGCGAGGCGGCAACGCGCACCATCGGTCAACGTCATTACGACGTCCAGCTCATGGGTGGAGCGGCGCTGCACTTCGGCTGGGTAGCTGAAATGAAGACTGGCGAGGGCAAGACCCTTACCTCGACGTTACCGATCTACCTCAATGCGCTCGCTGGTACCGGAGTCCATGTCGTCACGGTTAACGATTATCTCGCTACCCGTGACTCCGAATGGATGGGAGAAATCCACGGTTGGCTGGGTCTTGATATCGGTCTGGTTGTTCCTTCCGGACAACGTGATGCCGAATTCAAGCGTCGCCAATACGGCGCCGACATCACCTACGGCACTAACAACGAACTCGGCTTCGACTACCTCCGCGACAACATGGCTATGTCACGTGAGCGTCAGGTGCAGCGTGGTCACGCCTACTGCATCGTCGATGAGATCGACTCAATTCTCATTGACGAGGCGCGGACACCGCTGATCATCAGCGGCCGGGTAGCCGACGCCAATCAGACGTACTACAAATTTGCTTCAGTTATTCGTGGCTTGCGTCGCGATGTGCACTACGACGTCGATGAAGAAAAACGCATCGTCGCTCCAACCGAAGAAGGCATTTATGCCGTCGAACAGGCACTCGGTGTCGAAAATCTCTATGACTCGGTGTCGGCCAACCTGGTCCATCAGTTTCAGGTGGCGCTTAAAGCCAAAGAGCTATATCGCCGCGACAAGGATTACCTCATTGCCAACGGCGAAGTAAAAATCGTCGATGAATTTACTGGTCGAGTACTTGAAGGCCGCCGCTGGTCCGATGGCTTGCATCAGGCGGTCGAGGCCAAGGAAGGCGTGGAGATCAAAGAAGAGAACCAGACTCTCGCCACCATTACGTTGCAGAACTATTTCCGCCTCTACGACAAGCTGGCGGGCATGACCGGTACCGCTGAGACCGAAGCTAGCGAATTCGTGGGTACCTATGGCCTGCATGTGGTGCCCATCCCGACTCACAAACCGCTGATCCGCAAAGACCAAGCAGACCTCATTTACCGCAGCGAGCGGAGCAAGTACCAAGCCGTCTCAGACGACATCGTCGAGCGGTACGAGCGAGGCCAGCCCATTCTGGTCGGTACCGTCTCGGTCGAAAAATCTGAGCTCTTGTCCGGTATTTTGAACCGGCAAGGCATCCCCCATGAGGTACTAAACGCCAAGCAGCACACCCGTGAAGCTGAGGTTGTGGCCCAGGCAGGGCGCCTCGGTTCCGTCACCGTTGCTACCAATATGGCTGGTCGTGGCGTCGACATCATTTTAGGTGGCAACGCCGAAGCTATTGCCGAACGCGATGCCCGAGTCGAAGAAGTCGATATCGAAACGCCTAAGGGGCAAGCCCGAATGGCCGAACTGCTGGCATTGCACGAAAAGCAGTGCGGCGAAGAGGCCCAAAAGGTGCTCGCTGAGGGTGGGCTCTATGTGCTTGGCACCGAGCGTCACGACAGTCGTCGTATCGATAACCAGTTGCGTGGTCGCGCTGGGCGTCAAGGCGATCCAGGCGAAAGCCGTTTCTACCTTTCGCTCGAAGACGAACTCATGCGGATCTTTGCCACCGGCGCCATGAGTTGGGTAATGGATCGTGCCCTTCCCGAGGACGTCCCGATCGAATCAAAGATGGTTACCAAAGCCGTCGAGCGAGCCCAAACTACGGTCGAACAACGCAACGCCGAAGTTCGTAAGAACGTCCTCAAATACGACGAGGTCATGAACGAACAGCGCAAGGTGATTTGGAAGCGTCGCGACCAAGTGCTTGATGGCGCAGACCTTCGCGATGAAGCGCAGGAGAGCATGGCTAGCGCAGTCGATGCCACTATTCGAGCCCACTGCGTCAGCGATATCCTCGACGAGTGGGATCTCTCCGGTTTGGCCAACGAAATCAACAACCTGTGGCCTACCGAACTTGACGAAGAAGCGCTCGAAGATTCATTGTCCACCGATGAGCTCTACGACCAGATCATGGCCGAGGGCGTCGAATCCTACGAAGAGCGCGAGGTAGAAATCACGCCCGAGGTAATGCGCCAGGTCGAGCGTCAGGTAATGCTGCGCATCATTGACCAGAAATGGCGTGAACATCTCTACGAGATGGACTATCTCAAAGACGGTATTCACCTGCGAGCGATGGGCCAGCGCGATCCCTTAGTCGAGTGGCAACGTGAAGGTTTCGAAATGTTCGGAACCATGATCGATCAGGTGGCCCAAGATTTCGTGAAGTACGTCATGCACCTGCAAGTTAAAGAGCCCGATGCTGAAGGCAACGGTACGGCGCGGTTGGCAACGGGTGAGGCTCCGGCTCTTACTCAGCAAGCCACGAAGGCAGATGCCCGAAAAGCGGGCAAGGCGGGTGTGGCCACACCGCAACGTGCTGATCTCAAAGCTGATGCACTAGCTGGCAATGCACCCAAGATTGTTGAGGCCAACAGCACCGGGACGAAACCCACAACTGTGGTGAAGGATGCGGCGGAGAGCACGCCCCGCAATGCGCCCTGTCACTGTGGGTCCGGCAAAAAGTTCAAACACTGTCACGGGCGCTAAGGCGACCTGCCAACCATGAAGGACTTCAGCGATGAGATCGCTTCTCTACGGACCCGTCACAGCGAGGCTCAGTCCTATCTAAAGATTGCTGAGCTTCGAACCGAGCAACCCGAGCTGGAACATGCTGCTTCCGAACCAGGTTTGTGGGACGATAGCGATCGGGCCAAAGAGGTAACCGGACGACTATCTTCGGTGAACGAGGATCTCGACCTTTTCGACTCGCTCGCGAACAAAGTCGACGACATTGCTACGTTGTACGAAATGGCTCGTGAGGAAGACGACGAGTCCCTTGTCGCTGAAATCGACCTGGCCATTGCCGAAACACGCGAAACCTTCTCCGAACTCGAGATTCGCTCGATGTTCACGGGCGAATTCGACGAACTCGACGCGGTGTGTCACATCCAGGCAGGCGAGGGCGGAACCGATTCCCAAGACTGGGCCGAGATGCTGCTTCGTATGTACATCCGGTGGGCCGACAAACGAGGCCTCGATCTCGAAATCCAAGCGCTCAGCGAAGGACAAGAAGCGGGGCTTAGCTCGGTCGAGTTCTTGGTCAAGGGGCGCTATGCCTACGGACTTTTACGCAGCGAACACGGCGTTCACCGACTTGTGCGCATCTCACCATTCAACAAAGAAGGCAAGCGCCAGACGGCATTTTGCTCGCTCCATGCAGTGCCCTACTTCGATGACGTTTCTAGCGACATCGTCATTGATGAGAGCGAATTACGCATCGACACCTATCGCTCTAGCGGTGCGGGCGGCCAGCACATCAACGTGACCGACTCAGCCGTGCGGATCACCCACTTGCCCACC
The DNA here is from genome assembly GCA_963854565.1 of Acidimicrobiia bacterium. GTDB lineage: Bacteria > Actinomycetota > Acidimicrobiia > Acidimicrobiales > JAHEJN01 > CAWKZT01. The sequence goes on from CAWKZT010000069.1 coordinate 3,477, forward strand.
GGAACCGTGGTCTCGTGCCAAAACGAGCGCAGTCAACACCAAAACAAAGACCAAGCAATGAAAGCGTTGGCGTCGAAGCTCTTCGATCTCGAACGCCAAAAACGCGATGACGACTTGGCCGAGATCGCGGGCGAAGCGAAACGGGTGGGCTTCGGAAGCCAGATTCGATCATATGTCTTACAGCCGTACCAACTCGTGAAAGACCTGCGAAGTCAACACGAAACTGGCAATGTGTCCGGTGTTCTGGGCGGCGATATAGAGCCATTCATGGAGCAGTATCTGCAGTGGCAACGGGCCGAAGGGCTCGATCAATAGTTTCGTCGGGCGGTCAGCTCGGTTCTCAAGCCGGATGGTCGCCGGTGGACGATCGGGGAGTGCCACCAGCTGGGGAAGTCGCGCTGGTAACGTATTTGTAATGTTTCGGTGCCCAGCTATTGCTAACGAAAACTCATGATCAAACTCGAAAATGTATCCAAGGTCTATAAGGGAGAGGTAATTGCCCTCCATGAGGCCTCATGTGAGATTGGCAAGGGCGAATTCGTCTTTTTGGTGGGCCCATCGGGCTCCGGAAAGAGCACCTTCATTCGGCTACTGAACCGCGAAGAAGTTCCTGATAAAGGCCAGATTTTTGTCGCCGGAAAAGACATCGGTGAACTCAACAGCTGGAAAGTGCCGTATCTCCGCCGCAATATTGGCTACATCTTTCAGGATTTCAAACTGCTCGAAAACAAGACCGTGGCGCAAAATGTGGCGTTCGCACTCGAGGTAATTGGTCGCCCTCGTCACGTCGTCAAGACTCAGGTTCCAGCCATTTTGGAACTTGTCGGGCTCAGTAAGAAAATGAATAATCTTCCTAACGAGCTTTCGGGTGGCGAACAGCAACGAGTTTCCATCGCCCGCGCTTTTGTAAATCGGCCGCTCATATTGTTGGCTGACGAACCAACCGGAAATCTCGATCCAGCGACATCGGTGGGCATCATGCGTCTGCTTGATCGAATTAACCGAACCGGAACCACCGTAGTGATGGCAACGCATGACCGAGGAATTGTCGACACTATGCGTCGACGGGTCGTAGAGCTTGACCGTGGCGTGATCGTGCGCGACCAAGCCCGAGGGGTTTACCAGTAACCATGGCCATGAAAATCGATTACGTCATCCGGGAGACCGGATCTAATATTCGCCGCAACATCACTCTTACTATCGCGACAGTGGTCACCGTTGCGATTGCTTTGGCACTGTTCGGGATTGCTCTCCTAGTCCGGCAGGGAGTCGACAACGCCACCGCCCGATGGGAAGGTGGCATCGAGTTCGTGGTGTTCATGAACGTCGAGTCCTCAAATGCTCAACTGCAGGCAGTGGCCGACTCGTTAGATCAAAGTCCTGAGATCGCGCGCACAGTGTTCTTCGACAAAGACGCGGCTTACATCGAGTTTCGTGAACTTTTCTCCGGGAGTCCGGAAATTCTTGAGACCGTTACCGCCGAGGATCTTCCCCCTTCATTTCGTGTGGTACCCGTCGACACCAATGCAGATGCGGTCGAGCAGTTGGCCTCCCGTTTTGAGGCGAGCCCCGGCGTACGCGAAGTCGTTTCGGCCCAGGAGACAATCCGCAACATCGAGAAGTTCTCCAACTTCATCAGCCGCTTCGTGCTGCTCGCTGCCGTTGCCTTGTTGTTAGCCGCGTCGGTGCTTATCTTCAACACCATTCGTATGGCGATGTTTGCCCGTAGAAACGAAATAGAAGTGATGAAACTTGTTGGCGCCACGAACTGGTTCATTCGGGTGCCGTTCATGTTCGAAGGTCTCATTCAGGGGCTGTTAGGGGCCATGGCCGCGGTTGGTGGCATCTTTGTCCTAAACGGCGTGTTCCGTAACAAGGTCGGCGGGCCCAATGGTTTCCAGCTTGTGGACAGCCTTGTGGTAGCGAACGAAGACGTATGGCGCACGAGTTTCTTGTTGATGGTGATTGGTGCCCTCGTTGGCACGATTGGCTCGGCTGTGGCTGTATCTCGTTTCCTCGACGTCTAGTACCAGAGTTCGGTGCCCGAGCCTTGGAGCTATGGCAGTCCCCCGAGACAAAGTTGAATTAGACGGTCCCCGGCGAACTACGCTCGCAGAACTAGCCAGAGCGAATGCCAGGAGCATCAATGCCACAAGAAGTACGCGGAGTAATTGCCCGAGCTAAGGGCGAACCAGTCAGTGTTGAGACCATCGTTATCCCGGACCCAGGTCCGGGCGAAGTCGTTGTTGACATTCAGGCGTGTGGCGTCTGCCATACCGATCTGCACTATCGCGAGGGCGGCATCAACGACGAGTTTCCCTTCCTCTTGGGTCACGAGGCGGCCGGCATTGTTGAGCTCGTTGGCGACGGGGTCACCGAGGTCGCGGTGGGAGATTTTGTGATTCTCAACTGGCGTGCGGTGTGTGGCGAATGTCGGTCTTGCCTCCGAGGTCGCCCGCAATATTGTTTCAATACGCACAATGCCACGCAGAAGATGACGCTCCTCGATGGCACCGAACTTTCGCCCGCCCTCGGAATTGGCGCCTTCTGCGACAAAACGCTTGTGGCAGCTGGCCAAGCCACGAAGGTAAACCCCGCGGCAAAACCCGAAGCCGCTGGTCTGTTGGGCTGTGGCGTAATGGCTGGTATCGGTGCCGCCATCAATACCGCTGAGGTTGGTCGTGGTGACTCGGTCGCCGTGTTTGGTTGTGGTGGTGTTGGCGACGCGGCCATCGAGGGGTCACGAATCGCCGGAGCTCATACGATTATTGCGGTTGACCTCGACGATCAGAAGCTCGAGTGGGCCAAGGGTTTCGGTGCTACGCACACAATCAATGCGAGCAACGAAGATCCCGTTGAGCGCATTAAAGAAATCACGGGTGGCAATGGTGCCGATGTGGTCATTGAAGCCATCGGACTTCCCAGTGTGTACAAGCAGGCGTTCGAGGCACGCGACCTGGCCGGCACAGTTGTTTTGGTTGGCGTTCCCAACCCGGAACACAAGATCGAACTGCCGTTTATCGAGCTATTCGGTCGCGGTGGTGCGTTGAAGAGTTCGTGGTACGGCGATTGCCTTCCCAGTCGCGATTTCCCTATGCTCATCGATCTTTACCTGCAAGGACGTCTCAATCTCGATGGTTTCGTATCGGAAAAAATTGGTCTTGGTGACGTCGAAGAAGCCTTTCACAAGATGGAGCGGGGCGAAGTTCTCCGTTCGGTTGTGATGTTGTGAGCTTGCACATCGATCACGTCATAACGAGTGGCATTTTTTCATTGGATGGTGAGGACTTTGATGTTGACAACAACATCTGGCTCGTTGGCGATGATCGTGAGGTCATCATCATTGATGCGGCCCACGACCACCGGCCCATTATCGAAAGCGTCGGCGGTCGCAAGGTGAAAGCTGTCATTTGTACTCATGCCCACAACGATCACATCAATGCCGCCGGCGAACTGGCCGAAGCCGTGGATGCGCCAATTTGGCTTCACCCCGATGACACCATGTTGTGGGAGGTTGTCTACAACGATCGGCGGGTCGACGCACCCCTGAAAGATGGTCAACTGATCATGCTTGGATCCGATGAGTTGGAAATCCTCCACACGCCGGGTCATTCGCCCGGTGGTGTCTGTGTTTATGCCCCCTCTATCGGAACAGTTTTTAGCGGCGACACACTTTTCAATGGTGGTCCTGGAGCAACGGGTCGTTCATTCTCGGATCGCCAGATCCTGATCGACAGCATTGAGCGACAGATGGGCAATCTCGATCCAGCGGTGATTGTTCACACGGGTCATGGCGACAGCACCAGTATTGGGGCCGAGTTGCCGAACGTAGCCAAGTGGCGATCTGAATAGTCGTCGCACCGCGGGTTCGTTTCATTTCTGAATGGTTTAGTACTGTTGCTCAATGGACGATAAAAAACTTGGTCAGATGCTTCTGCGGGCGTGGAAGATGCGCGAGGGGGCTCAGGTCACGCTCATGATGCACTTCGGCGACAAGCTGGGTTTATACGCTGCCGCGGCCAAGTTGGGCACGATGACGCCACGTGAGCTTTCGCAGGCGACCGACACGAACGAACGCTGGATGCGCGAGTGGCTGCGTTGCATGGCCGCCGCCGACTTCTTTGAAAGCGACGATGGCGAAACATTCACGATGTCGCCGGAGGCCGTTGTTGTCCTCGCTGATGCCTCCAATCCGATGTTTGCTGGCGGTGCGCTCCAGGCTCCGCCACCGGACGCACACATCGCGGGTGTCGAGCACGCGCTGCGCACCGGCGAAGGGTTCACCTATGGCGACATGGGCGAAGGAACGGCCCGCTCTGTCGAGGCAGGGTTTGCGCCCCGTGAACGAGCCATGCTGATGACCGATGTCGTGCCGGCCATCCCTGGGCTCAACGAGGCGCTGACGAATGGGGCCAGGATGGTCGATGTTGGCTGTGGCACCGGCTTCACGCTTAGTCTGCTCGCGGAGGCTTACCCCGACGCGACCTTTACGGGCTACGACCCTTCCGAACCCGCCACCGACATTGCCATGGAACGATTCGATGAAGGCGGCAATGTCACTATTCATTGTGCGGGTGGCGAGGACTTACCCAACGAAGAAAGTTTCGACGTAGCGTTCACGTTCGACTGCCTGCATGACATGCCGCGACCCGATCTCACCCTCGCGGCCATTAAGCGCAGTTTGTCGTCCGATGGTGTGCTCGTGATCAAAGAAATTCGTTCGTCGGGTGACTTCACAAAAGATCGCAAGAACCCCGTACACGCCATGATGTATGCCACTTCGATGATTTCTTGTTTGGCCTCTGCGTGCTCAAGTCCCGATGGCCTTGGGTACGGGACCCTCGGGCTTAACCCTGTGGCACTCGAAAAGCTGTGCATAGATGCCGGCTTCTCGTCGGTCACCATGCACGACGTCGGTGATCCCACCAACTTATTTTACGAGGTACGGCCATGAGTATCGATTTCAGTCTGTCACCCGAGGTTGAGGCGATCAGGGTCCGGGTTCGCGACTTCATCACCAACGTTGTCAAGCCCGAAGAGGCCCGTATCGAGGGCCACGATGGCGGCGACGGTGTGGACGGACGCGGTCGTCTTGAGGCCCTTATTGCCCTACGTAAATTGGCCTTTGCCGAAGGTTTGTGGTTGCCCCATATGCCCGAGGAATGGGGCGGCATGGGACTGGGTCATGTCGAGTTGGCCATGGTGCAAGCCGAATCGGCTCGGAGCTACTACGGGCCGTGGGTACTTAATTGTCAGGCGCCGGACGAAGGCAACATGCACACGCTGTTGCATTGGGCTACCGATGCTCAAAAAGAGAAGTACCTCAAACCGCTATGTGCTGGAACTACTTGGTCGTGCTTTGCCATGACCGAACCCGAGGTAGCTGGATCAGACCCAACCCTCATCCAGACCAACGCCTACGAAGATGGCGACGAGTGGGTCATCAATGGCCATAAATGGTTCATCTCCAATGCCCACCGGGCCAACTTCGCCATCTTGGTTTGTCGTACCGAAGAGAACCCGGACATTCCCCAGGCCGCCAATACGGCGTTCATCGTCGATATCCCATCTGATGGTTGGAACGAGGTTCGCCAGATCGAAACTATGCATGGCGGTACCGGTCACAGCGAAATCCTGATCGAGGACCTGCGCGTCCACAAAGATCA
>CAWKZT010000070.1:0-9091 GCA_963854565.1 Acidimicrobiia bacterium
ACGGATGTTTTAATGTTCGGGGACGATGTTTGATCCGTTATTGAGCGCGCCCAGGTGGCAAGCTTGGGGTCATGATCCGTCGTTTTATTTCCGTTTTACTCGCGTTCGTACTCATTGCTTCTGCATGCAGCAGCAATGACAGCGCTAATACAGCCACGGCCACCGCCGATTCTCCTGCCGAAACGGACGAGTCAACCGCCAGCGAATCCGATGTCGCAGCCGACGATTCGGCCGAAGAAACAGCGGTTGAGGCGGACCCAACGCCAACCGAAGAGCCAGCGCCCGCCGCAACTCCTGAACCGGAACCAACCGTCGCTCCTGAGCCTGCATGCAGTGCACTCGAACCTGGAACCAACGAAATCGAACTCACCGTCAACGGAGACACCCATCAGACTTTCGTGTTCGTGCCTTCCTCCTACGACGGTGCCACGCCAATGCCAACCGTGCTCAACTGGCACGGTCGAGGCTCCAACGGAGCCCAGCAGATCGCATACTCGGCCTATCAAACTCTGGCAGAAGAAGAGGGCTTCATGGTGGTGCATCCCACCGCCCTCGTGTCACCCGGAGACACCGCCACCACCTGGGAACTAATTGATGATCAAGACAAAACCCGGGACGATCTCGGTTTCGCTGATGGCCTGATCGACGAACTCATAGCCAACTGGTGTGCCGATGCCAACCGGATCTACACCACGGGCATGTCCAACGGGGGCTTCTTTAGTGCCCGACTTGTCTGCGAACGCGCCGAACGAATCGCCGGCGCTGTGTCCGTAGCTGGCACATATCATCTGGACGACTGCGAGCCATCTCGACCTGTCCCCTATTTGGCGTTCCATGGCACCGATGACGAGACAGTGCCGTTCAATGGATCGGGCTGGCTGGTCATGCCGGATGAATTCGCCGAGTTCGCAGTTGACTTTGGATGCGATGCCGAAGCAGCGACCGAAACCATCGGGACCGACGTAATTCGCCACAACTACACCAACTGCGACAATGGCATCGCTATGAGTTTCTTTGAGATAACCGATGGTGGTCACACCTGGCCAGGGTCAGCCTTAGGTCCGGCCCTCGTCGACATTTATGGTTACCAAACCATGGACGTTGACGCCACAGTTCTTGGGTGGGAGTTCATGTCGCAGTTCAGTCTCGACAGCTGATATTTGCGGTTCGGTAAGTTATGGCTCAAGAATCGCTCCAAACCCTTACAAACTAGGCACTTTCACGCAAATGTAAGTATTTACTTACATTTAAACAAATTTCCCCAAAATCGAAAACGAAGCAGAACAATGTTCTATGGTGCCTCTTCATACCACCTCGCAAGGGAGTCAACCGCCGCAGCCGGCCGTTTCACTTCCCGCCGAGGCCGCCTTCATTAGTACTCTTCCGATGGGCTGGCATTACGCCGGCTAAATTCCGCTTCTGAACGTGTGCGACACTGTTCATATGGAAATCGCCGACAAAATTCAGACGCACGAACAACTCGATGAGCTCTACCGCAAACCCTCTGAGCTAGTGGTCGGTAAGACCTGTACCTCAATCGACGAAGCATCGGCACGTTTCATTGGCCTGTGCCCGTTTGTCATTCTCTCGACCGCCGACGCCAACGGCAGAATCGACGCCTCACCTCGTGGAGGCCCGCCCGGTTTCCTCCAGGTGCTCAATAATCGCCACCTGGCTATCCCCGACCTCAACGGGAACAACCGCATCGATAGTCTGCGCAACATTGTCGACAACCCCCAGGCCGGGTTACTGCTGATGGTGCCGGGGGTCGAAGAGACCATCCGAATCAACGGGCCCGCCACGCTGACCACCGACGCTGACATCCTGGGTGGGTTCACGCAGGAACTTCGTTCGCCAAAACTCGCCGTGGTCATCGAAACACAAGAGCTCTTCTCTCACTGCGCCAAGGCCTACCGTCGAAGCAATCTGTGGAACCCATCGGAGTGGGAGGCCATGTCCGGTGCTCCGGACCTAGCCGAAATTTACACATGCCAATTCCCGGGCGTAGATGCCACCGCTATGCGAGCTGAGCTCGACAAGAGCTACGCCAACGACCTAATCCAGGACTAACAAGACGACTAGAAATCGATGCCCTTCTTGGCCGCGATACCGGCCTGGTAGGCGTGTTTGATTTCGCACATTTCGGTGACCGTGTCGGCGATATCGATGAGTTCTTGCGGGGCATCACGACCGGTGACGACAACCGTCACATTCTCCGGACGGTTGACAAGAACGGCAAGAACCTCGCCCTGATCGATCCAGTTCCAGGTCAGTAGATAGGTGAGTTCATCGAGAATCACCAACCGATGATGACCCGCTTCGATGATTGCTTTGGCTTTGGCCCATGCTTTAGCGGCGACCTCACGATCGTGGGTGATGTCGTCGCTGTCCCACGTGAAGCCCTCACCTAACGCCTCCCAGTGGACACCAAGTCGACGCCCGATGGTTTCTTCGCCAACTTTCCAGTCGCCGGACTTGATGAACTGCAGCACGGCAACCGGCCAGTCTTGGGCAACAGCCCGCAACATGGTTCCGAACGCCGCCGTTGACTTGCCCTTGCCATTTCCGGTGTTAACCAGCAGAAGCGACTTGGCGACACGCAGTTCTTCGGGCCGGGGATCTTCACTGGGTGCTTGCTCGGTCATTACATCTCCGGTCGGCGGGGCACTACCAGAGTACGTCCTGCATGTTCGATGAGATCAACCGCCGCCCCATAGTGGGCTGCGATGGCTTCTGGGGTCAGCACATCGGCGGCCGCACCGTTACCTACAACGGCACCGTCAGCCAGCATCAACAATTCCGTCCCGTAGTCAGCGGCGAGGGTCAGATCATGAAGCGACGAAACAATGGTCAAACCCAAATCCACGCGCAGCCGTTCGATAGTGGCTAACACGTGTTGCTGATGTCCGATATCGAGAGCGGTAGTCGGTTCATCAAGGACAAAAATCGTCGTCTGTTGGGCTAGGGCTCGCGCAATTACTGCCAGCTGTCGCTCGCCACCGGAGAGCGACATAAGGTCACGCTCGGCGAAACCCGTCAAACCCAAACGGTCAAGGGCCTCGATGGCGATTCCCACATCTTCATCCCCAAGATATAGCCCTCGTCGCAAGTGCGGTGTTCGGCCGAGGAGTACATAATCCAGTACGGCAGTTCCGGTCGGAATTTCAGCGTTCTGCGGAACATAGGCCATCCGTTGCGCCCGCTCGCGTACCGACATCGTTGATGCATCAGTTCCCGCAATGCTGACGGTTCCGGCATGGTCCACCAGTCCTAGCAACGCCCGAAGCAACGTCGACTTTCCGGCCCCATTGGGCCCTACCATCACAAGCCAATCGCCCGCTGAAACCGACAGGTCCGCCGAACGGACGATGACGTTTCCACCCAGGGTTACGGTGACTCCGCGAGCCGCTAGTTCCGTCATCGTGGACCCTGGCTAGTGCGCAACAGATATAAGAAAAATGGGGCTCCAACAAATGCTGTAACAACACCGATAGGAAGTTCGGCGGGTGATTCGACCGTCCGCGCCGCAACATCGGCCAAGGCCAAGAAGGCTGCGCCGAACAGCAACGACAACGGCAAAACAACCCGATTGCTCGTCCCAAAGGCCAGCCGAACCCCATGCGGGACGACCAAGCCTACGAATCCGATTAATCCACTGACTGCTACCGCAGCAGCGGCCGCCAACGAAGCGGCCACCACGACAATGGTGCGCGTGCGGCGAGGTGAAATACCCAACGTGGCTGCTTCGTCATCGCCAACCGCCAGCACGTCCAGAGCCCGCCGGTGCCACAACATCACCGTCACAGAGACTACGGCGTAGGGCAACACTACGACGACCTCGGTCCAACCAGCCGTGGTCAGGCGCCCAAGAATCCAGGTGTATACCTGCCGTAAGGTCTCGGTATCACGTTGCACGAGATAGGTCTGAGCCGCGGTTAAGAGACTCGCCACCGCAACACCAGCCAGCAACAGCGTGGTTGATGACCGACCTCGTTCACCGGTGGCGCCGAAGGCGAACGCCAGCACCACAGCAAACAACGCCCCCGCAAAGGCCAACAACGGGATCGCATCAAAGGGCCCCGAACCATCACCCAATTCAAAAACGAATCCGACCGTGGCCCCGAGACCGGCGCCGGCTGCTATCCCGAGAAGGAACGGATCGGCCAACGGGTTCCGGAAAGCGCCCTGATAGGCCGCTCCTGAACACGCAAGCAGAGCCCCCACCAAAAGACCAAGCACCACTCGCGGGAAACGGATTTCCCACACAATATTCTGGTGCAATTCGCTGAGACCCGAGTCAACCGACAGGCCTGGCACATGGTCCAGCAATTCCAGCACAACACCACTCACCGGAATTGAGGCGGCCCCCACGCTCAGGCCTACCAGCGCGGCGCCCAAAACCGCCACGAACCCGAACAGTACGTGGGTTGGGGCGAGGCGAACCGCTTGGGAGCGCGAAACGACTGCAGTCGTGAGTGTTCCATCAGCCATTCGCCGCTCCCGTCGCAATCAGGCTTACTCGGCCGACGCGCCGACGGTCACGTCGATGATGGTCGAGAGAAACTCCGGAATGCGTGGTCCCCATCGTGACGAGGTGTCTGCATCCAAAGGAATAACTCGACCGCCCTGTACGGCCCGCAAGATTTCCCAACCGGGCCGAGCGGCAACCGTCTCGACACTTTCGCCGTAGGCGGCATCGGCTAAAAAGATGAACTCGGGATCTTGTTCAATGATGTACTCCTGAGACAACTGCGGATAGCCAAAGAACTCGCCGTCGGGATCAATGGCATCAGCGAGGTTTGTCAGACCGGCCAGTGCATAGATCTGACCGGCAAAGGTGGCCGATGTCAACGAATACAAGGTGTTGTCAATCTCGTGAAAGAACGTTCCCCCCGTGCCTTCCATGGCGGCCCGCTCGGCGAGAACGCCAATGTCGAGCAGCATTTGGCCGACGAGTTCAGCGGCTTCGCCGATGTGGCCAGTTACTGATCCAAGTTGCTCAATCTGGCTATAGGCATCATTGAGATCAACCGCTGTGCCTTGCATGAGCACCTCGATGCCTAGCGCAGTCAACCCATCCTGAATACCACCTGGATCGAACGACAACACAACAAGATCGGGCTCGAACCCAGCAATCGCCTCAACATTGGGGGTAAATGCACTCAAGCCCGAATTTGGAATACCGACGGGATAGTTTGATTGATCGTCGACAGCTACCACGAGATCACCTGCCCCGATCTCAAACAAGGTTTCGGTGGCAGTCGGTGACAAAGACACAACGCGTTGTGCATAGGTGTTCTCGCCCGGGACAGCCTCATCCGCTGGCGCAGGTTCATCGGGCACTTCAGTGGCCGCGGGTTCGTCCGTCGAGGTTGCGGACTCGACAACCTGGTCGACCACATCGTCGGCAGCCGCAACTGTGTCGTCGTCACTTGAACCGCATGCGACCGCAAGCAAGGCATAAACCAAGAGTAGGGCAAAGATTCTTGTCAACTTCACGATGGGGTTTCCTTTCGGTCGAGTGTGTGCTCGGCAGACAGGAAACCTGTGCACCAAGCCCTTCCTCGAGGGCTTTGGGTACGTCGGGTGATGTGGACGCGACCGGACTCGCCACCCATCAGAAATGACAGGCAGATTACCGTTGCGGGACAGTGCCGGGATTACACCGGACTTCGTTCCACGTCACCGAAATGACGTAAACATGAGTCTAGGGCGTCAGCGACGCCCGAGGCGATTAGGCCTCGACGTCGTCGTAGTACTCGCGGCCAAGGTGGTTGATTACGTCCTCACCCATCATCCACCGAAGAGTGTTTTCGAGCTTGATCTGCTGCTTGAACAGATCGTGCTCGGGACGGAGACCATCGGCCACCTGCGGGCTCTTGTAGTAGAAGCTGAGCCATTCCTGGATGCCACCCAGCCCCGCGCGCTGCGCCAGGTCGGAGAACAAAACAAGGTCGAGCGCCAAAGGTGCCGCAAGAATAGAGTCGCGGCACAAGAAGTCGACCTTGAGTTGCATCGGGTAACCCAACCACCCGAACAGATCGATATTGTCCCAGCCCTCTTTATTGTCGCCACGAGGTGGGTAATAGTTGATGCGCACCTTGTGATAAACGTTGCCGTACAACTCGGGGAACTTCTCGGGATCGAGGATGTCTTCGAGGACCCCAAGCTTGGACTCTTCTTTGGTCTTGAAGTTGTCGGGATCGTCGAGAACCTCACCATCGCGGTTGCCCAAGATGTTGGTGGAGTACCAGCCGTTAAGACCAAGCATCCGGGTGCGCAGCATTGGGCCGAGCACCGTCTTGATGAGCGTCTGGCCGGTCTTGAAGTCCTTGCCGGAGATAGCAACGCCACGTTCGGTTGCCAGCTTGGTGAGCGCAGGGATATCGACACAAAGGTTGGGGGCGCCGTTACAGAACGGCACGCCTTCGAGGATGGCGGCGTAGGCGTAGAGCATCGACGGAGCAATATCGTGCTCGTTGGCATCGATGGCAGCCTCGAATGCCTCGAGGGTCTGGTGATTGTCGCTGACCTCGATGTATACCTCGGTGGAGGCGGCCCAGAGCATGACAAGACGGTCACACTGTTTTTCTTCGCGGAAAGTGTTGATGTCTTCGCGAATCTGGTTGAGCATGGTGCGCTTGTCGATGGTGCCCATGTCGTTGTCGGCATCAAGACGCTTGACATATTCGCGGTCGAATGCAGCTTTCATCGGCACAACCGAACGAAGTGACTCGCTGATTGATTCGAGGTGCTTGCCCGATTCGAGTACACCGGCGCGCTGGGCGGCCACGTAGGCATCGTCGGGGAATACATCCCACGCCCCAAAGACGCAGTCTTCGAGCTTGGCTATAGGCGCAAACTCGTGGATCTTGGGTGAGTTGTCGTCGGTGCGCTTGCCGAGACGAATATCGCCCATCAAGGCCAGTGATCCCGTGGGATCGGCCTGGCCGCGCTTAACCAGCTCGACGCCAGCAATGAGTGTGGACGACACGGCGCCAAGGCCAACGGTAAGGATGCCAAGGCGGCCAGTAGCCGGCTGCACAGTAGGTGTAGGTGAAGTCATTTGAACAGCGTATTCCAGTTTGGGTGCTGACCCGCAAGCGGGTAGCAAATGGATAGCAAACGGATTGTTAGCCCAGCGCTCCGAGAACGACGCTGAGCGATCCCCTACACCTCGGGAAGAATTCGTTAAGAAAGTTCTGGCTGTATGGTCGCGAGATGGAACTTGCAAAATTTCAGGGTCTTATGGAAACCCTCTACGGAGACGACGACCGCGAACGGGGCCTCAGTGCCAGCGTGGCGTGGCTCTGCGAGGAGGTCGGCGAATTTGCCCAGGCCATCCGCAAGGGCACCCGCGAGCAGCAACTTCATGAACTCGGCGACGTGTTGGCATGGATCTCGTCATTGGCGAACCAACTCGATATCTCTTTGGAAGAAGCGGCCGAACGCTACGTAACCAATCCGCCGTAGAGGCCCCCAAGTCTGAGCCTAAAACCAGCAAAGTTGCATGACACGAGCGGGAGGTTCGATCTGGGCATCAGCCAATCCGGTCACGGCCCGAGTCACCAAAGTGATAGGCCCGCTCGGCGTGCTCGGACTGGTCGAGGCCCTCGAGTTCGGATTGTTTACTGACGCGCAAGCCGATCGTGGCATCGAGAACCTTAGCGATGCCGTATGTGACGACAAAGGAGAACACCGCAACTACGACAATAGATAGAACCTGATTGCCGAGAAGTCCTGCGCCCCCGCCGAAAAACAGGCCCTCTTTGAAATCTCCACCCGGGATTGAGCTTGCGTCGGCAAATAGTCCCAGCAGTACGCCCCCCGTGACACCACCGGCAAAGTGAATGCCCACAACATCGAGCGAATCGTCGTAGCCAAACTTGAACTTAAGCTGGATGGCGAAGTAACACACAACACCCGCTACGGCTCCGAATACCAGCGAATGCATACCGCCGACGAATCCGGCGGCCGGGGTTATGGCGACCAGCGCGGCGATCACACCTGATGCTGCCCCCAACGTGGTCGCGTGACCATCTCGGAGGTACTCAACGACAAGCCAGGCAATCATTCCGGCTGATCCGGCAATGAACGTATTGAGGAACGCTTGGGCGGCGACGCCGTCGGCGGCTAAAGCAGAACCAGCGTTAAAGCCGAACCACCCGAACCACAAGATGCCTGCGCCCAGCATGACCAATGGAAGATTGTGCGGAGCCATACCTTCTCGGGGCCAACCAACCCTAGGCTTCAGCACTATGACGAGGGCCAGAGCGGCCGCACCGGCATTGACATGAATAGCCGTGCCACCCGCAAAATCATGGGCAGGAAGTTCTTTGATCCACCCTTCTGCCCCGTAAACCCAATACACAACCGGTGAATACACCAACAGTGACCACACCGGCACGAAGACTGCCCAAGCACCGAACTTCATGCGATCGGCCACCGCTCCCGAAATGAGGGCAGGGGTGATTGCGGCGAAGGCCATCAAAAACACGAACACGGCAATGGTTTCGGTGCCCTCAATTCCATCGAGCGCGACATGGTCAAAATTACCGATGACTGGGTTACTTGACCCACCTGCAGCCAGCGAATAACCGACGACGATCCACACCAGCGGAACAATTCCCAGGCAGTACACGTTCATGTTCAACATGTTGAGCATGTTCTTCGACCGGGTCATTCCGCCGTAGAACAAAGCTAAGCCGGGCACCATAAATAGAACGAGGGCGGCGGAAATAAGCACCCAAGCGACGTCTCCGTGCGACATTCAATGACCCTTTCGAAGTCAGTTACTGTTCACAATGCCGACAGAGTAGAGCAAGTTTGGGTGGCGTTCTACTTTCCCGCCAACATTTGTAAAACGGGCTTAGCTTTCTTCGATCACGATCGACTCGATGACCACTGGTTCACCCGGGCCGCCACCCAAGCCACTGTTGTCATCGACATGAAGGGCCAGGATGGATTCGAGTACATCGAGACCTTCAATGACACGCCCGAATGTAACGTAGGTGCCTTGACCGTCCAGGTTGGCGGTCCGTTCGCCCGCGGAGAAGAAGAACTGCGCACTGGCAGAATCAGGGCCGGCAGT
>CAWKZT010000071.1:0-8948 GCA_963854565.1 Acidimicrobiia bacterium
TACGTGCCGGTCGCCGGTGGAGAAGTTTCGGTCGCTCTCCAGAGCGTCGTACAGGCGCAACACAGCGGGGGTTCCGCCGCGGTGCAAGATGCGGCGGCAGGCTTCGAGGCCTTCCTCAAAAGAATCGAAGCCGAAGGCTCGACGCATTTCGGCGGTGGGGACAGTGAAAATCTTGAGACGGGCTCCGGTAATAACGCCCAGAGTTCCTTCGCTGCCCACGAACAGTTGATTGAGGTCGGGTCCAACAGCTGACCGGGGAGCGCCGCCGGTGGTGATCTCGGTTCCATCAGCGAGAACGACATCGAGGCCGACGACAAGGTCTTCGATCTTGCCGTAACGGGTGGAGTACTGGCCCGCTCCGCGGCAGGCGAGCCAACCACCGATAGTGGAGAGGGCAATGGACTGGGGCCAATGGCCGCCGGTTACCCCGTGGTCAGTGCGTAATTCGTTTTCATAGTCGTCACCGAAGTGGCCCGCACCAACATCGACGATCATTGACTTCTTGTCGACGTTCTTGATTCCTGTGAGGCCAGTGAGATCAAGCGAAACGCCGCCATGCAGCGGGATGGAACCGCCTTGCACCCCAGAGCGTCCAGCAGCGGGAGTTACCGGCACTTTGGACTCGTTGCAAATACGGAGCACCTCGGCGACGCCGTCGGCGCTATGGGGACGGGCGATAACCGCAGGGAGAGCGGGAACCTCGCCATCGGTGGCCCAGGTCATAGCCAATGGCCACCAGTCACGGCTGATCTCGGCGCGAGCGCTCGCGTCCACGACGGTCTCGCACGCGTTGGCGAGACGGGCGAGGACCGTGTCTGATACCGGAACCTGATGCTTGGTGAAGTGCGGTTTAGCGTCAGCGGCCCCGCCCGAGATTGGGATGGGTGCAGTAGGAGAATTGAGCACAGGGTTTCCTTCGGGGAGCAATATCAGGTCGGTAGAACCGCACCGGGAAGAGCAGCTCCGGTGGCTTCGGAGTGGAGGCTTTGGATGAAATCATCGACCTGCGATGCCTGGGTTGCATCGTCCCAGCCCAGATCGTCCGCGACGAGTTTTGCTACGACAGGCGCAATGCGGGCCGTTGCTTTCCAATTACGAATTCGGGCCCGTAGACGCCGGCTGAGAATGTCGTCGAGGGTGCGAACCATTTCGTGGCGCGCTACGTACTGGACCTCGACACGCAGGTACGGAAGTTCGGGATCAAGACGCCCGGCGAGAGTGGGGTCGTTGTCAATCATGGCGGCAATGATGCCGCACTCTGATCCGAATCGGCCGAGAAGGTGAACGGCGTCGGCCTCGTCGAGCAACGGGTGTTCCCGAAGTAGTTTTAACGCATCGACGAGTTGGGTCGAGCCTCGCAGCTTGAGTTTGCGGGTGCGGCACCGACGGGAGAACGGAAGGTTGTCGTCGCCAAGTTGATCGACAGCCTGGTCGATGGTGTCGGCGGCCATATCGCGGTAGGTGGTGAGTTTGCCGCCCGTGACCGTGATGAGTCCGTTGGCACTGACGTCGACACGGTGGCGTCGGCTGAGATCGGCGGTTTTGGCCACTTTGGTGTCGGTTGAGGCGGTGGAGACCAACGGACGCAGGCCTGCCCACGTACCGGTGATGTCGTCGATGGTGAGCTTGAGTTGGGACATGTTATTAACACCGTGGAGCAAGTACTTGATGTCTTCACGTGTGATGGTTGGGTTGTCAATTGGTCCGTCGTAGTCGGTGTCGGTAGTGCCGATGTAGATCTGTTCGCCCCACGGCACGAGGAACACCGAGCGTTTGTCACCTTTGACGGGTAGCACCGTTGCGACATCGAGTTGGACAAGGGAGCGAGGAATTACGATATGGGTTCCCTTGGCCGGTCGGATAGATGGTGCCGCGGCGGGATCGTCTAGATTTCGGACCTGGTCAGCCCATACCCCTGTTGCGTTGACGATGCAGCGGGTGGTGACGTCGAAGGTTTCACCATCGGCCTCAACGGTCACGGTGCGGTGGCCATATTGCAGGTCGTTGAGGGCGGTAACGCGCACACCATTAACCACGGTTGCTCCATGGTCTAGAGCCGCGGTACGGGCCAGTGTCAGAGTTAAGCGCGCATCGTCGGCCGCAGCGTCGTAGTACAGGTAGCCGCCGGCCACGTTCTTGCGATGGAGTCCGGGAAAGCTGTCGAGAACCTCGTCGGGGCTGAGTTTCTTGTGCAATTTGCCGATGCGGGCACCACCGGTCATGTCGTAGATCCACAAGGCAGAGCCGAGACCAGTGGCCGCCTTCCTGGGAAACAGGCCATCTTTGCTCAAGATCGGAATCAGAAACGGCAGTTCGCGAACCAAGTGCGCGGCGTTGCTAAGGAGTCGCTGGCGTTCAGCGAGTGCTTCATAAACAAGCTTGATGTCGCCGTGTTGGATGTAGCGGATTCCACCGTGGATCATTTTGGAAGATTTGGATGAGGTGCCCGACGCAAAGTCGTCTTTTTCGATTAGGGCAGTGCGCAAGCCTCGAGAAGCGGCGTCGAGGGCAGCACCTGCTCCGGTTATGCCACCGCCGATGATGACAACGTCGAATGTGTGGTTGCGCAGCGCATGTAGCGACGACGCGCGGGAGAACGTTCCAAGACTCATCCCCGCCAATGGTACCCGCCATAATCTGTACTGATTGGTACAGCAGCAGGGGCGCTTTTCGCTTCGAGCCTGCAAATGCAGATACGGTTTCGGGCATGAATGTTCCTACTTTGGAAGAACTTGGTGGGTGGGTTTCGGTTCTGCGTCCGCTCACCAATGGCCACGATATTTCGGCTGGTATGGCCGAGGCGGCGCTGACCGAAGTACTCGCGGGCAAAGCCACCGACGCCCAGGTGACCGCGTTGATTGTTTCTCTTCGTCAGAAGGGCGAGACGGTCGAAGAACTTACGGGTTTGGTGCAAGCGATGTTGGGTGCGGCGGTGCCATTGGCGATTCCTGATGGGGCCATCGACATCGTTGGTGCCGGTGGATCCAAGGCACGCCAGCAGGCAGCACTCAATGTGTCGACGATGTCATCGTTTGTGGCTGCTGCTGCTGGGGCCGTTGTTTGCAAGCACGGCAATCGTAAAGCTTCGTCGACGTCGGGTAGCTTCGATCTTCTCGATGAGCTTGGCGTAAATACGCAGCTCCAGGCCGAGGGTGTGCAGGCTTGCGTAGCCGAAGTTGGTTTGGCCTTTGCGTTCGCCGGCACGTTTCACCCCGCCATGCGGTTTGTGGGGCCGGTCCGCAAGCAAATTCAGATACCTACAGTGTTCAATGTCATCGGTCCGCTTTCTAACCCCGCCCATGTCAAGCACTCCGTCGTTGGCGTTTCTGATGCGGCTGTAGGGGAGCGGATGATCGAAGTTCTCAAAGCCACCGGCCACGAACGTGCCTTGGTAGTCACCGGTGATGGCGCTATCGATGAGCTGGCCACCACCGGCCCATCGGTTGTCTTCGAGCTTCGTAACGGCGAGGTGTCTCGTGGGTCGCTCGATCCGGTCGAACTGGGTATTGCTGCCGCACCTGCCGAAGGTCTCCGCGGTGGCGACTGTGTGGTAAATGCGGCGATTGCTCGTGAAATATTCGCCGGTGTTAAGAGCCCCGAACGCGACATGATTACGTTGAATGCTGCCGCAGGCTTATTGGTCGGCGGGGTAGCTACGTCGTGGCTGCATGGCATCGAACTTGCTAGTGACGCACTCGACTCGGGCGCCGCGGGTGAGCGCCTGGAACAGCTCGTCGCTGTGTCAAGCCGTTTCTAGTTCGACATGATCGAAATGGTCGAAGAACTGCGCACACTGGGCGCAGCCAACGGGCTCACTTCCGTCGGCATTGCTTCGGCCGAACCATTCACCGAGGCGCGGGTAGAAATTGAGCGCCGCAAGACCCTGGGACTGCACGGCGGGATGCAGTTCACGTTCCGCAATCCGGCCCGTTCCACCGAGCCCGATCGCATCGTTAGCGGGGCTCAGTCGATTGTTGTTGGTGCCCGTCGTTATGGCGACGTAATACCCGACGCCCCCACCGATCAGCCCTATGGGCGTGCGGCCCGGTACGCCCATGTCGATCACTACGAAGACCTTCGAGCCGGGTTGAATGTCCTCGCCGAACGCCTTCGAGATGATGGCTACGAAGCCACCGTGGTAATCGACAGCAACGCGCTTGTTGATCGTCCAGCCGCCGTGCGAGCGGGCCTCGGCTGGTTGGGCAAGAACAGTTTGTTGTTGTTGCCCAAAGAGGGCAGCTGGTTTGTTATCGGCAACGTGGTTACAAACGCCCCACTACCCCCAGATGGCGAATCAGGCGGGACATGTGGAACTTGCAATCGATGTCTGGATGGGTGCCCTACCGGGGCACTCATCGAACCGGGTGTTCTTGACGCCCGTCGCTGTTTGGCATGGTTGGTGCAAGATACGGCCGACCTGCCCCGCCAATATCGTGTTGCTATGGGCGACCGTCTTTATGGCTGCGATATTTGCCAAGAAGTGTGCCCGCCCAACCGACGTGACCACGACGAAGCCCCGGCCGGCGACGCTGTCGGTCCGGGACCGTGGGTGGGTCTTCTCGATCTCCTCGAGGCGGACGACGAGGCAGTAATGGTGATGGCCGGGCAGTGGTATGTTCCGCGACGTGGGGCCCGCTATGTGCGCCGCAACGCGTTAGTTGCCCTTGGTAACGCCATAGCTGCCCAAGGGTCTGGCAGTTCCAGAGCCGATTCGGTATTGGTTCGGTACATCCGAGGGGCAGACGACATGTTAGCTAGTCACGCTGCTTGGGCGGCCCGGCGAATGTCGCGCGACGACTTGTGTAGTGTCGATATAGCTGGACCACTTCTTGCGGCCGAGATGGCTGCGCCACTTCCAACATGACCCACCTGCTCGCCACCAACGATTTCCCACCCAAGACGGGTGGGATTCAGAACTATCTGTGGGAGTTGTGGCGCCGCCTTCCTGCCGACGAGTTCACGGTGCTCACTCGTCCGCATCAGGGCGACGCGGTCTGGGACGCAGCACAGGATTATGCGATTGTGCGCACGTCGCAGCGATTCTTGCTACCTACGCGTTCCATGCGCAAGGTAGTCGACCAACTTGCCGACGGAATTGGTGCCGGACTAGTCGTGTACGATCCCGCCTCTCCGCTGGGAGCAATTGGTCCGCGTAGTCGGCATCGGTATGCGGTCGTGCTCCACGGGGCCGAAGTAACTATCCCGGGTCATATACCCGGTCCGTCGCACTTCCTTAAGCGCACGCTGCGCAACGCGTCGTTAATTATCTCCGCCAGCAAATACGCCGAGGCCGAAGCCGAGCGTTGTGCTGGAGTCCTGCCGCCGACTGTTTATGTGCCACCCGGAGTCGACGTCGATCGGTTTGTACCGATGGCCGACGCGGCCGTACCTGCTGCCCGACGGCGCCTCGGCCTTGATGAAGATGCCATTGTGATTGTGGGGATCAGTCGCCTGGTCCCTCGTAAGGGTTTCCATTTGTTGATCGCCGCGGCGGAGAAGTTGCATACTGTTGCCGGTCAGCGCATCGAAGTGGTCATTGTTGGTACCGGCCGCGAACAAAACCGACTCCAGAAACTTGCTGATCAATCGTCGGCCAATGTGCGCTTGACTGGACGAGTAGATGATCAAGACCTTGCCGATTACTACGCCTGTGCGGATATTTCAGCCATGTTGTGTCACAACCGCCTGGGGGGACTCGAACAAGAAGGTTTCGGCATTGTTTTCCTCGAATCGGCTGCTGCTGGGACCCCGCAGGTAGCTGGTAGCAGTGGAGGGGCGGCCGAAGCGGTAGCTCATGGCGAAACTGGGTTGGTGGTTGATGACCCAACCAGCGTGGATCAGGTTACCGCGGCGCTTCAGACGCTGATCGACGACCCCAAGTTGCGCAATAAGATGGCTGTGGCCGGTCGAAAACGAGCCGTGCACGATTTTTCTTACGATCTTCTGGCGAATCGGTTGCTCACCGCAATCCACTCAGTAGACGGCACCACCGGTCCGTAGACACCTCACTCGTAGACAACCCCTCGTAGACACCCCCCCTAAATCTTCGTTCTCGGTGTGTGGGCAGTGCGGAACGCACTGCCCACACACCGAGAACGAGTAATTGCGGGGGAGTGGACGGGGGAGTGGACGGGAGTTCGTAGGATGTGGATGTGGATGTGGATGTGAATGTGAATGTGAATGGGGATGGGGATGTGAATGTTTCTGACCCGTCTGATCGACAAGATGAGCACTGTGCGGTAGCCGAGCGGGCCTCAGGTCGGCGGCACGGGTTTGGGGCATTGCCTGCTTCGGCCGTGTCTTGGGTGCGATTTTCTTGGCTTACTACCGCTCTATTTGGTATTACCGCAGTTGGCGCGGTGTGGGGTCCCGACGCACTGGAGATTCTTGCTCTCGTCGTCGCTCTCGGATTGTTCGGTGTGGGCGCGATTTTGTTTATGTGGGCGTTCTTCTTATCGGCGGACCGCAGCCGCCTAGAAGAAGTGGCCGTCGTCGAGGTCTATTTTCTGGCCGGCAAGGTTGCCCCCGGGGTCGTAAAACTCCACTTCTTCGGTGCTTTGATGGCGCAAATTGTCATTGGTGTTACAACTGCCAGTATTCGCCCGTTCACTTCGCTGGCATTCGGTATCCTGGTCCCTGTGTTGGGTCTAGGAGTTACTGGTCGGTGGAGTGCCGAGCATGCCGACTACCGAACACGTACGGTTCTCCGTACGAAGCGCAAAGCAACCGGAAAGGGTTCCGCCAGTGCCTGAGCAGACTACCCAACGCATCACTATCGACGCATCGCCTCAACGGGTGTTTGATGTCATTGTCGATGTTGCCCGATATCCCGAATGGGCGGGCGACGTAAAGCAAGTCGATATCCAACAAGCCGAGGATTCTGGCCGTCCCGGTTTAGTAGCCTTCCGCGCCGCGGCTATGGGCCGCAGCGTGAGTTATGTGCTGCGGTATTACTACGGCACCAGTCCGCTTCGTGTTGCCTGGCGACTCGTCGAGGGCGACGTCGTGAGTCGCATGGACGGCGAGTACCTTCTCGAACCAACCTATGGCAATGTCAACTCCACCGAGGTCACCTATCACCTCAGCGTCGACATGCGCATGCCCATTCCGGGCTTCATGCGTCGGCGCGGCGAAGCGCGCATCGTGCGGGCCGCATTGCAGGGTCTCAAGTCCCGGGCCGAATCGCCCGTTGCTGGCTGAACATGGAAACCATGCCGACTAATTCGTCGCATAAATGGATCGTCATGGGCTCTATGTTGCTCTAGCCTTGGGCCATGGAATTTCGTCGTATCACTTCGCTGCCGCCCTATGTGTTCACTATTATCGATGCGCTGAAGGTCGAGGCCCGTCGAGCGGGCGAAGACGTTATTGACCTGGGATTCGGAAACCCCGATTTGCCGTCCCCCGACATAGCGGTCGACAAGCTGGCCGAGGCCGTGCACAACCCGCGAAATCACCGGTATTCGTCCAGTCGAGGTATACCGAAGCTCCGACAGGCCTTTGCCGACCTGTACAAGCGCCGCTTCGATGTCGAGCTCGACCCCGACACGGAGATCATCAACACGATGGGGGCCAAGGAAGGCCTTTCTCACCTGATGTGGGTTTTGGCTCAACCGGGCGACGCCGTGTTGGTGCCGTCACCTTCGTATCCCATCCATTTGTATGCGCCTTTGTTTGCGGGCGCTGAGGTGCGCGAGATTCCCTTGGGAACCGATGTCGACTTCTTCGAAAACATGCGCGAGCGTTGGGAATACTCCTGGCCCAAGCCTCGAGTCATCTTGTTGTCGTTTCCCCATAACCCCACCACCACGTGTGTCGACCTCGACTTCATGACCAAGATGGTTGCATTTGCGAAGGAAAAAGATGTCGTGCTGGTACACGACAACGCCTATGCCGACCTTGGGTTCGATGGGTACCGACCACCATCTATATTGCAGGTTCCTGGAGCCAAGGACGTAGCGGTCGAGTTGTACTCGATGACGAAAAGCTTTTCGATGGCTGGTTGGCGGATGGCGTTTATGGCCGGTAATCCGGAGATCATTGCTGCGTTGGCCAAACTTAAGTCTTACCTCGACTACGGCTCATTCCAGCCCATCCAAATCGCCGCCACGGTCACGATGAACGAAGCACCAGAGCATCCTGCGCTAGTAAACGCGATCTACCAGACTCGTCGCGACACACTCTGCGAAGGTCTCAACCGCATTGGCTGGGAAATGGAACCACCTAGGGGCACCATGTTTGCTTGGGTTCCAATTCCCGATGCTTACAGCCATATGGGGTCGATTGAATTTGCTTCCTTCTTGGTGGAAAAAGCGAACGTAGCGGTGTCACCGGGCGTTGGCTTTGGTGCTGGCGGCGAAGGTTTTGTGCGCTTTGCGCTGGTCGAAAATGAACAGCGCATCAATCAGGCTGTCCGTAATTTGCGCGACGTTCTCTAGGCCGTACGGCCGTCTACTGTTCGCTGGCCCAATTGAGCGAGCGTTCTACGCCGCGGTGCCATTGTGTATGAGTTGCGTCGAGGGCCTGTCGGTCGCCCTCTGGTTTAACCACGACGTCGATCTTCCAGTTTGCCTCGATGTCGTCGAATGAGTTCCAGAAACCCACGGCGAGGCCAGCAAGGTAGGCCGCGCCTAACGCCGTCGTTTCTTGGACGACGGGGCGAGCGACCTGAACGCCGAGTTGGTCGGCTTGTTGCTGCAGCAATGTGTTCATCGTGCTGGCACCACCGTCGACCCGCAAACGTCGCAACGGCGTGCCAGTGGCTTCGGTCATCGCGTCGACAACATCTCGAGTTTGATGGACCATCGCATCAATTACGGCCTGCGCGATCTGCGGCCGGCCTGACCCACGGGTAAGTCCGGTAATCGTGCCGCGAGCGTACGGATCCCACCACGGACTGCCGAGCCCAGTAAAGGCCGGTACCAGCACGACCCCGTCCGATGATTCGC
>CAWKZT010000072.1:0-8911 GCA_963854565.1 Acidimicrobiia bacterium
AGCCAAAGGCTAAAGATCAGGCCATAGCCAACGATTGGCAGACCAAAGGCCAACAGGATCGGGTAGTACGAAGGCGAAGGAAGGTGCACGTCGGTGCGAGAACCATCCTGGGCGACTTCTTCAGCGGTGGCGATACGAACGATGTTGCCATCTTCGTCTTCGCCCCACTTGCGGTGCCAGAAGTCATCGAGGTCTTCGACGATCGGTACGTAATCGAAGTTGTGCTCAGGAGTAGGTGAAGCCGTCATCCACTCAAGACTGCGTGCGTCCCATGGGTCGGGTCCGACCGGAGGTAGATGCACTGACTGCTTGCGGGACAAGTAGATATTGATGACGAACATGGCGACAGCGATAGCAATAAAGAACGAGCCAATAGTGGAAACCATGTTCCAGAGATCGAAGCCTTGACCAGCCGAGTAGGTCTGGATACGACGACTCATGCCCTGCAGACCCAAAATATGCATGGGACCGAAGGTGAGGTTGAATCCGAGCAACATGACCCAGAAGCCTTGCTTGCCTCGACGTTCGTTGAGCAAGTAACCAAAAGCCTTTGGCCACCAGAAGTAGAATCCGGAGAACAGACCCATAATCACGCCACCGAATACCACATAGTGGAAGTGAGCGACGATGTAGTAGGTATCCGTTTGCTGGGTATCGGCTGGAGCCAATGCGTGGGTTACGCCGGACAAGCCGCCGACCGTAAACATCGACACAACGCCCACGGCATAGAGCATGGGAGTGGTGAATCTCAGTCGACCGCCCCACATAGTCGCGACCCAGTTAAGAATCTTCACACCAGTAGGAACAGCAATGAACATAGTCGATACCGAGAAAGCGGCAACCGAGATCGGGCCAATGCCCGAGGCAAACATATGGTGAGCCCACACGCCCCAGCCCATGAATCCAATGGCAATACCCGAGAAGACCATGAATGGGTAACCGAAGATTGGCTTACGACTGAAGGTTGGGATGACCTCAGAGATAACCCCGAACGCGGGAAGTATCAGAATATAAACCTCGGGGTGCCCAAATATCCAAAAGAGGTGTTCCCACAGCAGTGGGTCGGCACCCGCGTCTACGTTGAAGAAGTTGGCGTCGAACAGTCGGTCGAACATCAACAAGAAGAGCGCAACGGTGAACACCGGGATGGCAAACAAGAGCAGTACCTGGACCACAAACAACATCCAGGTGAACACGGGCATCTTGAACCAGGACATACCTGGCGCCCGCAAGTTGATCACCGTAACAATGAGGTTGATAGCCGAAACCAACGACGCAATACCGGTGATCTGCAGGCCAATAGCAAAAAAGTCGAGACCGTGCGACGGAGAGAAGTTGACGCCGGTGTTGGGAGCGTACGCAAACCAACCACCATCCGCCGCGCCACCAAGGAACCACGAAGTGTTAATGAACACGGCACCGAACAAGAAGCACCAGAAGCTAAAGGCATTGAGGCGAGGGAACGCCACATCTCGGGCCCCAATTTGCAATGGCATCAAGTAGTTCGCAAAGGCAGCTCCTAGTGGCATAGCCACCAGGAAGATCATGGTTACACCGTGCATGGTGAAGACCTGGTTGTACTGATCAGCGGTAAGAACCGCTCCCCCGGGTCGGGCTAACTGCAAACGGATAAGAAGTGCTTCGCAACCACCAACTATCAGGAAGAACAAGGCCGCGGCGCCGTACATGATGCCGATGCGCTTGTGGTCAACGCTAAACAACCAGCTACGCCAGCCGGTGCTACCCGACGGGCGGGTCAGGACACCAAGGGGGCGTTCGACAGTTGGGTCGACCCCACTGGTGAGTTCAAGTGTTTCGTCGACGGCCATCAGGCATCGCTCCGGATGTTCAGAGGAAAAGAGTTACAAATCACTGGAGCGTCTCCAGGTAGTCGACAATTGCGTCGAGATCTTCAGGACTAAGGCCATCGAATGCTGGCATCCCCTGGAGATTTCCGTTACGAGCCGGCTTCTCATCGGGGGCATTTCTGACCCAAGCCTCGAGCTGGTCACGGTTTACCGCACCCGACTCGTCGTACAGGTCAAAGAATGACCCGGCGAAAGTTTCGCGGCTCATCAGGTGGGTGAGATTGGGTGCAGCTCCGGCGATGAGGTTGCCCTCAGCCAAGAACTTGCTGTCGCCGTCGTAGATGTTCCAACCGTCGACTTCTTCGTCGCCGTTGGTGTCGGTCACGCCCACAACCATGTGACAGCGTGAGCAGTTGGTAACAAACAGTTGCTGGCCAACAACATTATCGTCGCCGTCGGCAAGGACTGGTTGCGGCGTCAATTGCTGGGCAACCCAGGCGTCGAAATCGCTCTGCGTAACGGCCTCGGTATACATCTGCATATAGGCGTGCGAAAGGCCACAGAACTCGGTGCATTGTCCCGCGAACCGCCCCAGTTCGGATGCCTCAATAACCCACGGATGCGAACGACCAGGAACAGCGTCTCTCTTCCCGTGGAGGCGAGGGATCCAGAACGAGTGAATGACGTCGCGCGATTCGATCCACAACGGAACTTCTACGTCAACCGGAATTACCATCTCGTTCGCCGTAACGAAGTCGGGGGGTGTCTCAACATTGCCGTCGAGGTGGTACTGGAACTCCCACCACCACTGGTTGCCAACCACCGTGACGCGAAGGTCATCGTCGGCTGCGTCGACCTGTTCGAGTTCGAACAACGCCATCAACGTAAGCACCGAAACAATGGCCAAGAACACTGCCGGAATAATGGTCCAGCCAATTTCGAGCTTGAAGTTGCCGTGTACCTGTTCGGGGAAAACATCGTCGCCGTAAGTACCAGGGCGTTCGTCGGCGGGGCTCTCGGCCCCTTTAACGGCAAACTTGCGCCAAATAATAAACAAAATGCCCTGGACGAGAACAAAAACAATCCCGGCAATAATGAAAATTGGATCGATGAGATTGTCGATCGTCTCGGCATTTGGGCCGGCCGGATCGAGAGTGTTGAGCGGGTGTTCGGTGCCGCACGCCGAAGCGAGCAAACCGAGGCCGCCAACGGAAACAAGTAGGCGAAGCCACACGGGGCGCTTCATGGGAGACTCCTTGACGGTACTCATGAGTTGAGGACTACAGCTTCGTGGATTTCGCCTTCGGGTTCGTGGAACTCGCGAGGACCGACGGCAGCAGAAACAATGCCCAACGTGACAATGACGATGACACCAACCGCAAGAATCGAAACGACGGTTGATTTCTTCATCTCGGGGACCATAGCAATGGCAATAGCGACGGCCATGATGACGACGGTCATAACCATCGCCAGCCAAACGGCGTTGGCCGCGCTTACCGTCAACATGATCCGCGACGCACTGAGCACAACGACGGCAATAACGCCAGCGGCCAGCAGCGGAATTTCGAACGGTGCCATAATGCGAGTACGAAGCTCGGCGTTTACGGCTGGATCAGCAGTGGCACGATCGGCCCAGGCACTCATCATCCATTCGAGTCCAACGACTGCTAACAAGATAAGCCCGACAACAAATATGGCCGACCCAACAACTAGTCCGAACATGGTGACACCAACGCTGAGTGCGCCGACGAATGGCCAAATGTTGTTGGCCGTGGGTCCAGCGGCTGGAGGGACATCGCCAGTATCGGTTAACCGGGCAACCGCCTCGGCGTCGGCATCGCGGTAGCCAACCAAGGTCAGGCCCAAGAAGCCAGCCGCGATCGTGAAGAACAACAGCACGGCATAGCCGACATGGTCGCCCACACCGCCCTTCCAACCAAAACTCAACACACCAATAATGGCGGCTGGGTCGAGAATGCCGAGGTAGTTGTCACCATTTAAGTCGCCGCTGGCCACGCCGTACAACGACATGGCGACCAAGCCGACTAGGGCGAAACTGATATAGATTTTGAATCCAGTAGTAAGCATGCTGTTACTTCGCAACGTAGATCATTAGCCAAATAATGAAGTACAAGACCACGATGACATACCAAAACATCGCCGCAGCTTGAACGGCATCTCGATATTTGCTGGTGTATTGACCAGCCAAAGCACGAAATGCCGTGAAACTAAAGAACAAGAGACCAACGACGGTCAGCACGATGTGCGACCCGCCGATCAAGAACATGAGAGTCTCGGCCCGAGATCGATCGGCAATAAGGCCCATAGCCTCGAAATTAAATGCCGCCTGGTTGATGGTCATCAGACCGAGCAGCAGAATAAGACCAAACGCAAGATAGGCATGACGCCGGTCATCTTGACGGATGCTGTACACAGCCCAGTAGGCCACCGGCAATGAGATAACGAACGTCCACGCAATGATCGTCGGCGCAGTGAGCTGCATGTCGACATCGCCGGGAATCCAGTCGACGCCGCCCTTTACGAACTGCGAACGGGTATTGAGATAGATACCAAACAGCGCCCCGAAATACATCAGTACACCAGAGATAGCGAATGCAGTTCCGACCTGAACAGTGCGAGCGCGTGGCGCTACAGCCACGGGAACTCGTTTGGCTACGGCTTCGGCACTCATGCCACCGCCTCCATGGTTTCGGTAGTTTCGATCTCGTCGTCACGGCGAGAAGTCAAACCAAGATCAACAAGCAACACGAGCAGGCCAACACCCACTAGCGCTAAACCAATACCGCTAATGAGATTGAGCAATTCGACACCGTCGCGGACATTGCCCGCTGGCAAGATGTCGGGCTCGTCGAGAAATCCGTTGATTACCTCAGGCACAGCGGCCACGAACGTGCCGCCCACAAGGGCAAGGCCCGCCAGTGACCCAAGTGGCGTAGCCAAGGAACGCCCCAAGATGGTGGAGGCCCAGTTGTATAACCCAGCAACCGCTGCGATCAGTGTTGCCAAGGCGACAAAGCGGAACAAACCACCATGGACCGCTGTCCCGGCAAGATCATCAAACGGTGCGGCCAAATTTTCGACCCAATTCCAATCGTCAACCTCGCGCAGGCCACCAACAAAGCCACCAAATACCCGAAGGCCACCTGTAAGAATTCCGGCGCCCAACATGGCGACGGCCGCGCCGGCCAGCGTAATGCTAACGGTGACACGGGGCTTCGTTCCCATAACTGCGACGGCCACCCCGCCCATCACAACCAACACCGGCAAGACCATGAGCAGTGACTGAACAACAAACACTGGTTGAGTTGCGACGTTCGGGTTAAAGACCGGCTGAGCATAAGCACCAAACGCCAACACACCAAATGCGGCGATCCCCGCCTTCATTCCGATGTTGGGTTTGGCGTCCCCCGCAGCGGAAAGAGCAGTCGAAGCAAAAACTCCGAGAACCGGGATGGCAAACACGTAGATGGCAGTCTGATCGGTTACCCAACCAAGAATTTGTAGTGCGCCGGCGCCGTCTTCCCAGAACTGGGTGCCGAGCCCACGAAGGTCCACCCAAACCAAGGCAATGTTGCCAAGTAGCACAGCCAAAGTCGCCAACCACATAGTTCCGGCGACGAGCATCGACCAGCTAAATATCGGAATGTCGCCCAGTCCCATTCCTTCGGCCCGTTGGGCAATAATTGTGGTGAGCACGCACACACTGGCGAGGCACAGGGCCAACACAATCCCGCCGAGTGCCAAGATCGAGAGCTCGGTGGCTTGCGCATCGGCGCCGTCAACAATGCCACCGTCGTAGATCGTCGCGCCGACGAAAATGGCGCCGCTAATAACGAATGTCCAAAGCGCCGCAGCGGCAGCTCGAGGGAAGGCAATTGACGGAGCTTGCACCTCGCGGGGAACGACCGCTGTAGCAATACCCATCATGAGGGGGACAACGACGAGGAACAGCAGCGAGAAGCGGAACAAGCCGAACATAGCGGCGTAAACTTCTTGCCCGCCAAAGATCGAAACGTCGTCAAGATTGGCTTGCTCAAAGGCCACCAGTGAACCAATGGCAAGGGTGAAGAGACCAAAGATCGTCGCCGATACGACGTAAAGGCGACCGATCACCGTGTGGTCGCCCGTCATCATGACGTTGCCAACGGAGGATGGGATACTTGCGATGTCAGACTCGGGCATTAAGACAACTTCAGTGTGGGTTTCAATAGGGGCTTCAAGAACAGTCATGAGGCTCGCTGGGAAGATCGGTGGAGACGACCTGAACTACAGCCACCCATCGGATAGAAACTCTACAGGTTCGCGGCGATAGGCCCGTAACCGACAGCAGGAACTTTGCCGACATTTCCCTACGCTCCGTTCGCAACAAGGGCATCGATTGCCATTGCCCCAAATAAGAGCGTCACATAAGTGATCGAGAACGTGAACAATGTCATAGCTTTCGCCATGGTTGGATCCTTGTGCACCCGTACGGCGTAGTACAGAAACGCGGCACCCAAAACTGCTGCACTAACAGTGTAAATCAGTCCTAGATCGGCCACGGGACCCAACAGCAGCGAAATAGCCCAAAGCAAGACCGTGTAAGCCAGCATGCGAGATGTCGTCTGTTTGGCGCTCATGACCGACGGCAACATCGGTATATCGGCGGCCGTGTAATCCTCCGCATATTTGATGGCTAGCGCCCAAAAATGGGGAGGCGTCCACACAAAAATAATTGCAAACATCACAACAGGTGCCCAAGCGAGCTCGTTAGTAACCGCCGCCCAACCCACCAACACGGGCATCGCCCCGGCGGCACCGCCAATCACGATGTTCTGGGAGGAGCGGCGTTTGAGCCACAACGAATACACAAATACATAAAAAGCAGTCGCCGATACTGCCAGGACCGCGCTAAGCAGATTGACGAATCCCCACAGAATCAAAAAGGCGATCAGTTCAACGGTCAAGGCAAACACGAGCGCCTCAGTGGGTTGCACAATGCCCGTTACCAAAGGTCGATTCTTGGTGCGATCCATAAGCGCATCGATGTCGCGATCGATGACCATGTTGATCGCATGTGCGCCACCGGCGGCGAGCGTTCCGCCCATAACCGTGACTGCCATCAACCAAAGTGATGGCAAGCCGCGTTCGGCAACGATCATTGCTGGAACGGTCGTGACCAACAACAGCTCAATAATGCGAGGTTTAGTCAGCGCCACAAACGCCAAAATACGAGTGCGCGGCCGAACCGCGACAGTAGCTGTCACCAGTTCATCCTATGCCTGCTTGACCACTTGCCGCGTCTACAAAACAGCGGCTAGCTGTTAATCGTGCTTGGTATTGTGGTCAACAAGCGAAGCCGATACCCGAGCCTCCTCAGGGTCCATGCTGTCGGCTTCACCCGCGCGGTTCGGAGGCAGCTCTCAACTCGCGACTTCCCCCCTTACGCTCAAGGTATGAGCATGGACCGATTTCAACGGCGCGCCACCTTTGCGTTGTGGAGTTTGGCGGCCATTGTCCTAGCGGGAGCAGCAGTGCGCCTCACCGGCTCCGGTCTCGGGTGCTCGGACTGGCCCACCTGCGAGACCGATCAGCTTGTACCGGCTGGGTCCTGGCACAGTGCTGTGGAGTTCGGCAACCGTATGTTCTCCGCTGTGCCAGCCATTGCTGTCATTTTGGTTGTGACCGGAGCTCGGAAGTTAACGCCGCCTCGCCGTGATCTATATTTTCTGTCCTGGGGCCTGGTAATCGGGGTCATCGCGCAGATTATTATTGGCAGGTTCGTGGTGAGTTCGGATCTGTTGCCGTCTACGGTCATTTTGCATTTCCTTGTTTCAATCGTGCTGCTCGCCAATGCGGTCGTCCTCGAGGTGCGATCCAGCCAACCAGCTGATGCGTCAGTAGTCCCCCTCGTACCCCCGGTCCAGGTCTGGCTCGGTCGGTTGATCGTCGTCGTCGCCGCTTATGTCATCGTTACCGGCACCATCGTGACCGGGACCGGCCCACACGCAGGCGACCCGGACAGCAGTAACCGGCTTGGTTATTTTCTGCCCGACGTGGCGCGTATCCACAGCGTTGGTGTCCTTGTGATGTGCGGGCTCGTTGTCGTCTTGGCGTGGTGGGCTCACAAAACTTCGCCTAAATCCAGCTACGCGCATCAAGCACGGGTTCTGGTCCTCATCATTCTCGGACAAGGAGCCATCGGCTACCTGCAGTACTTCACCGATGTCCCCGTGCTGCTCGTTGCCGTCCATATTCTTGGAGCGGTACTTCTTTGGGTCGCGACATTGCGCCTCTATATGGCGCTGTTCTCTCGTACGGCGCTTTCTAGGGCGGCATCTTCTCCTTCGACCCCGTCGCCGCCGGCTACCGAAGTCGCCTCATGAGCACTGCTCCCGTCGAAGTTGACGAACCGACCTCCGATACCACAACCGACACCAATTCGCCGTGGGTCGTGTTGGTGTGGAACGACCCGATCAATCTCATGTCCTATGTCACCTTGGTGCTCCAAAAGGTTTTTGGCTATAGCCGAGAGAAGGCCACAGGCATGATGCTTGATGTCCACGAAAAAGGTCGGGCTGTAGTCAGCAATGGCGACCGCGACAAGGCCGAACTCGACGTTTTCCGACTGCACGAATACGGGCTCTGGGCCACTATGCAGAAGGACGACTGATCATGCCGCGCCCTTTCAAGTTGCAATCCGATGGCACATTTAAGGTCAGTTTGGGTGATCACGAGCGCCAGCTACTCGCAAATCTGGCCCCTCAACTTGTGTCGTTGTTGTCCGATGGACCTTCTGACCCTGTGCGACGTCTTTTCCCGACTGCGTACCCCTCCGACGAACGTCTTGAGTCCGACTATCAGTCACTGGTAGCGGACGATCTCCTCCGTACTCGACTAGCCGACCTGGAGGCCGTGGAGACGACCGCCATGAATGCGACGCTCACCGAATCCGATCTCACCAAATGGATGAAAGCAATCAACGGCATCCGCCTTGTTCTCGGCACCCAACTAGATGTCAGCGAAGAAACAATTGCCCCCGGGGACGATGACCCAAGTGCACCAACCTTCGCGCTCTACGAGTACCTGGGCTACTTAACCGA
>CAWKZT010000073.1:0-8711 GCA_963854565.1 Acidimicrobiia bacterium
ACGACGAACCCTCCACATTGTCAGCCAACACCTTAGTAATAGCAGCAGTCAACGTCGTCTTACCATGATCAATATGACCCATAGTTCCAACATTCACATGCGGCTTATTACGCTCAAAAGTTTCTTTGGCCACGGTATTTCTCCTGGGGTTGTAGTTAAATGTGGCTAACACGCCGGACGAATCCGGCGTTGTAGCGGCGGGCAGAGTCGAACTGCCGACCTCTCGATTATGAGTCGAGCGCTCTCACCAACTGAGCTACGCCGCCCTAGACCAACCCGAAGGCTAGCATTTGGGTTGGAGCCCCCTGTCAGAGTTGAACTGACGACCTCTTCCTTACCATGGAAGCGCTCTGCCGACTGAGCTAAGGGGGCGCGCCGACTTGCGTCGGACAGCCATTGAGGATGCCACGATTATTGAGCCGTCGAAACCTTGTGTAGGTCACATCCCGTCCCGATGTCCCGTTATCAAAGGCCGCTGGGAATTATTCAGTCATGGACGAAGGCCTTTGCCTCAGTAATGTTGCAACCATAGAGCTACCTATGGCCTCAATTTCGATCGATTCCCCGTTGCTTTCCTGACCATGCCACTACAGTCGCCGAATGTTGATTCGTCTGGCTGAAGACCGTGATGCCGAAGCAATCCGGACTATCTACAACCCGTTTGTGCTGACTTCGACCGTGACGTTTGACCTCGAACCGCGGTCTCTAGAACAACAGCGAGTGTGGCTGCGTGACCGATCCGGTGCCCATGCAGTCCTGGTCGCCGAAATCGACGGCGAGACCGCGGGATTTGCGTCGCTGTCTCCCTACCGAATGCGTGCCGCATACTCCACATCCGTGGAAGACAGCGTGTACGTTGCCGATCACTTCCAAGGACGCGGAGTGGGGTCAAATCTGCTGGGCGCGATTCTCGATGTCGCCGCCGATCACGGCTTTCACTCCGTACTGGCCAAGATCGTCGACGGGCACGCGGCATCGATTGCTTTACACGAGGCCCACGGTTTCGAACTTGTTGGCATTGAGCGCGAAATTGGCCGCAAGTTCAACAAGTGGCTAGACGTGGCCCTAATGCAAAAACTGCTCGACTAGCCCCCCACCACCAACACCCAACGCCCAACACGCACCCCACCCAAAACCCCCCACCCAAAACCCCCGAACTGGTAGGCCCAGATGACACCAGGACCCCCAACTGGGCCTACCAGTTGGGATTTTGGTCAGCGATTTTGGTCAGGGGTTCTACATCAGGGTTTTTAGGAAGGCGCGGGTACGGGCTAGGTCGACGTCGTTGAGACCAAACTCTAACGCTGCGAATTCGGTGGTACCTGCTGCCTTGAGCGCAGCGATACGCTCGCCGACCTGCTCCTCGCTACCAAAGAGCGAAACATCCGAAGGTCCGGCCGCTCCTTCGCGATCGAGCATGGCCCGATACGACGGGAGAACACCGTAAATCTCGAGCACCTCGTCGGCGAAGGCGCGAACCGGCGCGGTGTCGTCAGTGATACAGACCGGCAGGCTACACACAATGCGTGGTGAAGGCCGGTCAGCTTCAGCCGCAGCGTCTTGGATACGCGGAGCAATGTGTTCCTTGATTGTCTTCTCGCCCACCATCCACAAGATGGTGCCGTCGGCCCGCTTGCCGGCCACCCGAAGCACCTGTTCGCCCAAGGCGGCAATAAGCAGAGCCGGCGCCTCTTCGGTGATACGTGCCGCTGGTTGGTTGATCAACGTGAACTTTTCACCCTTGTAGTTGGCATGGCCAGTGTTCATTAGTGAGTTGAGAATTTCGAGATAGTCGATGAGGTGACGAACCGGACGATCCCATTTCATGCCCCAACCGTCTTCAACCTGGGGTTTGTGGCCCAGGCCAATTCCCAACTGCAAGCGACCCCCAATAGCCGCTTGGGTGGTGAGCGCTTGCGCAGCCAACATCGATGGATGGCGAGGCCACGTAGGAATCACCGCAGTACCCATCTCAATTCCCGGCGCCGAGTCGGCTACCGCAGTAATAACCGTGAGCGCATCGGTTACCCCAACCTGAGCAAGCCACCAACCAGCAAAACCATCTTCGGATGCCTTCCTAGCGTGCGAGCGCAGTGTGTCGAGGTTGGGAAAGATGGCTTCGGACGAGCCGTTGATCGAGATTTTCATACATTTAGTTCTAGCGCATCCCTACGCGCGAGACTGGATCACATGGGAACTTAACTGGCCATTCACACCGAAATTAATTCGGCGATAAATAACGACTGGAAGCGGATGGCTCGGCCTGGATCGTTCTTTACGAGTGCACAGCGCGTGGCCATGGCAACCGAAGCACGCCGTGGTCGCGATGGCGACCCCACGGGCACTGGCGAACTCTCCCCCACAGTCGCTCGCGTAGTCCGTCAGGTATCGGTACGACCCATGGACATCACGCACCAATGAGTCGATCAAGCCTTCTCCGAGGGTCTAACCCAGTTGCAGTACGTGGAGATAATCGGACTTGTATCGCAGCTCTCAGCCATCGACCTCATCGATTTCGGCATTGGCTCAGACCAGCGCCCCCTGCCAGATCCTGTCGCGTGTGAACCCACCGGCAACTTTGACTCCGCAGCACAACCCAACGGTGCGGTCGTTCCCACAACTGTTCCGTCCGGAGCATCTGTAGCGCTAACAGGCATTCGTGCCGAAAACGCGGCGCTGCACGAGATCCACGAAGCCTCCATTATTTCCAATACGCAGATTCCCGAATTTGGATTGACGAAAGATCTCATCCGCCCGCGATGCTCTTATTGCCGCTGTCGGTGAGGCCGGAGCGGTGCGTGCCATCGCTGTAGCGGGGAACTGCGGCATGATGAACCGGGTTCTTTATGCGGTTATTAATCCAATCAGCGGCCGACCTGGCACAATGGCTGCAGAACTTAATATTGAATGGCCTCGCTCATGACTTCAACTTTTCTTCGACGCTTCCTTCTTCCGCTCCTGGCCTTTACCGTGCTAGCCACGGCGTGCGGAGGTGGGTCAGAATACAAATCGGCATCGGTTCCAGACCCCACTGAACTCCCCGCTCCCCCAGCCACCGAAGTCCCGGTGCCGACGGCCGACCCAGATCCCACCCCAGAGCCAACAGTAGAGCCCACCCCAGAGCCCGAACCGGTTCGACCGACCATCGATGAACTGATTTCATCCGGCAAGATTCTTAACATCGCGCACGCCGGCGGCGACCAAGAAAACCCGCATTCGACCAGATACGCATTTGACCAAGCGATCGCCCACGGAGCCGACATTCTCGAAATCGACGTACAACTCACCGCGGACGGCGTCCTGATCATCCAACATGACAGCACCGTTGATAGAACCACCGAGGCGACCGGTCCGGTAATCGACCGAACCCTCAGCGAACTAAAAGCTCTCGACGCTGCCTACCGGTTTGCGGAAGGCTGCTGGAGTTGCCCGGACCGACCCGATGAAGAGTACATCTACCGCGGTGTCCGTACCGGCGACACCGCCCCGCCTGAGGGCGCCGTACCCGATGACTTCACCATCCAAACCTTCGCCGAGATCGTCGAACGCTTCCCCCTTACCGCCTTCGATATCGAAATTAAGGGCGACTTTCCTCAAGCCCTCGATGTGGCCGAGCAGTTGGCGTTAGAAATTGACCAGTTCGGCCTGACCGAGAACGTCGTTGTGGTGTCATTCGATGACGAAATCGTGGCGGCCTTCGGCGAAATGGCGCCCGACGTGGAACTCAGCCCCGGTACCAGTGCCATGACCACGTGGCTTCTTGCCGGAGCCGACCTGGACGAAGGAATGCGCATTGTCCAGGTGCCGCCATTCTTCGGGGCGATCGAAGTTATCAACCCCGCGTTTTGGGCTCGGGTCGAGGCAACCGGTGTCACCGTCTGGATGTGGCCCAACGACGGATCAACACAGGAGAATGCCGAGTTCTACCAAGATATGATCGACCAGGGTGTCACCGGAATCATTGCCGGGCGTCCTAGCCAGGTTCCGTCTTAGCCAATCATTACGTAGTCCATGTCGCAGAATTGCGGCGGCATCGCGCTTTGCTTCCGCTATCGTATTTCGTCCTGGGTCGGTGCCCGAGCGGCCAAAGGGAACGGGCTGTAAACCCGTCGTTGTAATGACTACGAAGGTTCAAATCCTTCCCGGCCCACGCTCCAAGAAGCGGATCAGCGCATGCTGGTCCGCTTCTTACATTTTATGCCAAGAGGCGACGGGCGATGAGTTTGAGGCAAAGAACCTCGTCGGCCCCCTCAAAGATTGAAAGCACTCGCGCATCAACATAAAGGCGCGACACTTCGTACTCTTCGGCGTACCCGTAGCCACCGTGAATCTGCATGGCCTCACGCGCCACCCACTCCGCGGCTTTGCACACAAATGCCTTGGCCATGGCCGCGTCGGCGGCTCCTTCGCCCGTCGCCATCTGACGGGCGACTCGATAGGAAAACTGACGGCTGATCTGGATGAGCGCGGCCATGGTGCCAAGCTTCACGTTGGTGAGTTGGTAGGTGTCGAGTGATGACCCGAATACTTGGCGGTCAGCGGCGTAGATAACGGCAAGTTCATAGGCCCGTTGCATTACCCCCACAGATCGGGCGGCGGTTTGTAATCGCCCATTCTCGAAGCCGGTCATTTGAAGATAAAACCCGCGCCCCAGACCCGCACCTTCGCCCACGAGGTTGGCGTCAGGCACAAACCAATTGTCGAAGACGACCTCGAAGGAGTGCATGCCTCGGTACCCCAGCGTGAGGATGGCGCGCCCACCCAT
Organism: Acidimicrobiia bacterium; assembly: GCA_963854565.1. GTDB lineage: Bacteria > Actinomycetota > Acidimicrobiia > Acidimicrobiales > JAHEJN01 > CAWKZT01. The sequence continues at coordinate 4,766 of CAWKZT010000073.1, forward strand.
CGTTCCGCCATCGAGTTCGTGATGAAATGTATGACCGAGATCGGCTGGTTTCTCGACCAGTAGCAAACTCAGCCCGCGGTGACCAACGCTGGCATCGTTGTTCGTGCGCGCGAGCACCATGAGCACCGTGGCCCGACCGGCAAATGTGCACCATGTCTTCGTACCGTTAAGCAACCAACCACCAACGGTCGGTGTCGCCGTAACGCTGAGAGACGCGACATCGGATCCGAAATCGGGTTCGGTCACTGCCACCGCACAAAGTGATTCACCCGATGCGAGTTTGGGAAGCCATTTTGTCTTTTGGGCGTCGGTGCCGCCCGCTTCTAAAGCCCGAGCCAAAATTTCTGGCCGAGTGATCAGTGAGCCGCCTGCGCCGAGCGAGCCTCGCGACAGTTCTTCGGTGGCGATAACCATGGCCAGATAGTCGTCCTCGCCACCTGAGGCGGATCCGCCGTACTGCTGGTTTATCGACAATCCAAAACAACCGAGGGCCGCTACACCATCGATGAGGTCCTGCGGGATGTCATCGTCATGGCGGTGAATTGCTTCGGCTACCGGCATGATTTGTTCATCGGCAAACCGTCGAAAAATTTCGGCGACCATCGTGAGGTCGGCCCCCAAATGCCCCGGACCGGGACGGTTCGCGGCCTCGGCAATAAAATCGCCCTGAGTAGTTGTCGAGCAATACCCCCGAACACCATCAAGGGCATCGCCAGAGATACCCCACCGCTCATGGGCCGCCCAAACAATGGCTGCGAACTCGTGGAGGGCTTTCCCGATGAAAATATGGGCGAGGCGTTCTTCGGTGGTTCCCTTGCTTCCGTACTCGAGTGCCGTCTCACACATGGCCAAAGATGCCGCCGTATGTGACAGTTGATACAAGCGGGCCTGGTCGAGTTGGCTATCGGGCCCATCTGCTTGGATGTGGGCAACCGCCTGGGCAAAAAGGTCTTGGGCCAGGGCCACCGCTTCACGGGCTTGCTGCAACATAGTCACCACCGTAGGACGTCGACCGCCTGCGCCGCGCACCAAATCGCCAACCGGCGTACTTCCGGCCAGTCCACCGGCGCATCGCTATGCTCGCGGCATGCCTTCCTTTGATATTTCCTCCGAACTCGATGGTCAAGAAGTTCGCAATGCCGTCGATCAAGCTGCCCGCGAGATAGCCAACCGCTACGACTTCAAAGGAACCGAGTCCACCGTCGAGTTGGGCGAGAATATCATCACCCTCGAATCTTCGGCCCACGACCGTGTCGAAGCACTTAAGCAGGTTCTCGAAGAGAAGCTCGTGCGCCGCAAAGTCTCGTTGAAAGGTGTCGAGTTCGGCACGGCTGAGGATGCCGCCGGTGGCCGATCACGCATGGTGGCCACCCTCGCAGCAGGTATCTCGTCGGACAAAGCACGCGAACTCAACAAATTCGTCAAAGCCTTGGGTATCAAAGGCGTCCAGTCACAAACCCAGGGGGACGAGCTGCGGGTCAATGCCAAGAAGCGCGATGTACTCCAAGAGGTCATCGCCGCGTTGCGTGAGGGTGAATTCGGCATCCCGCTGCAGTTCGGCAACTTCCGCGACTAATTGAAAAGTTCATGTAAGGCGTTCCACTCCGCGTAGCCCTCTGGAAGCATTTCGGGCTAGAGGGTGGCGAGGAACCCGCTGATGGCGGCGTTGGTTTCGGCTGGATGGGTGAGATTAGCGGCGTGCGAACCGCCCTCGATGGCGGCCAGTTGCGCACCCTGGATGGCCTTGCTGAGAGCCACACCATTGTCGTAGGCAATAGCCGCGTCGGCGGTGCCATGCACGACGAGTGCCGGACATGAGATCTCGCTCATACGGTCGGTGATGTCTTCGCGATTGTGCAAACAGTTCGAGACCTCGATGGAGAACGTGGCGCGTCTACTTTCCCAATCGGCTATCCAAATCTCGTTAAGTGCTGGATCGCCCAGAATGAGTGCGGCAACAAATTCGCCCACGTCGCCAAGCGGTGCGTCGGACGTCCAGTGATCGATCATTGCGTTGCGCCCCTCAATCAGTTCGGGAGGATCAATACCTGATTCGGTGTCGATAAGTACCAAGGCTCGCACTCGGTCGGGGTGAGCAAGCGCGGCACGTAGCGACAAGAAACCGCCCTGCGACATACCTGCGAACACGGCCTGATCGACACCAAGGTGATCGAGCAACGCCACCGCATCGTTGGCCGAATCCCAATAGGAGAACGGACCGGTAGCCGGCGTTTCACCAAATCCACGCTCGTCCCAGGCCACATGACGCCACCCTGCGACACCCTGCACCTGAGGATCGAACATAGTGTGGTTCATCAAGAACCCGTGGCTCCAAATGATGACCGGATCGTCACCACCAGAGTCGGTGTAATTGATCTGCTGTCCGTTAACCGCGGCAACTGGCATGAGCGTTCTCCTCTAGTTCGGTAGTACTAGCTAATCACGAACTGGCAAAGGCAACCAGACGACTATCGGCTAGGGCAGCCGTACGCCATTCGCTGACGACCAAGTAGTCGTGGTTGGTGGCCATCAAAAGAAAGTCAGAGACGGTGTCGTAGCGGACAAGAAGGATCTCATCCCATTCCTCGTCGGCGGGTCCAATCAGCGTCATCAAACCCGAAAGCATGGTCTGTAGCTGGCCTCGGAAGATGTCAGTGGGTAGTTCGCCCACCCGTTTCGCGTACTCGGCGTAGGCATCTCGCCCACTCATGCCTGCGGCTACGGAACCAGGCTCCGCCTGCTCATTAAATCGCAACAAGTTAAGCATCGTGATGGGCGTGGCCTGATCAAGTTCGCTAAACGCACGGAACTGCTCGGGAGATGGATGGATTGATCCGACGATTTCTTTTGACATGAAGTGTCTTTCTTGCGATGGCGGCGTCTTAGGTTTACCGCAGTGGAAGCGGTTAAGCCAAAAACCACTTCACCAACATCGCGATGGATACGGTCACGACGAGGGGGCGAATTAGCCGAGTTCCTCCGCTAATCATGGTTCGAGCGCCCACCGTTGCCCCCACCAACTGACCGGCGATCATTGCCGCGGTGGCAGCCCATACAACCTGACCACCAATGACGAAAATGGCGAGGGCGGCAACATTGGATCCGAAGTTCAGCGTCTTGGCAGTAGCGGTGGCCTTGATTACTCCAAGACCTCGGAGGGCAACGCCTCCCATGGCAAAGAACGACCCTGTCCCGGGGCCGAAAAAGCCATCGTAAAATCCAATGATCGGCACCACCGTGTTGCGATAGATCGACGCTCGTATCCGAGGTTCTGTAGCCACGTCACCGACGCGTGGAGCGAACAAGAAATAGCTTCCGATTCCGGCTACCACGATTGGAATCACCACATCGAGCGCTTCGGGGTCGACGCGTTGCACGATAAGTGCACCAACAGCCGATCCGAGAACGGCACGAACAAACGGCGCCCGGACCTCGTCGATTGAAATAATTTTCTTGCGGATGACCGTGGCCGAGGCCACACCGGAACCAAAGACCGACTGGGACTTATTGGTACCAATTGCGGCGATCGGCGACACGCCGGCAAGCAGCAATGCGGGGACCGTTATTAGCCCGCCGCCACCCGCAATGGCATCGACAAAGCCAGCCAGCAACGCCGCGCCAAACAACAACAACAACGTGGGGGCATCAGCAACAAATTCCATCGCGGCTCACCCTACTGGAGCAGGCCCGAACGAGTAAGCGGTTTATGAGGCGCTGTCCTTGATGGCGTCTACTACCGATGGGTCGGCCAGGGTTGTGGTGTCGCCGACCTCTTCGCCTTGGGCTATTTGACGCAGCAAACGACGCATGATTTTGCCGGAGCGAGTCTTGGGTAAATCCGGTGTGATATTGACGGCCTTGGGCCGAGCGATGGGTCCGAGCTTGGTAGCGACATGGGTTCGGAGCTCCTCGCGAAGCTCGGGTGAGTCTTCGTACCCACCGATCA
>CAWKZT010000074.1:0-8689 GCA_963854565.1 Acidimicrobiia bacterium
CGTTACCAGGTTAAAAACGCGCCAGTTGATAATTGCTTCGAGTCGCCGGACGTGGCCTTCGTCGAACGCGTTGTTGTCGGGACCCGTAACTGCGGAGACGGCGCACACCCAACCGCCGTCGACATGGGCGACAAGGGTTGTGGTTATCTCCGACGTCGCGTGGGGCCCGTCGATGGCCACCACTTGTCGCCACGGTGCATCGCTGCTCACAACCGTCCCAGTAGAGATGGGGGAGCGGTGCATGATCTCCCACATCTGCTCTCGTGAACAGCTGAATTGACGTTCGCAACTAAGTGATCGGTACGTCAACTTCTTTGCCATGGCCTCAAACGCTATCGTGACAGGCTGATGGCTCCCGTAACTGATGAACAAGCACTCGAAATCGCTGCACGACGCACCGCATTATGGTTTTGGCGCGCTGTGCGCCGTCTACTGCGCGTTGTGCTGCATCCGTTCTTCTCGCTCAAGGTGGTGGGGAGAGAGCATCTTGAAGTGCCGGGCGGAGCCATTATCGCCCCCTCGCATCGCTCGCATTTCGACGCTCCATTGGTGGGATCCCTGACGGTTAATCGCATGCGCTCTGTGGCCAAGAGGTCGCTTTTCAAGACCCGCGTCTTTGGCTGGACCATCTCGGCTCTCGGGGCGTATCCCGTTGATCGTGGGACGGCTGATCGTAATTCCCTCGCCACTTCCGAGCGCATGTTGAACGAGGGCAATCAGCTGCTGTTGTTTCCGGAGGGAACCCGTCAAGTGGGTGAAACGATTGGCGAACTGTTCGAAGGCATGGTTTACCTGGCCGCCCGGACGGGTAAGCCGGTGGTCCTTGTCGGGATAGCAGGCACCGAAGAAGCACTGCCATCGGGGGCCAAACGACCTCATCGCAGCAAGGTTCGCATAGTGGTCGGTGAGCCCCGCTACTTCGGCGTCGATGGACCAATGAAACGGTCCGAACGCAAAGCCGCGACCCTACAACTCCACACGGAGTTACAAGGCTTGTACGACCAAGCGCTCGCACTTTTACCGCCCCGTCGGTGAAGAACACGAGTCTCGTAAACACCAGGTTTGTACTTGTCGTATTTACTTTGTTTGGGTCCGGTTCTTGATCGAGGCGACCAACCTATGGTGAGGTCATGAGTTTCGACGGGTTAAGCGATCGGTGGCGAGGATGGCGCGAGCGTTTGCCGCTTGATGCCTACGAAGCCCGTTTCGCGCAAATGGCGGCCGATGGGCAAAACATTCATGGTGAGGTCGATGCCATTGAACGATTGCGGTCGAATCACCCATGGACAACTCCTACGATCCTTGATGCAGGCTGCGGAACCGGCCGCATTGCCGTCGAATTAGAGGCCCGGAAATGGCGGGTAACCGGAATTGACTCGGACCCCGACATGATTGCGCTGGCCCGGCCCAAGAGCGAAACGGTGGTGTGGGCGGTCGATGATCTGGCCACCTTCGATTTCGAAAAGCAGTTCGACGTCGTTCTGATGGCGGGGAACATCTTGTTGTTTGTCCATCGCGGGACCGAGTTAGCGGTTCTGACAAACACCGCTAAGCACCTGCATCCTGACGGGTTAATGGTGGCGGGTTTTAGTCTGACGGAGTTCACCAAGGCGCAGTACGACGCGTGGTGCCGGACTGCTGGTCTGGTGGCTGTTGACGAGTGGGCCACATGGGAAGGCGCCGCATATGCGGGTGGCGATTACCTTGTCTCGGTTCTTCGGCCGCTTGTGGCCTAACCTCGGTTTGTGCCGCAACGACTAATTACTTCCAAACTTGCCTCGTTTGGTGAAACAATCTTCGCCGAAATGTCGGCGTTAGCCGTCCGGACCGGGGCCGTAAATCTCGGGCAAGGATTCCCCGATACGGATGGTCCAACCGAAGTATCCGATGCCGCGATCCAAGCAATTCGTGACGGACATAACCAGTATCCACCGGGGATCGGCATTGCTGATTTACGGCACGCTATTGCTGAGCACCAACTGCGTTTCTACGGCGTCACGGTCGATCCCGATACTGAAGTACTGGTCACCGCTGGGGCAACGGAGGCGCTTACAGCGTCGTTGCTCGCGTTGTGCGATGACGGCGACGAAGTTGTGGTATTCGAGCCCTGGTACGACAGTTACGGTGCCGCAATTGCGATGGCAGGTGCCACCAAGAAGGTCGTCACCTTGCGCCCCGTAAATAATGGGTACGAGTTTGACGAAGCCGAGTTACGTGCAGCCATTGGCCCCTCGACGCGGTTATTTTTGCTCAACACGCCGCACAATCCGACGGGCAAGGTGTTCACCCATGAGGAGCTATCCCTCATCGCCGAGCTTTGTGTCGAACACGACGTGTTGGTCATTACTGACGAGGTATACGAACACCTGGTATTTGACGGTGAGCATCGACTCCTGGCCACGTACCCCGGAATGGCCGAACGAACGGTCACCATTTCTTCGGGCGGTAAGACATTTTCGTTTACGGGCTGGAAAATTGGGTGGGCCGTTGGCCCTGCTGACATTCTTCAGGCCGTCCGAACCGTCAAACAGTATTTGACTTACGTCAATGGGGCCCCGTTCCAACCTGCTACTGCGGTTGGTCTTCGTCTTGGCGACGACTACTTCGATGGCTTCTTGACTGACATGCGCATGAAACGGGATCTATTGAGCGATGGGCTCGAGTCAGTGGGCTTTACGGTGTACCGCCCCCAAGGTACCTACTTTGTGACCACTGACATCCGAAATTTTGGTACCGACGACGGCCGCCAGTTTTGCCTTGATCTTCCTGAGCGGGCTGGTGTGGTTGCCGTACCGAATGTTGTTTTCTATGACAATAGGTCCGAGGGGTCGCACCTCGTTCGGTTTGCGTTCTGCAAGAAAGTCGATGTGCTCGAAGAAGCAGTTGAGCGACTGGGGGCGTTGCGGTGAAGGTTGCTGCTATCCAGCATGACATCGTGTGGGAGAACCCTGCGGCAACTATTGAGTCGCTACGAGCCCCGGTGGCTGCCGCCGCGGATGAGGGAGCGCACCTTATTGTTCTCAGCGAAATGTTCTCAACGGGTTTCTCGATGGCGGCCGAGCGAGTAGCCGAGGCCCCCGAGGGGCCAAGTGCATCGTTCTTATTTGACCAAGCCGCGTCGACAGGCTCTTGGCTCGTCGCGTCGATCCCAACGGTGATGCCCGGGGTGAAGCTGCCCCAAAACGTCCTCACTGTTGCGTCGCCCGATGGCGGAGTCCACCGGTACGCGAAAATCCACCCCTTCTCTTATACGGGAGAGGACCAGCACTACGCGGCAGGTGAGGAATTCTTGACGCTTGTGATTGAAGGCGTGCGATGTTCGTTCTTCGTTTGCTATGACCTGCGTTTTGCCGACGAATGGTGGGCCTTAGCACCGCAAACCGAATGCTATGTAGTCCCTGCCAATTGGCCGGGCGTGCGACGTGAGCATTGGATGGCTTTGTTGCGAGCCCGTGCCATCGAGAATCAGGCATTCGTGGTGGGGGTAAACCGGGTCGGCGATGGCGATGGAGTGGCCTACGCAGGAGATAGCCAAATCATCGACCCGTTCGGTCAGATCGTTGCTAACGGCGGCGACAGTAAGGTCACCGTCACCGCCGAGGTCACGGCCGAGCGGGTGGCCGAGGTGCGAGCCCAATTTCCGTTTCTCCAAGATCGTCGCTAGCGCAACCCGGCCCTGCGTTTCGTGATGTGCCGATAATCCGGCCCTGCGTTTCGTGGCGTGCCGATAATCCGGCCCTGCGTTTCGTGATGTGCCGATAATCCGGCCCTGCGTTTCGTGATGTGCCGATAATCCGGCACACTGTCCCTCGTGAAAGCACTTGTCTTTGAACGGTCCGAGATTCGCTACGTCGCCGCGGTGGTGGCGTCGAAGGTCGCTCGCAGTTCTGCGGCCCAAGTTGGCCCCCTTCGGCTCAAAGATATTGATGCCCCACAGCTGCCCGGTAGTGACTGGCAGGTCATGTACCCCCGTCTTGCTGGCGTGTGCGGCAGCGATCTTGCAACCGTCGAAGGTCGCTCTAGCCGATACTTCGAATCGCATGTGTCGTTTCCATTTGTCCCGGGACACGAAGTTGTCGGAGATCTAGCGGATGGCACCCGAGTAGCGCTCGAACCAATTCTTGGTGCCGAAGCCCGTGGCGAAGATCCACCTTTCGAAGGCGCCGCGCCCGGCGACGGCGACGACTACGGCTACCTCCTGGGCGATGCGGTCGATACCGGCATCCAAACAGGATTCTGTTCCAGCACCGGGGGAGGGTGGGGCACCCAACTTGTTGCCCACAAATCCCAGTTGCACTCGGTTCCCGAACAACTGAGCGACGAATCCGCAGTCATGCTCGAACCGGCCGCGGGCGGCGTGCACGCTGCTCTACGGGCTGGGATCAAAGACGGTGACGTCGTGGTCATTCAGGGCGCCGGAACAATGGGTCTCGTAACCCTTGCCGCTGTAGCCGAGTACACCAATCCTGCCGAAATCATCGTTGCCGCCAAATATTCTCATCAAAAGGAACTTGCTCGTTCGCTGGGTGCCACCACAGTGGTCAGTCCCAGCGAAATGAAGCGGGCGGTACGTCGCCACGTGGGATGCCGCATGATCGGCGATGACCTCACCGGCGGTGCCGATGTCACTATCGATGCCGTTGGCTCGGCGAGCTCAATCGCCGACAGCATTTCGGTCACCCGGCCACGAGGGCGTGTGCTCCTGCTGGGGATGCCTGGGGTAACCAAGCTGGACCTTACCCCCCTTTGGCATCGCGAAACCGAGCTTGTGGGCGCCTACACCTACTGCACCGAGCATCTTGACGATGGGACACACACCACGAGTTTCACGATGGCTTTTGACTTGGTTGCTAAAGCGAAATTGGATCGACTCGTCTCGGCGCATTACCCAATTAGCGAATACAAAGCGGCGCTTCGGCACGCCTCCGAGGCTGGCCCCCGGGGCGCAGTAAAGATTGTCTTCGACCTGCGAGACGAACGCAACTAGTAATCGATGCCCGCAATTTTGCCGAGCTTGTCACGGCGGTGGTAGGTACGAATTTGGCGCACCGTCCCAGACTTTGAACGCATCGACAGCGAGTTCGTTTGTGCACCAGCCCGGTTGTAGGTGACCCCGGGAAGCAGCGGCCCGTCGGTAATTGCTGTCGAGGCAAAGAAGCAATTGTTGCCCTTGACCAGATCGTCCTGAGTGAGAATGTCGTTGATGTCGTAGCCAAAATCGATCGTTTCCTGGAGTTCGGCGTTGCTACGAGGATGAAGTCGGCTCTGCATTTCGCCCCCCATGCACTTAAGGGCGGCAGCCGCAATAACACCCTCGGGTGTACCGCCAATTCCCATCAAGATGTCGGCACCAGAGTCGGGCCAGGCGGTAGAAATCGCGCCCGCAACATCGCCGTCGCGGATCAGGCGAATTCGGGCGCCAGCCGACCGAACCTCGGCTATCAGTTGCTCGTGGCGCGGTCGTTCGAGAATTACGGCGGTGACGTTTTCGATGGATTCACCCTTGGCTTTGGCCACGGCCGCCAAGTTGTGCGCTACCGATGCATTGATGTCGATAACGCCTTTGCAACTTGGGCCGACAGCAATCTTGTCCATGTAGACGCACGGACCCGGATCGAACATGGTGCCGTGGTCGGATGCGGCGATAACGGCGATGGCGTTGGCCTGACCCAGTGCGGTGAGGGTCGTGCCATCGACGGGGTCGACCGCGATGTCGACCCGAGGTGAGGAGCCGTCGCCGATTCGTTCGCCGTTGAACAACATAGGTGCTTCGTCTTTTTCGCCTTCGCCGATAATGACGGTTCCGTCCATGCGGATGGTGCTGAGCATTTGGCGCATGGCGTCCACTGCCGCACCATCGGCCCCGAGCTTGTCACCTCGTCCCATCCATTGAGATGCTGCGAGTGCGGCCGCTTCGGTGACCCGTACAAGTTCTAGTGCAAGGTTCCGACCGGCAGCATCGACGTCATTGTCGGGAGCTGTTTCATCGTTCACGTTTATGAACCTATCCACCGAAAGGTGTGGTTGCATATCAGATGCTGGTTTACTCTCGGGGTGACTGTTTGGTGCTTTCAATGCCGGAATGCGTATGACGACGATGTAGTGGAGTGCGTTGAGTGCACTGCTCACACGAGTGAACACGAACCTTTGGCGCCCCACGAGGTGGGGACCGACGACGATCCCCAGGTGGCGTGGGAGCTTCACGCCTGGTCCATGGTGGGTCGTTACCAACTTGACAAGAAGCTCTGGGAAGTCGACATCGTGCACGGCTGGATGGGTGCTGCCCTTATTGCGCTTGAGAAGGACGAGTCGACCATTGACGACATTGTCGAGAAGGTAGAAACCGAATTCCGTCCCACCCTCGACCCCGAACTACCGCTAATGGAGTACGCCCTCGACGACTACCCGGGCGAAGCACGCGACCAAATCACCCGGCGACTCGACCTCGTCGGTGTTCCGTATCAAATCGGCTCTGACCTGGTCATGATCGTTCACGAGCGCGACGAGGAACTGGTCGATGAGGTGTTTGAAAAGATGATTTCGGGCGACTCGGAAATTCCTACGTTCGGCCCCGGTGTCGAAGGTGTCGACCCGCATCTACTGATCGAGAAGTTGTTTAACGCATCGGATCGTCTGCGACGCAATCCTCAAGATGCCAAAGCCAAGGCAATGTTTCTCGAAGTCAACGCTGTCATCTTCGATATGTCGCTGCCGTGGGGTTACGACGCCTTTTTTTGGAAGGGTATTCTCGACCAAGTCGATCATTTGTTTGAAATTTTTGAGACCGACGACGTTGACGACTTCAAGGAAACAACGTCCGAACTCACCAACCAACTGCGCACGGTTTTGTAAGGCAGAGCTGTGCTGCTCGCCGAGCTGCAGATTTTTCATTCGCGGCCTATTGCCCCCACTCGTCGCCTAGCCATGGGTCCGTGTCTGTTGCCAACTGACCCGGCTCCCGGGGTTGGAGCAGTGTTGTTGGGTGTCGTTGTGGCCCGGCACATGCGATCCATAGATCCGAATCTCTGGGACGACTTCACTCGGTTGAGCTTTGAAATTGAGCGAGGCACCAAGGTTGCTCAGCCGCGCCTACGTTTCCGCTGGCAAGATGATCGGATCGGATTAACACGAAGCCAGCACCAGTTGGTTCGAGTGCGCGACGATCTCAATTTCATTCACGACGACGAGAATGGCACGCCCATCCAGCAGGTTTTGGGTGCCCTGTATAGCGCTCGGTTGCTGAAGCTAGAGGAACGTAGAGCAGCGATGGATGTTTGCCGTCGAGGGATGCGTTGGATAGGCGACGAGGCCGATATAGATCGACTTGTCGCTCATCTCTGCGGCAGCGACACCGGGTTTGCCATGCCAGCCGCAGCTAGCACGAACCCGGTGGCATGGGCCTTCGAAATTTTGGGATTTGACACTTTCCAGTCTGATGATGATCGGCGACCTCGGGGGCCGGACGTGCAGCGTCGGTTTCGAGCGATGCTGCTTAAAGTTCACCCCGACCACGGTGGCGATTCTGATGAGGCAGCGAGTCGAATTGCTGAACTCACTGAAGCGCGTCGTATCTTGCTGCTATGACGTCTCCGCCTGATGTGCCGATTGGTGCCATGTTGTTTACCCACGGCGCGGGGTCCGACCGTGACCATCTGACCGCATTGGCGGTGGAGGTAGCGTTGGCGCCGTTGTTGGTAGAGCGGGTTAATTTTCCGTACCGGAAGGTAAGGCTTAAGGGTCCGCCGGATCGGGCGCCGAAGTTGATTGCCAGTGTGATTGAGGAGTCTGAAGCTCTTGCCAAGAAGGCCGAATGCGAACTGGGCGATTTGGTGCTTGCCGGTAGGTCCATGGGTGGTCGTATGTGTTCGATGGCGGTAGCGCAAGGTTTGCCGGCCCGAGCCCTCGTGATGATTGGCTACCCGTTACATCCGCCCTATAAACCAGAAAAGCTGCGCGTCGAGCATTTGCCGTCCCTGGAAGTGCCTTGTCTGTTTGTCTCAGGTACTCGTGATCGGTTTGGTACGCCCGAAGAACTTCTGCGTCACACTGCCGTTATCCCCGGGGCGGTCACCCATCATTGGATCGAAGGCGGCCGACACGAACTCAAGACACACGAGGACGAAATTGCCGTAACGGTTAAGGAATGGCTCGCCGGCCTATAGGAGGGCATCCGGTGGAGTCGCCAATGGGTTCGGCGCATCCTCTGGGTTTATTTCCTCAAGTTCTTGCCCCGCGGTTTCGGGATAGAACTTCAAGATCAAGAAGGCGACGACGAAAGCGGAAGCGAACAAGATCTGGAACGAGCGGGCGAATCCCAGTGAGTCTGAGGCAAAACCAACGAACAGTAGGCCAATCACGCCCCCGAGTACCCCGGGGATGGCCAGCAGCCCGTTGGATTGCGCTCGCCGACTGGTGCCGAACATTTCGAACGAGTACACCCCTAGGGCAGGAATGGCCGCAGCTCCGATCACGGTGCCAAACGAGGCCACGAGCCACATCGTCAACCCTGAAGTGGAGTATCGGACAACCACCGCGGCTGCGCCCGCCAGAAATGCGGTGGCCCCGATGAGGCGGCGGCCGCGGGTGTCGGCCAGTTTGCCACCGATGAGGACACCGATGCCGATTGGTGTATTGACCACAAGTTTGAACGTGGTGACATCGGTGGCGCTAAACCCACGGTCCTCCCGCA
>CAWKZT010000075.1:0-8671 GCA_963854565.1 Acidimicrobiia bacterium
CGAGAACAAGGTTTTGGGCAGGTTTCAATTTCCGGAACGACAACAGTGACTTCGGCTTGTTGCGTCGTGGGCTCTATTGTGGGAGTCGCACCCCTAGCGGGGAGTGACAGCTGAGGGGGCTCACATGTATGACCTAGTAATTCGTGGTGGCAAAATAGTTGATGGCACGGGCAATGCCGCATTCTTTGCCGACGTCGCGATCGAGGCGAAGATCATTGTTGCTGTGGGCGATGACGTTGGCCCCGGTAAGCGAGAGATAGATGCCAAAGGCCTACTGGTGACCCCCGGATGGGTCGACTCACACACCCACTTTGATGCTCAGGCCACCTGGGACCCCGAGCTAACCCCCTCCGGGTGGCACGGCGTCACGACGGTGGTAATGGGGAACTGTGGCGTTGGGTTCGCGCCGGTAACCGACGACAAACGCGACTGGCTCATCAACGTCATGGAAGGTGTCGAGGACATCCCCGGCGCTGCACTCACCGAGGGCATCCAGTGGGAATGGGAGACGTTCCCTCAGTATCTCGACGCGCTCGACAAGCGACAGTGGGTAGCTGATATTGGTACGCAAATGCCCCACGTTGCCTTGCGCGGCTATGTGATGAAGGATCGTGCCGCCGAGGAACAAGGCGCCACGGTTGAAGATCTCACCGCCATGGCTGCTCTCACTACTGAAGCGCTCAAAGCTGGGGCGCTCGGCTTCTCCACCAGCCGTACCCCGCTACACAAAGACAATGCTGGCGTCCTTGTTCCGGGCACCTTTGCACCCGTTGATGAGTTGATGGCGATCGCCGAGGCGATTGCCGATGCCGGCCATGGCGTATTCCAGTGTGCGTTGCATCACCCCGAGGTACTTGAATCAGGGGAGTGGCTCAAGCAAGTAGCCAAGACCACCGGCGAGCCCGTCATCTTCAATCTCAACCAGCCCGACGAATACCCTGATCTGTGGAAAGACGAACTCGATTTCCTCAACGAAGCACAGTCCGAAGGCCTCAATGTGCTGGCACAAGTTTCTGGCCGACCCGTGGGCATTTTGGAATGCTGGGACGGCACAGCCAACCCCTTTGTGCCGCGTCCGGCTGCGTGGGAGATTGCGGCATTGCCCCGCGACGAACGTATGGCTGCCCTCCGCGATCCCGAAGTTCGCCAACGCTTGTGCGACGACGATCCCATTGAACTGACCCGTTTCGAAGCCTTCATTACTGGCGCGTGGGACAAGATGTACCCGTTCCTGGGTGAAAACGATTATGAACCTCACCCATCGGGGTCCATTGCTGCGATGGCCGAACGCACCGGCCAACGTCCCATCGAAATTGCTTATGACCACCTCATGACCAACGATGGCAACGGGATGATCTACTTCCCGTTGTTCAACTACAGCTACGAAAACCTCAGCCATCTATGGGAACTGCATCAGCATCCCCATACCCGCATGGGGTTGGCCGACGCCGGCGCCCACTGTGGGGCGATCTGCGATGGCGGCATGCCGACATTTATGATTTCGTTCTGGACACGCGATCGCACCCGCGGTGAACTGCTGGGTCTAGAGCACATGGTGAAACGTCAAACACGCGACACCGCCGAACTCTACGGTCTGCGCGACCGCGGTCTTATCGCCGAGGGCATGCGAGCCGATCTAAATGTTATTGACTACAAAAATCTCACGGTGGATACGCCCCGAATGGCGTGGGATCTCCCCACCGGTGCTCGTCGCTTAGTGCAGAAAGCCGAGGGTTACAAGTACACGATTTGTGCCGGCACGGTCACCGTGGTTGACGACGAGTTTACGGGCGACTACCCGGGCCGACTGATTCGGGGACCGCAGCCCGACCCCCGCTAAGGCGGGTGGTTCGTATGCTCTGCGATAGCAGTAGCAGCGACTCAATGGCGTAGCCTTTAGTAATGTCAGAACCGCTAGTGGCAAGAGAATCTCGTCCAATCCTCTACCTCATATTCGGGTTAACACTCACCGGGGTATTGTCCCATAGTTTGCTAGCACCCGCGATTCCCGACATTCTCGACGACTTCGGCAAAGACGACTCCTCAGCCGGACTTTTAGTTGCAGTGGGGTCGATGCCAGGCATTGTATTAGCGCCACTTATTGGCATTTTGGCTGACCGGTGGGGACGTCGTCGAGTGCTGGTGCCGTGCCTATTGGTGTTCGGCGTTTTTGGGATAGTGGCCGCTACCGCGCAAAGCTACGAGGTGTTGATTCTGGCCAGATTCGCCATGGGGTTTGGGTCCGCGGCCATGGTCAATATTGCCATAGTGCTAATTAGTGATCATTTCCCGGCCAAGGATCGAATCAAACTCATTGGCCGTAATTCGTCGGTATTGACGCTCGGCCTGGCCGTCGTGCCGCTGACGTCGGGCTTGATCACCGAACTATTCAGCTGGCGGTGGGCAATGGGCGGCTACTCCATTGCGTTGGTTACTGCGTTTGCTGCGTTCTTTGTGCTTGATGCGGACCGGCCTGAGGCCAGCAGCACTGTCCGCGAGCAATTGGGTGGCGCCAAAGTGGCGCTTAAAGACCCCCGCATCATGACCACGTTGGTCGTGGGTGTGTTGATGTTCGCTCTGGTGTTTGGGGTATTTTTGACGATCTTGCCCAACCACTTAGAAAGTGAGTTCGGGCTGTCCGCCGGCTGGCGTGGTGCGATTATCGCATTACCAGCCCTCCCGTCGACGTTCATGGCGTTCAACCTGGGCCGTATCCAAGATCGCTTCGGGTTGGCCCACACATTGGTTGGCTGTGCTGTGGGTTGGGCCATTGCGCTTGCGGTGATTGCTGCTGCCCCCCTTCTTGGTCTGCTTGCTGCGGGCACGCTGTTGTATGGCCTGGGCGAAGGGGCATTAATTCCGAGTCTGCAGGGTGTAGCAATCGACGCGGCGCCACCCGAACATCGGGCGGCCGTTGTTGCTGTTTGGATGAGTAGTGCCCGTATGGGTCAGACCTTGGGTCCGATCGCCGCGGGTGCAATGATGGTCGGGGCCTCCACCACAATCGCCCTGTGGGCCGGGTTTGCCCTGGCCGTGATCATGGCGATTGTTCTGGCCATGAGTCCGTTGGGCCGTAGCGACAGGGTCAGAGCGACGCGCTAGTTGATTAGCGGAGTGGCAATAGAGCCCAGCATCTCGACCCGACCCTCGATGTAGCCATTTACGGGTAGTGAAGTGGTCAGGCCGTCGACACCGGTTGCTAATGCCGCCGCTAACTTTTCGCCCACGGTGTCGGGGTCACCTAACACCAACTGCGCTTCGAAGAATGCTTGCTCGTCGGCGGATGCGTTGACGGCATCGATTCCTAGAGTTCGTTGAAGCGAGGCGAAGTATTCGTCGCGGGCTTGCTCGTAGGTTGCAGCAATGACGACATTTTGCATCAAGCTCACCGTGATTTCGGAGCGGTCGCGACCAATGTTGTCGCAGTGTTGTTGGAGCACGTCGAGCTTGTGTTCGACCTCGTGGACTTCACACGTGAAGTTGGCCAAGTCGCCATATTGGGCGACCATGCGTAGCGTTTTCTTTTCGCCCGTGCCGCCAATCATTATCGGAACAGGATTGATGGGTTGGGGTTCGTTGATTGCCTGGACGGTTCGGTAGTACTTGCCGTCGACTGTCGGACGTTCGCCGCGCAACATGGGCAAGATAATCTGCAGCGCTTCCTCGAGTTTTTCGAAACGTTCGGTAAAGGTGTTGAAGTCGTAACCAAACCCGTCGTGTTCGTGTTCGAACCAACCCGCACCGATCCCCAGTTGAGCCCGGCCACCGCTCACAATGTCGAGCGTGCTGACAACCTTGGCGAGAAACGCCGGATTGCGATAGGTGTTGCTCGTTACCAGAGCGCCAAGGCGCATGTTCTTCGTGACCGCAGCTACCGCAGCAAGCACGGTGTAGCACTCCAACATTTCATTGTCGGGCGGACCCAGCATGGGTAGTTGGTTGAGGTGATCCATTACCAAAAAGGTGTCGAAACCCGAATTATCGGCCGCTATTGCCTGCCGCTGCACAATCTGAAATAGGTCGCGAGTGGTGGAATCTGGGTACGAGAAATTGTTGATCTGGTAGCCAAGTCTCGTCATAACAACACCCTAGGCGCCGTGGAGCAAAGCCAGCGGGGGTAGGCATCGGTATCGCCTGGATCAACTTGACAGAATTTTGGCGCCCTCGAAATCGATGTTCAATATTTTGGTTTGACCATCTTCGGGCAATGCTGCTGCGATTCGGTCAGCGCCCTCGGCTGCCACGAAACCGGCGATGGTTGGTCCCGAACCGCTTAACCAGGCGCCGTAGGCTCCCGCGCTCAGCATTGCTTGTAACGCTGCTGCGGACTCAGGGAGTTCTGCCAATCGCTCCGATTGGTGGATGGCGTCATTGTGGGCCTGCCCGAGCAACGAGACATCGCCGGTTATCAAGGCGGTAATAAGTAAAGCCGTATTGCCAATGTTGGTAACGGCGTCGGCTCGGGGAACCATGTCGGGGAGTACGTTGCGGGATTTGTTCGTGCCGAACTCGGTGGAAGGAATCCACGCCAGCACCGCGGCATCAACCTTGACCGGAAGTTGCACGACGGTCTCGTTGGCCACGACCGTCACACCCCCGAGCGCAGATGCGACGGCATTGTCGGCGTGGCCTTCCAATTCGACTGCGAGAGCGAGACCATTCATCAGTGCCTCCTCTTCGGTGGCACCTTGATGCAAATAGCCAGCCATCGCCCCCGCAAGGCGAGCCGACCCAGAGAATCCCAATCCACGGCCCATGGGAATCTCGGTGCGCACCGAAAATGGTCCGCTTCCGCCAGCATCTCGGAAGGCAACTGTGGCTGGGTGCCGGTCTGGGGCCTCCTCGGCGCTACCGTCAGTGGAAACCCAGGTGTAGATGTTGAGAGCCATGCCCATGACATCAAAACCCGGTCCGAGGTTCGCCGACGACCCAGGCACCTTCACTTCAATCAATCTGGCTGTATTCACGCTAATCCTTTCCGACAGACCCCGACGCTATCTGGAGCGACCATGAGCACGACCCCCGCATCTTCCCCGGCTGACGCCGCTCGCAACTTTGGCTTGCATTCCGACATGGCCGACCAGGCGGTATTTGATCGGGCCGTCCAACGGTTCCGCGACAAAAAAATTGCTCTACCCACCTTCAGTCAACTGGCTGACCCGTCCACCATGCCGGCCTCGGTGTGGGAGGGCTTAAGCGGCGTTGACCGTAATGCGGCCGACCCACGCAACCTGTTCCGGGTGCAATGGTTTAACCGTCTTGATGGCACCGGTCCCACCGATGTGCCCGACCATGTGGTGCTACCACCCGAACTCACCGGTGTGGAGGCGCCCATTGTGTTGGCGTTCGGTAATAGGTTCCCGATGATTGGCGCGCACAAGGTGCTTGCTGCCTACTCGTGTCTGATTCCGTTACTTATGACCGGTCGCTTCGACCCCACCACCCATCGTGCCATTTGGCCGTCCACGGGCAACTACGCCCGTGGTGGTGTCGCTATTTCCAAGATCATGGGTTGCCGCGGTGTCGCAGTCTTGCCCGAAGGCATGAGCAAGGAACGCTTCGACTGGCTCGACGCATGGATCGAGGATCCCGACGATGTCATACGCACTGTCGGTACCGAGAGCAACGTCAAAGAGATCTACGACGCTTGCGCCGAACTTGCCAAGAACCCGACCAATGTCATTCTCAATCAGTTCCGCGAATTCTCTAACCACCTGGGTCACTATCACGTGACTGGCGCGGCACTGGGTCGTGTGGCCGAGCATGTCCTCGAACAGCGTGGTGGCGGCCGTCTGGCCGCTTTCGTATCGGCCAGTGGTTCGGCCGGAACACTTGGTGCGGGTGACTACCTCAAGGACAATTTCGATGCGCGCATTGTGGCGGTCGAAGCTCTTGAGTGCCCCACGATGTTGTACAACGGGTACGGCGAACACAACATTCAAGGAATCGGCGACAAACATCTTCCGCTCATCCACAACGTCACCAACACCGACTTAGTTGTGGGCGTTAGTGACCAAGGAAGCGACACGCTCGACGTGGTATTCAATTCTGATGCAGGCCGGGCAAATCTGATCGACCGTGGTGTTGAGCGCGAGGTCGTGGCTGCTCTTGGCCATATGGGTCTGTCCGCGATAGCCAACGCCTTGGCCGCAATTAAGACGGCTAAGCATTGGAACCTCGGCGCCGACGACATCATTGTGACCGTGGCTACCGATGGGTCCGAGCTGTACCCCTCCGAGCGCATCAAGACCACCGAACGCCTCTATGCCGACGGATTTGACACGCGCAAAGCGAGTGCGGCAGTCGACCAATACCTGGCTGGTGCCGACACCGAACACGTTCTCGATATGGACGAAGTCAATCGCAACCGTGTTTTCAATCTCGGCTATTTCACCTGGGTAGAACAGCAGGGCGTCGATGTTGCTGATTTCGAAGCCCGTCGCACCCAGGACTTCTGGGATGGCATGCGCGGTTTCATGCCAGCTCTGGACGAGCACGTCATCGAGTTCAACGAACGTACGGGTATGACCGTTGCCTGACGATCTCACGTCGGAGAATCCGTTCGTTCGTTATCGCGAGCGCCTTGACTCTTACCTCGTGGCATTGTCGAACGGATGGAGTGATGCCCAGTTTGTCGCGCTAGTCGAACAAATGGATACAGCGGTAGCTGCCGTTGAAGGGCACGGGTTTGCCCGGACACCATTGGTTGCCGGCTCCGCGCTGGCCAAGGCAGCCGGGCTCGATTGCAAACTGGTCATCAAGAACGACACCGGCAATGTCGGTGGGTCGCACAAGTCACGCCATTTATTTGGACTAGCCCTGCATCACGCGGTGGCAGATTCTCCGGGATCCTCTCCCTCGACTTCGCAACCGTTGGCGATCGCATCATGCGGGAACGCCGCCTTATCCGCCTCGGTCATTGCTGCAGCACTGGGCCAAGAACTCCATGTATTTGTCCCCACCTGGGCCGATCAATCAATTGTCGACCGGTTGCAAGCCAACGGTGCGACCGTCAACGCCTGCGAACGACGCGACACCGAACTTGGCGACCCCGCCTTCTTGCGCTACCGCGAGGCTGTCGAAGCGGGTGCACGACCCTTCACCGTGCAAGGATCCGAAGTACCAGCCGTAATCGAGGGTGCCCGCACCTTGGGCTGGGAGATCGGTGAAGAGCTTGCTACTGCGCAAGGGGCCACGGCCCACATCGACGTCATTTACCTGCAGGTTGGGGGCGGTGCTTTTGCAACAGCGGTCTCCATGGGACTGCTCGACGCCGTCGACGGTGGTTGGCTTAACGCACCGCCTCGCATTATTGCGGTACAACCCGAGGTTGCTCACCCGCTTGTCCGGGCGTGGAACCTCCTCGTCGGCGCCAACGGCGAGGTCGATGCGACGGCCATCATGCAGGCCGCTCGGGCCAACCCCGATGCGTACATGACGGCCTGGGAGAACCCGCCACCTAGCTTTGCGTCCGGAATTCTCGACGACATCACCTACGACTGGCTAGGGGTACTTGAAGCCATGGTCCGCACAGGTGGCAGAGCAATTTGCGCCACAGAGGACCAGTTCCATCGGGCCCACGAACTAGCGCTGCAAGCCACCGACATTGCCGCGTCGCCCACCGGAACGTCAGGATTCGCGGGCCTGTTGGCGCAGCCACCAGCAGCAGGCGAACGAGCCGTCTTAGTGTTCACTGGCTAGAACGCTTAATGACCCGACTACGTGTGCGGCGGGCCGTTCGGCCTGTAATTCAATTCTGAACAGCGAAGAACCCCAGACAGCGAAGGCGGCCTGGGGTTCTTCTCGTTTTCCTTCTGTTTCGCAGCCTCTATTTGGCGTCGGCGCGGTGCCCGCCCTTCCAGTCTTCCTGGTGGGTGGGGTCGACCTGGCCAAAGGCAGCCAGTTGCGGCGCCTCCCGCAAACTGCGCTTGAGTTCGGCGAAACCTGGAAAAGTCGCCAAGGTGATCACGCTGTCCCACAGTGGCACGGCCTCTTCGTCAGTCGGCACGCGGCTAATCACCGGCCCAAAGAACGATGGCCCAGTGGGCGGGTTGAAACTAATAATTGGCGTACCGACATCGCGTCCGGTGCGGGAAAGCGCATGCTCAGTGTCGGCTTCAATATCGGCATCCCATGAGGTGTCGTTAGCGGCATCGGCATAGGTCCCATCCATGCCCAATGAGGTCAGTACAGCTTCGATCTGTTCGTCGGTGCCCATCCGCGAGCGGGGTGGGCCGCCTTGCTCTTCGGGGGCAACGTCGAAGATGCTTTCGCCTAAACCGGTGTACAAAGCCCCAAGTTGGTCGCGCCCACCATCGGCGCGTATAGCGGCGGCAACACGCAACATACGCAGGCCAGCGGTGTGCCCATATTCGTACCCCTCGGGGAAGTCCTTGGCGTAGTCCTTGTCCTTGTTCAAAATACGAAGTGAGATAAAGCGCCAGTCGACTGAGTAGTCCTTCTGGGCGACCACCTTGTTGATCCAACGGGACGTAATCCACGCAAACGGACAGACCGGGTCCCAATGAAATTCGATGTCATAATCCATTTGCAAACCATAGGACATCACAAACAGTTAATAGCAAGTTTGTTCTGCCGGTCGAGAAATGATGCCAACTCTCGTTATTCTGTTCGTCCTGTGAAGAAGCTCTCGAAATATGCCCCATTTGTC
>CAWKZT010000076.1:0-8504 GCA_963854565.1 Acidimicrobiia bacterium
CGAGATGAGAACGAGATGGGGGGGAGAGGGTGGGGTGGGTTGGCATTGCTCAGACGGTGGCATGATGGCAGCGTGACTGCAATCAAGCTTGACGGCGAAAAACTCGCAGGAGAACTCAAGAACGAACTTCGGGTTCGCATTGACGGACTCAAAGCCACGGGTGTTACACCCGGTTTGGGGACGCTCCTCGTCGGCGACGACGGACCATCTGCTAACTACGTCGCCATGAAACACCGAGATTGCGAAGCATTGGGAATGAATAGCCGGCAAGTCACACTGTCGGCGGATACGACTCGGGCCGAGATTGATGCGGTGGTCGATGATTTTAATGCCGATCCCAAGGTGCACGCCTACATCATTCAGTATCCGTTTCCTCGAGGACTCGACTACGAAGCGGCATTGCTGCGCGTCGACCCAGCCAAGGATGCTGATGGGCTGCATCCGGTCAATCTTGGCAAGCTTGTTCAGGGCATAGATGCGCCCGTGGCCTGCACCCCAGCGGGCATTCAGCTGATGCTTGAACGCTATGACGTTCCTATCGTGGGCAAGCATGTGGTGATCGTCGGTCGGGGGCTCACCATTGGCCGTCCGCTTGCCAATCTCCTCACGCTCAAGCGACCAAACGCTAATGCTGCGGTCACCGTTGTACACACCGGTGTAGCTGATATTGGCATGTACACCCGGACCGCCGACATCATCGTCGCTGCGGCCGGCTCACCCCGTTTCATCACCCCTGAAATGGTCAAACCGGGTGCTGCGGTTGTTGCTGCGGGTGTCTCTTTTGAGGACAAAAAGCTTGTTAGTGACGTCCATAGTGACGTCGCCGAGATCGCTGGTTGGTTGTCGCCCCGAATCGGTGGCGTTGGTCCCATGACCCGAGCCCTGCTGCTGTCCAACACAGTCGACGCGGCTGAGCGCACTTTGAGCTAAGTCAATCTCTCGGAACGAGGTTGAAACTTGTTCGAGGTCGCGAGCCTGACTTCGCTAGTTGAATGTATCGATGATGTTGTTCAGGGTTTGGCTGGGGCGCATGGCTGCCGCAACTAACTCGGGGTCTGGCTGGTAGTAGCCGCCGAGGTTGTTGGGTCGGCCTTGCACCGCGATCAACTCGTCGTTGATTGTTATTTCGTTGGCGCTCAATATTGCAGCGAGCGGAGCGAACTTGGCGGCTAGTGCTGCATCGTCGGTCTGTGCTGCCAGGGCCTCGGCCCAATACAACGCCAGGTAGAAATGGCTTCCCCGGTTGTCGATCTGGCCGAGGCGTCGAGCCGGAGACTTGTTTTCTTCGAGCAATTTGCTTGTGGCAATGTCGAGCGTCTCACCCAGAAGGTGCGCCTTCGCATTGTCGTTCATCTCGGCATAGTGGTCGAACGAAACGGCCAATGCTAAGAACTCGCCCAACGAATCCCAGCGCAGGTAGTTTTCCTGTTCAAATTGCTGGACGTGCTTGGGGGCGGACCCACCCGCGCCGGTTTCGAACAGTCCGCCGCCGTTCATTAGCGGAACGATCGAGAGCATCTTGGCGCTGGTTCCCACTTCTAGAATCGGAAACAGGTCGGTGTTGTAATCGCGTAGAACGTTGCCGGTAACCGAAATGGTGTCGAGTCCCTGGCGAATGCGATCGAGGGAGAACTTGGTGGCTTCGACTGGCGACATGATGGCGATCTCCAAGCCATCGGTGTCGTGATCGGCCAAGTATTCCTCGACCTTGGCCATCATCTGACAGTCGTGGCCCCGTTCGGGGTCTAGCCAGAAAACGGCCGGATCTCCCGTGGCGCGAGCACGACTAACGGCAAGCTTCACCCAATCTTGGATGGGTAGGTCGCGGGCATTGCACATACGCCAAATGTCGCCGGGCTGTACGTCGGTCTCGAAGATGACTTCGCCGGTTTGGTTGACGACACGGACAGAACCGGAGACAGGGATTTCGAATGTCTTGGGGTGCGAACCGTATTCTTCGGCCTTTTGGGCCATGAGTCCGACGTTGGAGACCGAACCCATGGTGACCGGGTCATAGGCGCCATTAGCGATGCAGTCTTCAATGGTGGCTTGGAAGACACCGGCATAACTGGAATCGGGGATCACAGCTTTTACGTCTTGGAGTTGGCCGTCCTTGTTCCACATTTGGCCTGACGAGCGAATCATTGCGGGCATGGATGCGTCGACAATTACATCGCTTGGGACATGCAGGTTGGTGATCCCCTTGTCGGAGTTGACCATGGCGATGTCGGGACCCGATGCGTATGTGGCCGCGATGTCGGCTTCGATGGCCTGGCGGCTGGCTTCGGGCAACTTGGCTATCGCATTGAGGACGTTGCCGAAGCCGTTATTGGCATCGGCATCCACCTCGGCCAAAGCGGCACTGTGGGCAGCAAAAACGTCGGCGAAATATGCTCGGACAGCGTGTCCGAACATGATCGGGTCGGAGATTTTCATCATGGTGGCTTTGAGGTGCAGAGAGAACAAGATTCCTTGCTCTCGGGCATCGATGATTTGCTCGGCCAGGAAAGCATCAAGATTGCTGGCGCTCATGAACGTGGCATCAACAATTTCTCCCGCCAAGACCGGGACTGCTTCTTTCAACACCTGGACGCCGTCTTCGGTGACGAGTTCTATGCGCAAGACATCGTCGGTGGCCATAGTGGTAGAGCGTTCGTTGGCCTTAAAGTCGTTGCCGCTCATGGTGGCAACATGCGTCTTGGATTCTGGTGACCAGTCACCCATTGAATGGGGGTTGGCTCGGGCGTAGGCCTTGACTGGCTTGGGTGCCCGCCGGTCGGAGTTTCCTTCGCGTAAGACAGGATTTACCGCACTGCCGCGCACTGCGTCGTAGCGGGCGTTGACTTCGGTCTCGGCGGCAGTTTGGGGGTCGGCGCTGTACTCGGGCAGGGCGTAGTTGTTGGCTTGTAGCTCGGCGATAGCGGCATGCAGTTGGGGGATTGATGCACTGACGTTGGGAAGCTTGATGATGTTGGCGTCGGGTTCGAGCACCATCTCACCAAGTTCGGCTAGGGCATCGTCGATCTGCTGCTCATCGGTGAGGTATTCGGAGAACACAGCCAAGATGCGGGCGGCGAGCGAAATGTCGCGTGTGTCTATTGAAACATCAGCAGCACCAGCAAAGGCTTGCACAATCGGAAGCAACGAATATGTTGCCAGCGCAGGGGCTTCGTCGGTGTGGGTGTAGATGATTGGGGAACGGTCGTCACTCATGAGAATTCGTATTCTAGTACGCTTAATTGTGTGAAAAATCTCTTGGTATCTTTGGGCGTCACCGTATTCTTTATGGCCGCTTGTAGCGGCGGCGGGGAACTCGTCATCGAGCAGGCGGAGCCCGCACCCGAGGCCACAGCGGTGGTTGCGGCACCTACCGAAGTTCCTACCGAGGCACCAACCGAAGTTCCCACCGAGGCGCCTACCGAGGTCCCGACAGCGGCAGCGATTCTCGATGGCGATTACGGCTCCGATCCCGATCTAGATGCCCTTTACGATTCATGCGACACAGGTGACCTTGCCGCTTGCGACGAACTCTATGCTCGCTCGCCTATCGACAGCGGCTACGAAGCCTTCGGCGAGACTTGTGGAGAAACCTTCGATAGTCCGGTGGTGTCGTGCGTGATCGATGATTCTGATGGCGGAGACGGATTTGCCGATAGCGGATTTTATGGTTCCGATCTCTTTCTAGATGCCCTTTTTGACGACTGCGGGGCCGGTGATGGTCAGGCGTGTGATGACCTATTCCTCGAGTCGCCCGTCGATTCCTTCTATGAGACTTATGCTGCACACTGCGGAGGTCGGTACCCCGGTACCAACCTGTTATGTGTGGATATCTTTGATGGCACGGTGGACTTGGATATCCAACTTGCCGCCGACTCCTATGGGGCCGATCTCGGACTGGATATTCTCTGGGACGAGTGCGGTGCCGGTAGTGCCGAAGCGTGCGACAACCTTTGGCTGGAGTCGCCCGTCGACAGTACCTATGAGGCCTATGGCTACACCTGCGGAGGCCGCGACTTCAACGATGCGACCTGTAGCGACATTTTGTTCTAGGGCATTCGTTTGCTGACTGCTTCAGTTAACCCCAGGCGTCGGCGGCAGGCCTTGGCTCGGTAACCTCAAAAGAGAGTTGGCCCAATGTTTGGACCCTTGAGGAGACAGTCATGAGCAAGGCCCCCGTACGAGTCGTAGTAACCGGTGCTGCCGGTCAAATTGGCTATGCCCTTTTGTTTCGTATCGCCAGTGGTCAGATGTTGGGTGCCGATCAACCGGTAATCCTACAAATGCTCGAAATCACGCCTGCGCTTGGAGCCCTTGATGGCGTGCACATGGAACTTGACGACTGTGCCTTTCCGCTGTTGCACAGCGTCGTTAAGACCGACGATGCGAACGTTGCTTTCCAAGATACCGACTATGCACTCCTCGTTGGATCCATGCCGCGTCGCGATGGTATGGAGCGGGCCGATCTTCTCGAAGCTAACGGTGGCATCTTCGGTCCCCAGGGAGCGGCGATCAATGCGAATGCCAGCCGCGACATCAAAGTCCTCGTTGTAGGGAACCCGGCCAACACGAACTCCCTTATTGCCCAAGCTTCGGCTCCCGACATTAACCCTCGCCAGTTCACCGCCATGACCCGCCTTGATCACAACCGTGCTTCTGCTCAGGTTGCCCAGAAGCTGGGTTCCTCGGTGGCCGAGGTCACCAAGATGACAATTTGGGGCAACCACTCCGCTACCCAGTACCCCGACATCTTTCATGCCGAGGTCAACGGTCGAAACGCTGCCGCTGCAGTTAATGACCAAGCGTGGCTCGAAGATGACTTCATCCCCACGGTACAAAAGCGTGGTGCGGCAATCATCAAGGCTCGCGGCGCTTCCTCGGCAGCCTCGGCTGCCAATGCTGCTATCGATCACATGCGCGACTGGTCCCTCGGTACTCCCGAAGGCGATTGGACCAGCATGTCTGTTCCTTCCGATGGCAGTTATGGCATCCCTGAAGGAATCATTTCCTCATTCCCGGTCACCTGCGCCGATGGCGACTACTCGATCGTGCAAGGTCTCGACGTCAACGATTTCAGTCGTACCAAGATCGATGCGTCGGCGGCCGAACTTGTTGCCGAGCGCGAAACCGTTAGCGGTCTGGGTCTGATCTAGCCGTTGGTGTCGGGGCCGAAGTCCTCGAGACCACGATGCCAGCAAGCTCAGGCATTATCCAGGTTGGCGGTGACGCGCTCAATGGCTTCGAGCGTGCCTCTGTGTTCTACGAGGGCGGCAACATCTCCGCTGGTAGTTACGTGCCCCAGAAGAATCGCTTCACCCGGGGCAAGGTCGCCGGATCGGATGGCTTGGGCCGTGCCGGCGTTTTGGTAAAAGGTGACCATTGCTTTGGGGTTGGTGCCAGGCACGGCTGAGGCCCCGGATTTATCGACGGTGATGGTGTAGTCGAAGCTGGGTTTGTCGTTGCCGCAATCGACGACATGGGAAATTATTAGCCGCTCACCGGTGATTGGAGCGGATCGTAATGCGGCGTCGAAAGCGTCGATCCAATCGGAGGTCAACCAGGCGCTCATAGAAGCAAGTCTATGACTGTTTGTGGGGAGCGGTTTCTGAAGGGGTGGCCAGGTGGGCAATACCTAGTACCGCGACAAAGGCGACCACAGCGAGAACTATTGGTAATCCGACCGGCTCACCATCGGCGGGCCAGGACAAACCTGTGCCTCGAAACGCTTGGGTTTCGTCGTCGGTAATGAGCCCCACACCCTGCGGCCATGGCCACAGCACCCGGATTGATCCGATCATCAGCCCGATAAGTGCAGCCAGCGTGAGGTCTCGGAACTGTTTGAGCAAGTTGTTGAGCAGATTCGAGAAGACCGCCAGACCAACAACGATTCCCACAACGAACACGAGTAATTTCCCGAATTCCCGGTCGTGCACCGCGGCGAGTACAGGTGCGTACATTCCCATCACCAGCAAGAGGAATGAGCCTGAGATTCCTGGCAGGACCATGGCGCAGATAGCGATGGCGCCGGCGATGATCCAAGCCCAAAGGGGCGGATCGGTAAGGGGTCCCTTCTGGAACCCCAATAACCAGAAGGCAATTACTGCCACTCCCAGCGCGGCGGCAATGGTGGACATTGACCAACCGCTGACCAGGTCACTAGCCAACACAATTGAGGC
The DNA here is from genome assembly GCA_963854565.1 of Acidimicrobiia bacterium. Classification (GTDB taxonomy): domain Bacteria; phylum Actinomycetota; class Acidimicrobiia; order Acidimicrobiales; family JAHEJN01; genus CAWKZT01. The sequence goes on from CAWKZT010000076.1 coordinate 6,174, forward strand.
TAAAATTAGCCCCAGAAACAGGCCGGCCATTGCTTCAGGATGATCGATCAGCAGGTTCTCAATGAGCGACGAGAGGACGGCGATGGCAACGAGCATCCCCCCGAGCAACGGGAGGAGAAAGCTCCAGTTGAGTTTCTTGACAGAAGTGATAAATCCGCTGAAGTCGCCTCGGGCTAATCGGGGAAGAGTGTGGGCTGCTGCGGTGATACTGGCAATGAGTTCGTCGTAGATTCCGGTGATCAAGGCAATCGTGCCACCTGATACGCCAGGAACGATGTCAGCTGCCCCCATGAGGAAACCGCGAATCGTAGTCGTGGCTAGCGATCGGAGTCGTAAATAGGTCACGCGGCTCAGAGTAGAGCGAGCGCGGCACACTAAGGGTGACCTGTGCAAGGAATGGAACACATTGGCTACCTCTCAACTTGATAACCGGGCGGTTCCCACAGATGATGGGACGATTTTGGCCAGCTCAGGCCACTTGGTTCCTAATAGTCAGGGGACGGTTCTGTTGATTTCCGGAGCCGACACTCCGGCCGGCCAGTGGTCCGCAGAGTTATTGAACTTGTTGGTTTCGCAGGGTTTTTCGTGGGTGCGCTTCGATCACCGCGACGTTGGTGCTACTGGCAAGTCGGTGGGGCGTTATGACCTCAACACGATGGCCACCGATGTGGCGGCCATCGCTCACTTGTGGGGCTTTGAGCGGATGCACCTGATCGGATCTTCGATGGGAGCAATGGTGGGTCAGCTAGTAGCGATCAATTATCCCGAGTTGGTGCAGACGTTAACGTTGTTGCACACATCACCTGGAGTCAACGCCGGGTGTACGCCTGCTTCGCCGCGTTACCTCGAGGCGCTCAGTGAGCTGGTGTTCTCCGATAAAACTGAGGCGGAAATTGCCGAAGCAGCGAACCGGTTGCTCACCGGCACCCGCTACGAATCTGCTCCTGTTCGACTACCGGAAGCAACGGCCACGACACGTCACGGCCTGGCGGTCGAGACAACCGTCCCATGGCATGATCGTTTGGGTGAGGTAGCTGTAGCGAGCCTGATCGTCCATGGATCAGCCGACCCACTCTTCGGACCCGATCACGGAAGATTTTTGGCCGACAACATCGCCAATAGCACGTTGGTCGAACTCGACGGATTGGGCCACGAAGCACCCGATGCTCTGTTCGTCGAGATAGCTGCCATTTTGGTCGCTCACCTCCGTTCGTAACCTCTGGCCCGGGGCTGTAGTCTCAAAACTATGGGGATGCAGGTTGTTGTACTTGGTGGCGGATCTTGGGGTACTACGGTGGCCCATCTGGCGGCGCACAATGCCGAAACCACACTTTGGTGCCGCGACGAGGCCGTAGCGCAGAACATCAACGACCATTGCTGTAATCACCGATATCTCGATGGGTACGAGTTGCACCCATCACTGCAAGCGACCTCTAATCTTGAAGCTGCGGTAACCAAGGCCGACCTCCTTGTCGTGGGGGTTCCCTCGTCGGCGTTTCGCGAAACGCTTAGATTGTCTGCGGCATTTTTGCGGCCCTGGGTTCCGGTTGTGAGTCTGACGAAAGGGCTCGAGCAAGGCACCGCAATGCGGATGTCTGAGGTCATAGACGAAGAGCTTCCCGGTCACCCCGCTGGAGCGATGACGGGTCCGAACTTGGCCAAGGAAGTTTTGGCCGGCTCAGCTGCAGCGGCTGTTGTTGCTATGGCCGACCAAGAGATCGCCGAAACACTTCAACGCGCATTTACCACCGACAATTTTCGGGTGTATACCAGCAGTGATGTCGTGGGCTGCGAGCTTGGTGGTGCACTCAAGAATGTCATAGCGATCGCTACTGGTATGGCCTATGGCCTCGGTACCGGCGATAACACAAGAGCCGCTGTCATCACCAGAGGCCTGGCCGAACTAACCCGCTTAGGGGTCGCCATGGGTGGTGATCCCGCCACCTTCGCAGGTCTTGCTGGTATGGGCGACTTGGTTGCCACGTGTATCAGCGATCAAAGCCGCAACCGATTTGTGGGTGAGCGGCTCGGCCAGGGACTGAAGGTCGATGAGATCATTGCCGAAATGAACCAGGTTGCCGAAGGAATCAAGACTGTGCGGGTCGTGCATCAACTAGCCGAGGCCTACGGTGTGGACATGCCAATTACCGCTGAGGTTTACGCAGTCGTGGCCGAAGGCCGCACCGCTAGTGAGGCATATCGGGGCCTCCTTGGTCGCCGCATTACCACTGAGCAATCCGGCTCGTGAGCCTGGACCTATCGTCTACATCGTCATCGTTTGTTCCGCTGGGTGTAGTTGGCGCGGATGAACTCGTGGTGGTTGATGGGGCG
>CAWKZT010000077.1:0-8313 GCA_963854565.1 Acidimicrobiia bacterium
GTTGGCCGCAGCATCATGGCCGACCGTTGACGATTCACTTGCTGATCCCAGTGCCGTCGACCTCTTCACCCGCGCCGATGCGTTAATCGCGTTAGTCCGCTCCCTCCGCTCCGAACGCAATGTTGCGCCCAAGAAGCGCATCCAGTTGCACGTGCCGGCTTCGGTTCGTTCCCTCATTGAAGCCACCGACGTTGTCGTACCCACTGCGTGTGGCGCCGACGAAATTCTCGATCTCACGGCCGACCGTCCCGCCACCGCTATCCCCATTGCCTTCGAGGGCGCCGAGATACTGGTTGCCGGACTCGTCGAAGCGGTCGACCTTGGCGCCGAACAATCCCGCCTCACCGAAGTCATAGAGAAAAAAGCCCAACAAATCGCTGGCTTCACAGGCAAGCTCAATAATCAGGGCTACGTCAACAACGCCAAACCCGAAATGGTGCAAGAGACACGCGACATGCTCGCTGCGGCCCAAGCCGATCACGATGCGGCCCAAACCGCTCTCGACGCCTTAGGTTAATCTTCACCAGCTTCGACGCCAGCCAATCCAGCGGCAATGTGACGGTCAGGTGTGGTCGTGCGAATCGTCGACGAATCAGGAGACTCTCCCGGGGGGAACTCGCCCTGATTGCGGATCCACACCGTGCGTTGCGGGTAAGGAATCTCGATTCCAGCTGCATCTAGAGCTTCCTTGAGACGCAGACGCAACTCCCGCTCGACCGACCACTGCGTTGATGGTTTGGTCTTTACTACCAAGCGAATTGCCACGCCGTCAGCACCTAGATTTTGCACACCCCAAACCTCGGGCGGTTCCATGATCTCGTCGCCGCCCCACTCCGGATCGGCGTACATATCGTTGGCAACCTGCTGAATAACGCCCTCAGCAAAACGCAAGTCGCAGTCATAAGCAACCTCGACATCGAGCACGGCGCGCGACCAAATCTGAGACATGTTGGCGACCCGAGTCATCTCGCCATTCGGGATATGCCACACCGTTCCGCTCACATCGCGCAAGGTGGTCGTACGCAACGAAACCTTCTCCACGGTCCCGGTTACTTCACCGGCATCAATGATGTCGCCGACCCCAAATTGATCCTCCATCAGCATAAACAGCCCGGTCAAGAAGTCACGAACGATGGTCTGTGCACCGAAGCCGATTGCAACACCAGCGATTCCGGCGCCCGCAATTAGCGGCCCCAAATTGATACTCAACTCACCCAAGATGGTGAGCAGAGCGAAACCCCAAATGATCGCAGTAGCCAAACTGCGCAGTACAGACCCAATGGTGTTTGCTCGTTCCGACCGTCGAACACCAGACCGCTCAGACCGCAAATAGCGACCAGCGCCGCTGCGTTGCAAACGACCTGCTGGCGCTGCGTCTTCCTCAACAATGCGCTTCACGAATGAGTCAATCGTTCTGCCGACCAGGCGACTCACTACCAAGGCCACGAGCACTACTATCAAAATCCGTAGGGGCCGTTCGATCGCCCAGTCAGCGGCGTTTGACCAAAAATTACTGCCCGTCGCGTCGAACACCCACTCACAAACTTGCCCAGGTGATACACCACATGCCTCAGTGAGATCGGCGAGAACGGACGGTTGCAGTGCAGCAGACATAGTGCAACCGTACGGAAGTCGTGACGGTGGCTCAGGGATAGTCACGGTCATGGTGACAATCTGAACACCGGACGTCGCCCCAAACGACAAGGCGCACTGGTGCTTGCGGCAACATCGGATACGTTGACCTCCCATGAGGAAACGTTCATTGGCACCACGTTGGACGGCTATCGCTTGCCTACTCGGCCTCGTCTTAACGAGCTGCAATAGCGCTGACGAAAACCGGGTGGAGTTGTACGTCGCCGCGTCTCTAAGTGCTTCATTTGAAGAACTTGCCACAACGTTCGAGGCCGCTCACCCCGATGTCGACATCGTCATAATTGCCGCGGGAAGCCCCTCTTTGGTACGACAACTGACCGAAGGTGCCCCCGGCGAAATTCTCGCCACGGCTAACCAAGAAACGATGGCGCAGGCAGTGGCCGCTGGAGTGGCATTTGACCCCAAGTCGTTCGCCGTGAATGCGGCCGTATTGGTCGCTGCCGCCGACCTGACCGGCACCTCACTCGCCGAACTCGATTCACTCGTGCTCGCCGTCTGTGATCCGTCAGTCCCTTGCGGCGCCGCCGCAGTGCAACTGTTTGCCGAACTGGACGTCACTCCAACACCGGCAACTCTCGAAACTAGCGTACGCGGGGTTCTGGCAAAGCTCTCTCTAGGCGAGGTAGACGCTGCCGTTATCTACCGGACCGATCTCGCCGGCAGCCTCGCTGACAAAGATTTTCTTCCCTTGACCGCCGCCAACGGCGTCGCTATACCGGTGATATCTCCGATTGCGGCCACCGCCGAAGACGTGTCCGATGAAGCCCGAATGTTCCTCGCGTTCGTCATGAGTGAGGAAGCCCAAAACATCTTGACCGACTACGGTTTCGGTACGCCATGACCCCTCCAACTAATCCGCCTCGACTGCTTCTTATCGCTGGGGCCACCGCCCTCTTATTACTGGTGGTTCCGGTCATTGGATTGTTGCAACGTATGCCATGGTCCGCGCTTCGTGACATCTTGTCCAGCGATGCGGTCGCCGATGCCCTACGCACATCACTAGTGGTAAGTATTACCGCCACTGCGTTGGCCGTGCTTCTTGGATTGCCGCTCGCCTGGGTGCTGGCACGAGTCCCGTTACCTGGACGCCGAGTGGTGCGAGCAATCGTAATTTTGCCCATGGTCCTTCCGCCGGTGGTGGGTGGAACTGCGTTGTTATTTGCTCTGGGACGCAACGGCCTCGTGGGCCAATGGCTTGATCAGTGGTTCGGTATTCAGCTTCCGTTCAGCACGAGCGGAGCGGTAATTGCGGCTCTGTTTGTCTCGATGCCGTTCTTTATTGTCACGGTCGAAGCGGCGTTACACCAGGCCGGTGTTCTCCACGAAGAAGCAGCTGCAACCTTGGGCGCTTCGCCTTCACGCATCTTTTGGCGTATTACCCTCCCGGCGATTCGACCCGCCATTGCTGCCGGCGCGGCACTTACCTGGGCTCGGGCACTCGGAGAGTTTGGAGCAACCATCGCGTTTGCCGGTAACTCCCCCGGACGTACCCAGACGTTGCCGTTGGCCACCTTTGTTGCCCTAGAATCCGAACCCGAAGCGGCTCTTGCCCTCAGTCTCGTGCTCTTGGTGATCTCATTCGTTGTGCTCGTTTCGTTGCGTGATCGGTTGGCGGTGCGATGACCATTGCCACCAACACGCCGTGCCCGTCCGACATTCTTTCGGCCCCGCTCACCATCGACGGCATCATCGGTCGAGGCAGCTTCCTTCAACCCGTGGCGCTACACGTACATGCCGGCGAAACAGTGCTTGTTCGAGGGCGCAACGGCACGGGCAAAACGACGCTGTTGCGCACCATTGCTGGTCTCGAACAATTACATGCCGGCGAAATCCACATTGGTACGCGGCTCATCGACGACGCCACACCCACCGCATTCGTTGCCCCTCATCTACGACCTACCGCTATGGCGTTCCAAGAACCACGTTTGTTCGCTCATATGTCTGTGGCCAAGAATGTGGCTTTTGGTATGTCCGATGCCTCCACTCTTTCGCCCGAGTTCTGGCTGAAGCTGGTTGGTCTCAACGATTTCGCCGATGCTGCTCCCGGTGATCTCTCTGGAGGGCAGGCTCAACGGGTTGGACTGGCAAGAGCGTTGGCAACCGAACCAGCCATCTTGTTGGTGGATGAGCCCTTATCTGCGGTTGACGACAGCATCCGCAATGACCTCCGCGAGCTCATTGCGATGCAGCCCGCCACCACGATTTGGGTCAGCCATGGAAGCCCAGACGCCCTCCCCACGGTCAGTCAAACGCTAACTTTGCACGGCTAGCCACCCCTTCTCGGATGTGGACACCTTGTGGACAGCACAGCTTTCATTGGGGATAGGAACCGAAGCAAACGTTTTCGACAGAAATTTGGTGGATAACCCTGGGGATTACGTCGATGTCATTTGACTCCCGGCGGTTACCCCGTAGGGTTATCCGCCAGTCGCTTCGGGCAACCGAAATCTTCTAACTCCCACGGTCTTGTCGCCACTTTGTGTGATGCCAAACCACGTCGATCGTGCGAGCGAACTCCTGTAGTTCAAGATTTCTTTCCAAGGCGGTTGACAGCGGCGCATTACACCGCTGTAATGGAACAACGGAAGTTACATGGTTGTAATTCCAGCTCTGCGGTTTAGAGCCAGAATGTTCGCACCATATAACTTCCATATTGCTGTTCGGTTCCCACCGGGGTTCCCCAGCAATTCGGGCAGGACGGTTTTACCGTCCTGCATCTTGGTCCCCAAATTCGGGGACCTCATCTGAGGGGATTCACGTGGCACTTACCAACGACGCAGCAACCGAAACAACACCGGGTACCGAACCCAGTACAAACTTGTTTCCTACTGAGGCCGAAGTCACCAGTCTCAAACCTGGGTATGCCACCGAAGAAATCGCCCTCACAGAAAGCACCGCGGCTGGTATGCGGGTTCGTAAACGCAACGGCAACCTCGTACCGGTCGACGTCAACAAGATCGTCAACGCTGTCGCCTCCAAAGCCGAAGGCCTCTTGGGCGTTGACCCTATGCGCGTCGCCACACGCACCATCTCGTCTCTCGCCGACGGTGCGAGCACCCACGAACTCGACGAACTTTCCATCCGCACCGCCGCCGGCTTCATCGTCGAAGAACCCAACTACTCCCGCCTCGCCGCCCGACTGCTCGCCGTCATCATCGACAAAGAGGTTCGCAACCAGAACATCCCCTGGTTCACCGAATCCATCGCCGTAGGTCACGCCAACGGCATCATCGGCGACGAGGTCTTCGAATTCGTCAACGCCAACGCCCCGGCTCTCAACGCAGCCATTAACTCCAGCCGCGACAACCACTTCGAATTCTTCGGCCTCCGCACCGTCTACGACCGCTACCTCCTGCGTCACCCCGAGACCCGCTTGGTCATCGAAACCCCGCAGTACTTCTTCTTGCGAGTCGCTTGCGGCTTGGCCACCGACGTCGACGAAGCTATCGCCTTCTACGACCTCATGTCCTCGCTGTCTTACCTACCGTCGTCACCCACCCTGTTCAACTCGGGTACCACACACCCCCAGATGTCCAGCTGCTACCTACTCGAATCCCCACCCGACAGCCTCGAAGGCATCTACCAGCGCTACACCGACATCGCCCGCCTCTCCAAGTTTGCGGGCGGAATCGGCGTAGCTTGGCACCGAATTCGCTCAAAGGGCTCCCTTATCCAGGGCACCAACGGTCTCTCCAACGGCATCGTTCCCTGGCTCAAAACCCTCGACAGTTCCGTTGCTGCGGTAAATCAGGGGGGGCGTCGCAAAGGCGCCGCCTGCGTCTACCTCGAAAGCTGGCACGCCGACATTGAGGACTTCCTCGAGCTAAAAGACAACACCGGCGACCATGCCCGCCGCACCCACAACATCAACATCGCTAACTGGGTTCCCGACCTCTTCATGCAGCGGGTCGAGAACGATTGGCAATGGTCGCTGTTCGATCCCAAGAAGACTCCCAATCTCACCGACCTTTACGGCGCCGAATTCGAGTCCGCCTACCTCAAAGCCGAAGAAGCCGGACTCTACGAGCGCCAGGTTTCTGCTCGCGATCTCTACACCCGCATGATGCGTACCTTGGCCCAGACCGGCAACGGCTGGATGACCTTTAAAGACGCTTCCAACGAGAAGTGCAACCAGGTTGGTATCGACGACGACGGCAGCCGCCGAGTCGTGCACCTTTCCAACCTCTGCACCGAAATCATCGAAGTAACAAGCCAAGGCGAAACCGCTGTATGTAACCTCGGTTCGCTCAACGTTGGCCAATTCGTCAACGACGAAGGCTTCGACTTCGAACGCCTCGGCGCCGTCGTCCATCAGGTCATGCCCTTCCTTGATCGGGTCATCGACATCAATTTCTACCCCACCGACGAAGCGGGCGTCTCCAACGCCAAATGGCGTCCCGTAGGCCTGGGCATGATGGGTCTCCAAGACGTCTTCTTCCGTCTAGGCATGGCCTTCGACTCCGACGAAGCCCGCTCTTTGTCGGCCCGCATCAGCGAAGAAATCTACTTCAATGCCCTCAGTGCCTCCGCCGATCTGGCCGAGATCAACGGCCCCCATCCGGGCTACGAAAGCACCCGTGCCGCCCAGGGCATCTTGCAGTTCGATGCGTGGAATGTCACGCCCACCGACACCGCACGGTGGGACACCCTTCGGGAGCGCATTGCCGATGTTGGCTTGCGCAACTCGCTCATGATCGCCATTGCCCCCACCGCAACCATTGCTTCGATATCTGGTTGCTACGAGTGCATCGAGCCGCAGGTGTCCAACCTGTTCAAGCGCGAGACCCTCTCCGGCGAATTCATGCAGATCAATCGTTACCTGGTCAAAGAACTTCAGTCACGCGACATGTGGGACGAAGACATGATTTCGGCCCTCAAGCGCAGCGAAGGCTCAATCCAAGAGATCGACCGCATACCAGCCGACCTCAAAGACATTTACCGCACGGCGTGGGAAATTCCCCAGAAATCGTTGCTCGAAATGGCCGCCGCTCGTGGCGCCTACATCGACCAGAGCCAGAGCCTCAACCTGTTTATGGAATCGCCCACTATCGGCAAGCTCTCCTCCATGTACATGTACGCCTGGAAGCAAGGCCTCAAGAGCACGTACTACTTGCGCTCACGCCCCGCCACCCGCATCAACAAAGCCACCGCTGACCCCACCGATGGCGGTTCCACCACCAAGCCCACCCCAACCCCCGAGAAGCAGACACTCAGCGACGAAGAAGCCTTAGCTTGTTCACTCGAAAATCCTGAGTCCTGCGAATCTTGCACCTGAGTCGGAGGAGATAACCATGGCCCTAATAGATAACGCTTTCCCCGACGACTTCAGCAGCACCGAAACCGTCCCCGTAGCCCAAACCAAGACCCGTCAGATCCTTGACCCTGGCTTCGAACTCACCTTGCGCCCCATGCGCTACCCGCAGTTCTACGACATGTACCTCGACGCAATCAAGAACACCTGGACCGTCGACGAAATCGACTTCAGCGACGACCTCGTCGATCTTGACCGCAAGCTCATGCCCGCCGAAAAGCACCTCATTGGCCGTTTGGTAGCTTTCTTCGCTACCGGCGATTCGATTGTGTCGAACAACCTTGTACTCAACTTGTACAAGCACATCAACTCGCCCGAAGCTCGCATGTACCTGTCACGGCAGCTCTACGAAGAAGCGTTGCATGTGCAGTTCTATCTCACACTGCTCGACAACTACATCCCCGATATCCACGAACGCGAAGCAGCCTTCGCCGCCATCGAGAACATCCCCTCCATCAAACAAAAGGGCGAGTTCTGCTTTAAGTGGATCGGTTCGATAAACGAACTCGAAGAGCTCCACACCCGAGAGGATCGCAAGAAGTTCCTGCTCAACCTCATTTGCTTTGCTGCTTGCATCGAAGGCCTTTTCTTCTACGCCGCATTCGCCTACGTGTACTTCCTTCGTTCCAAAGGCTTGCTCAATGGGCTCGCCGCTGGCACCAACTGGGTGTTCCGTGACGAGAGCTGCCACATGAACTTCGCCTTCGAGGTAGTCAACACGGTTCGTACCGAAGAACCCGACCTCTTCGACGACGACCTCGAAGCTCGTATTCGCGAAATGATGCAAGAAGCCATCGAATGCGAAACCAACTTCGCCAAAGACGTCCTCGGCGAAGGCATCCCCGGCATGAGCGTGGCCGACACCCGCACCTACCTCGAGTTCTGCGCCGATCAACGCCTCATGCAACTCGGCCTCCCCAAGCAGTTCGGCTCCAAGAACCCGTTCAGTTTCATGGAGCTCCAAGATGTCCAAGAGCTCACCAATTTCTTCGAACGAACCGTCTCGGCTTACCAAACTGGTGTCGAGGGCGACGTCGCATTCGACGAAGATTTTTAAAGGATCACCCACCAAGGGCCGTCTGCCCGCAATGCTTGGTGACATTGCTTGACGGCACAGATCACACATCACCAAACACTCCCGGTTACTGCCCGGCTTCTTTCGAAGCCGGGCAGTAACTGTTTTGGGAACCGAACTACTAGATCGAGCGACGGCGCTCCGCGAGGCATCACCCACACGGTCCTAGCAATCGCGTAGCGTCGCCAGTACATATGACGACCACCTACGTTCTTGACACGTCGGTCATTTTGGCCGACCCCGATGCCCTGTTCCGCTTCGAAGACAACCACGT
>CAWKZT010000078.1:0-8137 GCA_963854565.1 Acidimicrobiia bacterium
ATCTCTTTGGGGCCGATCACGACATTTGGTCGATCAATGTTGAGGCTGAGTATCACGAGATTCGTGACGAAGCGCCAAGCTCCTCAACCGAGGTCGAAGCGCCGCAGATCGAGCGTTTGGGTCAAGCCACTGAGGTGATAATTCCGACGCTTAACGAGCGAGACAACGTTGCCGTGCTGCTAAGTCGGATGCCGCACCACGCTGATATAGAGCGAGTGATTTTCGTCGACGACAGCGATGACGGCACACCCGAGGCCATCGAAATTGCGGCGACAGGTTTCGAACTCCAGGTCGATGTTCTGCACCGAACAGTCGCCCAACGAAAAGGCGGTTTGGCCGGCGCGGTTATGCATGGATTGCGATCCAGTGATGCCCCGTGGGTAGCGGTCATGGATAGCGATTTGCAGCACCCACCCGAAGTACTCAAGAAGCTTATTGATCGGGCCGCGGTGGACGATGTTGATCTTGTCGTCGCCACCCGTGGCAATTGGGCTTCAATTGCGCAGGGACTAGGACCAGTGCGACGGGTACTCTCTGCTGCGGCAGGAAAAGCGGCCGCCATCACGACTCGAGGTCGGATCAAAGGCGTAACTGACCCACTGAGTGGGTTCTTTCTCGTGCGTCGCTCCGCTCTTGATCTAGACCAGATGGATCCGGTTGGGTTTAAAATTCTGCTCGAGATATTGGTCACGCATCCAGAACTCCGGATCGCCGAAGTCGGCTACGACTTCGATAAACGCAATGCCGGTAAAAGCAAAGGCACTGTGCTCGAAGGTCTACGATTCGGCCGCCATTTAGCCCGGTTGCGTCGGAGTTCGCGTTCGTCTTAATAGGGCCAAGTGGCGCCATCGTGGCCGAGCAGTCGAGCGAGCCACGGTTGCTTTAACACAATGGCGGTCTTCACTACGAGATTGCGAGTAAACCAACCAAGGGGTAGCAACTGACGCGCAATGTTGGCCGGGCGCTGGACCCACGTCAACCGTTGCTTGCGGTATTGGACCATCGATCCGCTGCGGCCCACATAGGACCAGTTTCCGTTGAACCACATGCGCCGAGCCAGGGCCAATGTGACGCCGACCGAACTGTAGGCATCGTGCATGAGCAAGGTGCCGCCGTCGGCAACACGCTCGCCCCAGTGCTTGATATCTGATGCGGCTGGGGCGAATCGGTGGGCGCCATCGATGTAGAGCACGTCGATGGCGCCGGGCACATCGTCGAGGGCATCGTCGGAGAACTCTCTGACGTGGCGGACGAGGTGATCTACCTGGGCCATTGCCAGATTGTCCAAGAATTTTCTATGGTCAGAATTCCCGTCGGATTCGGTGCCATCCCATTCGCGAGGTCCTCGGTCGTTACCAGCATGCGGGTCGATGGCAACGACCTCAATCTCCGATGTGGCACAGGCCAAAGCCGCCACGATGACAGAGCGCCCGTGGTAGCTCCCGATCTCGACAACCTGCCCGGAAGGAGTGATGCTTGACACTGCATCGAAATAGCGTCGGGCTTGTGCTTCGGTCAGCCAGCCGTCGACGGTATCGACGGCCTGCCATGCAGATACAAACGAATCTTTCACGATGTGGTCCTTAGTCGTATTACGCAATTCCAGGTGATTACTTCCCGAAGCACTGGGACTTTGGTTATCCACGCAGCCCATGGCCAGTACCGGGGCACAACTTCCTCGATTTCGAAAGCATTGAGACCCTGGATCAATCGAAGGGTAGAGCCAATGTGAACGGCAAACAATCCCTCACCCATACGATTTTTGTCGGGCAATCCGTGGAATCTTTCATATAGGCGCGGCCCTAGAGAAGGGCCCAAGAAGTGGTAAGGCGACATGGCGTGGCCACCCCATGGCGAGTACCAGTTGGTCCAGGACATGTAAATCCAGCCACCGGGACGCAACAGTCGGGCCGCTTCGACAAAAACGCCGCGAGTATCGGGGGCATGTTCCAGAAGGTTGGAACAAAAAATGCCATCGAAAGAGTTGTCAGGGAACGGCAGGTGTGCAGCGTCGCCAATAGCTTGGCCCCCTTCGGTCTCAGACCATCCTTCGCTGTCGAGATCGACCCCCAAAGTGATGGCACCACGGCGTCGAAGTTCTTGGGTGTAATAGCCTGGGCCGCAACCTAGGTCGAGGACTCGAGTGCCGTTGAGGCCGTATCGAGCGTCGAGGTCGCGTGCTTCTTCGCGCGCGAGCGATACGTAAAGTGCTTCCGGTTCGGCGACTTCATTTCGCCACAGACGAAAGAGCGAACGGTAGCGATCGAGACCTTTGGTTGGCAGATCAATTGGGCCTAATGGGCTAGTGTCTTGATCTTGCATGTATCCCTCAAGTTGTGTGGGTCGGAAGTTATGTGGCTTCCCGCCGACCGAAGAACGATTTTAGGTAATGATTACTGAAACGTCTGCATCAATTCGTAGAATTCTTGTGTTGGCGTGGCGAGATGTCGATGACTCGGCTGCGGGCGGGTCCGAACTCTACGTCCAGGAAGTTGCTGCTGCATTAAGTCGTTCGGGGCATGATGTGTCGATTCTTACCAGCGCGGTTAGCGGACAACCTGAAGATATTACGAGAGATGGCGTCGCTGTCCGGCGACGGGGCGGACGACTCCTCAGCGTGCCAGCAAATATTGGTCGTGCTGCGTTCATCGAACAGCGTCAAGCTGATGCTGTTATCGACGTATGGAATGGCGTTCCGTTCCTATCGCCACTCTGGAGTAGGCGTCCACGAGTTGTGGTCCTTCATCATTTACACGGACGCCTGTGGCACGACAACTTCTCGCGACCGGTCGCAGCAACAGGTGACTTTCTGGAACGGCGTGTTTTTCCCCGCCTGTACCGAAAAACGCAGTTGGCCACGCTAGGTGAGACGTCACGGGCGGAGTTAGTTTCGGCGTGTGGTTTTGCCCCGGAAAACATTCATGTTGTGCCGCCCGGAATAGGTGGTAGCTATTTTCGGGCTGGTTCGCGGACTTCAGCGCCTTCTCTCGTAATTGTGGCTCGGCTGGTTGCGGCCAAACAGGTAGATATAGCGCTCGATGTCATCCGGAGCGCACGGATGATTGTGCCCACGTTGATGGTCACCGTGGTTGGGTCGGGCCCGGACCGAGAGAAACTCGAACGGCAAGCTCCCGATGGCGTCAGTTTTGCGGGCCGACTGTCGGACGAAGATCTCGTTGAGCTCTATCGCCGATCGTGGATGGTGCTATCGGCTTCGAATAGCGAAGGATGGGGCATGACCATCACCGAAGCAGCGGCCTGCGGCACGCCGGCGGTTGCACTGGCTAGTGGAGGGCACCTTGATGCGATTGTTGATGGTGTGACGGGACTGCTGGGCTCCAATGCCCTCGAACTCGTTAGCGCCGTTGTCGCTATTGCATCAGACGCGGACTATCGCGATCGTCTGGGCCGTGCCGCGGAAGAGCGATCTGGTGCACTTACCTGGGACCGCACGGCACAAAGCCTCGTTGATTTGTTGCGACGGTCCCAGCAATGAAGCAGAGTCCGAACAAGCTTCGGTACTTATTGTTGGGCGCTGTCGCCTACCTGCCGTTGCTTGCAACTCGTCGTGGGCAAGTAGTCGCCGACACCAAGCAGTATCTGTACCTCGACCCAGGCGGCGTACTCACTGCATCGCAAAGCCTATGGGACCCGGACTGGGCGCTGGGAACCGTTACCCATCAAAGCATCGGGTACCTCTGGCCCATGGGGCCATTTTTCTGGACCGCCGAAAAGATCGGACTTCCTGATTGGGTAGCACAGAGGTTGTGGATCGGATCCCTTATTCTCTTGGCTGCACTTGGTGTCCTGTGGCTGTGGAAGGTGATGGAACTCAAAGGCAACGGCGATTTCGTGGCCGCATTGTCCTATGGCTTGTCGCCCTATGCGCTGGCGTATTCCACCCGAATTTCTGTTCTATTGCTGGCATGGGCTGCCCTTCCCTGGCTAATTGGGCTAGGGATCCGAAGCACTCGCACGCGGTCGTGGCGTCATCCGGCATTACTAGGACTGGTCGCGACGTCCGTCGGTAGCGTCAACGCGAGTTCGTTGGTTTTTGCCGGAATCGGCGTCATTTTGTGGTTTCCGTTCGCGATATGGGTGCAGCGGGAGATTTCGTTTCGAGACGGAGTTGCCGCGGCCGGACGTATTGGTCTGGCCGTGGTTGGGTGTTCGTTGTGGTGGGCAGGGCCATTGGTTGTTCAGAGTCGATATGGCCCACCGGTGCTGCAGTTTTCAGAGACGCTGGAAGTAGTTGCCTCGAGCGCGTCCTCTACGGAGGCCTGGCGAGGTCTTGGCTATTGGGTGTTCTATGGCGGCGACAAAACGGGCCCCTGGGTTTCGTCTGCCGTCCGATTCATGACGGCACCGGGGCAGATCCTGGTGGGTTTCATTCTTGCCCTTGTCAGTCTCATCTCGATCGGAACCGTTCGCTGGGCTCACCGTGGCTACCTCTTAATGCTGATGGTGGCCGGTTTGGGACTCACGATTGGTTTGCACCCCTACGAACGACCCTCTGTTGTTGGCAGCGTGCTGCGAGATCTTGGTGAAGGATCAACGGCTGGCTTGGCCTTGCGAAGTTCACCTCGAGCATTGCCGCTGTTCTTGATCGGGGCAGCATTGTTTACGGGTCTGGCAATTTCACTGATTGATGAGCACTGGCCGCAGGTTGCGAAGGTATTTCGGCCGCTTGTGATCGTGTTGGTATTGATCAATATCTCGCCCCTTTTCACGGGCGACTATGTCGGCTCCGAATTAGCACGGGACGAGGAAATTCCCAGCCATTGGACCGAAGCGGCGGGCGACCTCGACGGAAGCAGGGATTCTCGAATACTGGTATTGCCCGGCAACGATTTTTCGGCCCACCGATGGGGAAACACAATTGATCACATTCTTCCCGGACTCGTCGATCGTCCGGTAGCTATCCGTGAACTCATTGGGTTTAGTTCTGAGCCCGCGTCTGACTTGTTGATTGCCCTCGATCGGCGACTGCAAGAAGGCATTGCGGAGCCGTCGTCGGTTGGCCCGGTGGCCGCATTACTTGGCGCTGGTGACGTAGTACTGCAACTCGATCTTGAGTACGAACGGTTTCGCACACCGCGCCCCGCGCAATTGTGGAATGACTTTTCTGCCGATGTATCTGGGCTGTCCGAGCCGACGGCGTACGGTGACCTTGGCACGAATCGAGCTGTTTCGGACTTTCCACTCCTCGACGAAATCGAGCTTGGGTTGGAGGCCGGTGGCTCCGAGGCTCCGCAGCTAGCCATTCTCGAAGTCGAGTCTGCCACGGGCATTATTTCGGCGACCAACGATGTGCCCGTCTTGGTCTCGGGTGATGGCGAGGGTGTTGTAGACCTCGCCGAAGCTGGTTTGTTGTTGCCCTCGCGACCGCTTCTTTACACAGGGTCACTTGATGCAACGCAACTCCATGAAGCCCTAACAGCGGGGAGTTCCGTTGTGATTACCGACAGCAATAGGCAACGAGCCAGGCGTTGGAAAACCGTTCGGGACAATGTTGGGTTTACCGAACGAGCCGATGGTGCTGATCGGGTCGCCGATCCCACGGATGTGCGCCTGAACGTGATGGGGCGCAGCGTTACCGGTTCGGCCACGGTTGCTCAGCAGCCTGGCGCGACGATCTCGGCATCGGCCTACGGCAATCCGATTTCTTATCACCCGGAAAATCGTCCGGTGATGGCCGTCGACGGAGACCCGTCGACGGCGTGGCTAGTGGCCGCATTTTCCGATGCCCAAGGACATGTCCTGCGAATTGAGCCAGACGAACCGATCGCGACTTCATCGTTAACGGTGCTGCAGCCAACGGGTCCAGATGTTGATCGCAGCATTGTTGATCTGTTGGTTCGTGTAAATGATGACGTGGTCTTCCCGGTGAGTCTGGATGCAAGTTCGTTAACTGCGCCTGGTCAATCCATCGAATTGCCCGTTGGCCGGGTGGCTTCACTGGAACTGGAAATTGTTGAGACATCAGCCGGCCGTCGGCCGGGTTTTGGCGGACTCTCCGCGGTTGGGTTTGCCGAGGTTCGGCTGGGAGATCTCGTTGTCGACGAGATCATTGTTTTGCCGACCGATGTTGTCGACCGTATTGGCGACGACGATTTACAGAGCACAGACATCACCGTGCTCTTGACCCGCCTGCGCACCGATCCTGCCAATGTGGTTCGCGACGACACCGAACGTTTCATGAACAGGTTGATTACGTTGCCCGCGGCACGTGAGTTTGAACTTTCGGGGACGGCTCGCCTGTCGGCGCGGGCTGCCGGCGAAGTTATTGATGCAGAAACCGGTGATGCGTTGGTCTCTGGATCAAGCTTCCTGGCCGGCTCGGTGAACAGCCGGCCTTCAGCGGCGCTCGACGGAGATGACACCACGATGTGGCAGACGCCCTTTGGAGTCCAGGAGGGCAACTTCATGGCTTTCTCCTTGCCTGAGGCGGCGCCGAGCCTGCTGGCTCGCTTTGCGGTTGATGCGCTGCATTCTTTACCAGTGGAGGTCATCATCGAGTCGGGCGCAGGATCTAATCTGGTGTCGGTGGGTGCTGATGGAATGGCAATATTGCCGTCCCTTCCCGCCGGAAACGTACGGTTGACGGTCTCGGCGGTCCAGAATCGAACCACCATAAATTGGTACAGCGAGACCGACATTGTCATGCCGATCGGACTGATTGACATAGTCGACAGCGCCGACACGGCACGCCAAGTCACGCGTGGTGCCGGCGCAGGGGATACAGAGTGTCGTAATGATCTCGTCAAAGTGGATGGCCAGGCTGTTGGCGTTCGTTTGCAAAGAGTTGCTTATGACAAATTCCAGATCCACGGCTGTAGCGCCGTGGCTTTTGGAGCCGGGCAAACGGTAGTCACCACCGCAGTTGGGCGAGATCTTGGGATCGATGTTGATCAACTGGTCTTTCGTTCAGTGGATGAGTCGAAAAGTGTCGAGCAACCACCCGTCGTCCAAGTGCTGGAAAACTCACGATCCACCAGAACCGTCGAGGTCGAACCTACCGATTCGGGCTTTTGGTTGATCCTCGCGGAGAGCTATAACCCTGGTTGGCAGGCGACGGTTCGTGGTGGAAATGACCTCGGCACCGCGCGTCTGGTGCAGGGATTTGCGAACGGCTGGCACTTGGACGCCACCGAATTTACGCCTGGAGAGCCGATCGTCATCGATCTGGCTTGGGCACCACAACGTGCGGTTCGTTGGTTCTTCTTAGCAGGAGCACTATTTTGTTTGGCGGGTATCGGGTTGGCGGTTCTTGATCGCCGGGGCGCGACATCAAAGTCATGGTCTACTCCGGTCACCCTGAACCCGGGCATGTCGGCGCACCGGAACCTGTCGACCAGGGCGGTGTTACTCACCACGATGGCGGTAGTAGCCGTAGTGGGGTCGACCACTCGGAGTGGGATTGGCTTGGTGGCAGGGGCGGTCGTGTTGGTTTCACTCTTGGCGCCACAACGCCGGGGAATTCGATTTGTTCCGATGGTGATTGCTACCGGATCACTCGGTATTTCGGCAGCCTACGTGGTGTTTCAGGTCATACGATATGACATCGGATCAGGTGGTTTTTGGCCGGGTCTGTTTGAGCGGGTTCACCTATTTGGGTGGATGGCACTGGCGATGTTGATGGTCGAACTAGCGCTAGTAATCACAGAAGATCGCGGCTCATGATCGGCTCGTCACGGGTAATCCGTACCGTTAAGTCAATTCTTCCGGAAGGTTCATTTGCGGTAATGGCCGGCGTTATGAGCAATGGCCTTGCGACCTATCTATTCCTCGTTCTCCCGCCCCGCCTCGGCGGTCTAAGTGCCGATGATTATGCGGTGGTTACGCGCCTGTGGTTCTTGTTGTTTGTTGTGGCTCCCGGTCTGTTTATCCCGGTTGAACAAGATCTAGTTCGCGCTATTTCCAGCGCTCGGGCAACTGGTCACTCCAGTAGAGGACTTTTTCTGGCGACTCGACGCTTTGTTACTAGACTTGCCATGGGTGCCGCCATCGTGGTGGGGACCGTTGCGTTTTTTCTCCGTGATCGATTGTTCGACGGTGAGACGGGTTTGGTGTTCGCCTTGGCCTTGGGCATCGTTGCCTACGGCGGCCTCCACCTAGGCAGGGGAGTCCAAGCTGG